>NZ_DAIESY010000054.1:0-58440 GCF_027346185.1 Halothiobacillus sp.
AAAAAGTCTGCACCAGACGGTGGATGCAGCCCAAGTCAGGCAGCAGGCAACGCCCTCTTTCAAGCCGGCTCCCGATCACATCTGGCGTCATTCCCCCATCGGCAAGGCTGCGCACACTACACCACCCACCCCGCGCTAGGACAACTCAGAAGGGGACATTTCAGCTTTGGAAAAAAGGGGACATTTTAGAATTGGGTTGACAATTTACGCCAGCCTGCGGGAGTGGTGGGGCCGACCCGGTTGCTCGGTCAGGGCTTGAGAACCTCGCGAATCGAGGCGAATGTCCGAGGGTACGGCTTAAGCTTTTGCAGGACGGTCGGCAGTTGGGCCAAGCCTTTACGCGCCGCTTCCGGGGTGGCAAAGTCGCCTGCGGTAACGGTGTACAGCACCTGGTTGTTCTTGGTTTGAGAGAACAGGTGCCAGTCGGTTATGTGTGCACCTGATGTGTGACGTTTGATAAAACCCAGAGCTGCTTTTTCATCATTGAACGCGCCCATCTGGATGACGGCACGGTGCGGCGCCCGTGCGCGGTACCACGCGTTGTCCACACCCTCGACAGCAACGGGTTTAACTGCTGGTTTGGGTTCGCCGGGCTTTGCCACCGGAGCCGGGGGTTTGACCGGTGTTGGTGCAGCTTTTTCTAATGGCTTCGCTGCGGTTGTGGCAGGTTGTCCCGCCAACTTTTGCGACTTGGGTGGAATCAGGTGAGGTGCTTCACTCGCAATGGGGGCGGTTGATTGCTCGACAGGCTTTGTAGCTTCCGTCGGCCGGGTTGCAGGGGCAATTTCTGCTGACGGGGGCGCAACGGCGGCCGGTGGCGTTGCCGGGGCTACAGTGGCTTGGCTAGCCTGTAGATCCGGTGTGCTGACCGGGCCGTCATTCGGCAATGGATTGTCTGTTTGCGCCATTTCGTTGCTGGCCAGTGACGTGGGTGTGCTTGTCGCGGTGGTTTCTGTTGCCAGTGGCAGTGACTGTGGTTTGGCTGGCTGATCGGTCGAGCGAGTGAGCAAGGCAAAGCCACCGAAGGCAACAACGGCTACGCTGATGCCAGCAACGATCAGTAATGCCGGGCTGAACCGCTTGGTTGGTTTGAAGTGATCTGACGTATTGAAACCGCGGCCATCTTCCGGATCGTCGACGAACAGAGATTGGACCGTTGTGGCGGTGGGAGCTTCAGCTGGCGTTTGTTCTGTTGAAGGCGGGGTTTCTCCAAGCAGTTGGCAAGGGTGCATATCACTCTGCATTTCGGAGAGTTCGGGTTCGAGCCGGAGTTGATCGGTCAGGCCGATATCGCCCGTTAACAGGAACAGCAGTTGGTTTGCTGCGAAGTCGTGCGCCGCACGCAGGTAACTGACCATCTCTGACCATTGCGGGGTGTTGAGCCAGACATGGGCATTTTCAATGACGACCAGAACGCGCTCGGATGCCGTAAGCGCTTCGTGAGCAGCGGTGGCCAGTTCTTGTGGGGACTCGATTCCCGGCGAGAGTTGCAACGCTTCAGTGACCAGGGTGATGATCGCCGATGGGGTGGTGGTCGGGCTGGCCCTCAGGCCGAGGATGTCGATGTGATCCGGTAGCTGTTCGTCCAGCAGCTTGACGAATGCCCGTCGTTCCGGTTCGGATGCGCTCTCGACCAAGATGGTCCGGTCGGCGTATTTGATCAGTTGTGTGATCAGATTGGCTTGATCGAGTGCGTGTTGCTGCGCGGTATTCATGAGGGTGTCCATTCAAATCAGAGTCGCAATTAAGAGGCCGTTGCGTGGGTATGTCGTAACGTTTCCATCAGGGTTTCTTCCGGAGCTTTGTCGGTGACGAGCGCCGAACCGAGGCCGTGCATCAGGACCAGTCGAAGTCGACCACTCTGCACTTTCTTGTCACTGTCCATAAGACTGCGGATCGTTTCGACACTGAGCTCGCTCGGGCTTTGTGTCGGCAACCCTGCTGCAGCCACAATGCGATAAACGCGGGCCAGATCAGCGGCACTGATCCATTCGAGCCGATGGGAAAGATCCGCCGCCATGCACATGCCCGCACCCACCGCTTCACCATGCAGCCAGTTGCCGTAGCCCATGCCGGTTTCAATGGCGTGGCCGAAGGTGTGCCCCAGATTGAGCAGGGCACGCAGTCCCCCTTCACGTTCGTCCTGATTGACGATATCGGCCTTGATGGCGCAAGACCGGGTGATGGCATGCTTTAAAGCGGTTTCTTCGCGGACGCGCAGTTTGGCCATATTGGCTTCGATCCAGTCGAGGAAATCCACATCCCAGAGCAGGCCGTATTTAATGATTTCCGCCAGCCCAGCCGACAACTCCCGATCGGGCAGGGTGTCGAGTGTGCGGATGTCCGCTATCACGCAGCGGGGCTGGTAAAACGCGCCGATCATGTTCTTGGCACGGGGGTGATTGACCCCGGTTTTTCCGCCAACGGAGCTATCGACCTGCGAGAGCAGTGTCGTCGGAATTTGGATGAAGGGTACACCGCGCTGGTAGCTGGCGGCGGCGAAGCCGGTGATGTCGCCGATGACGCCGCCACCCAGGGCAATCAGCGTGGCCTGGCGGTCGCAGCGCGCATCTACCAGTGCATCGAAAATCGTGCTGAGTACCTCAAGGGATTTGTACTGCTCGCCATCCGGCAGCACGATCTGTTCGACTTTCTTGAATGCCCGCAGCCCAGCTATCAGCGTGTCGGCATAGAGCGGTGCGACCGTGGTGTTGGATACGACTACGGCTGTATCGCCCAGAATGTGTCGAGCCAATAGCTCGGGCTGCTTGAGCAAATCAACCCCGATGTAGATTGGATAACTGCGATCGGCCAGATCAACAACCAGGGGAGCGGTGTTCATTAACGCGGTAGCCGTATCGGGCATGGGATCACCTTCATTCATGGAGACAGTGAGTTGGACGAGTACGATACAGTCCTCAAGGTATGGACTATATCAGGAAGATGCAGGACGCGGCAGCCGCATCATAGCGACGTCGAGCGGCATTATTTACGTTCGACCGGCATCCAGCCGCTGGACCCTTTCAAGAGTTGCAGGCGCGTGAGATAGATTTGCGTCTGGCCTTGCTTGAAATTACCGAACTGCAACATCAGGCCAATTTGCCCGACGGTCCCCAGCAGACTGCTGGCTGAGTCGGCGTTTTGCAGTGATTTGGCAACCTGTTCTGCGCTCTGTTTGAAGGCCAGTGTGGCGGTGACGTCGACTGTCCATTGGTGGTTCAGCTCGGCAGCGTTGAGGGAGTCAATGCGTTCGACCACGATGACTTTGCCGGATGGATCGAGTTGATCTTGCAGAATCTGTCGCACGGAGTCTTTATCGGGGCCGTTATTGAACAGGCAACCTCCAAGAGCTAAAAGTACCAACAGAAAGAGACTACGCGTTAAAAAGCTCAGTGGTCGCAAGGCGAAGGCTCCTAAAAGAGTATGGACTTGGGTATTGAACAGGGTGGGATGGAATCTCGAAGCCGGGTTACAGGCCAACTGGCCGCGGAATGCCGGCCTTGAGGTTGTCCCAATGTGCCCAGTTCTGGCTTCCGGGCGGCATTTGCACATAAAACCCGAGCGTCGACAGATAGTGGCGAACCGTGGCCGCATCCGTCCTGGCCAGAGCCCGATCCACGCTCAAATCCAGATGCATGACTTCTTCCAGTCGGCCAAAAGGTGCCCGTATTGTCGCGTCCAGCGTGTCCGGCAAGGTGCCCTTGGGCAGAAACAGGTACAAATCGGCTTTTTTCAGGCTTTTGTAGATAGTGCAGTGCATGTTGGTCTATTTCAGTGGTGAACGAGGCCAAGTTTATCCCAAATGCAGCGCAAACCGATTTTTCGTGCGAGGATGCGCAGCATGAATATCTCCTGGTTAACCCCTTTTCGCCGTGTCCTGACCTCTCGAACCGAGCTCGCGGTTCTGTTGCTGGGGTTTTCCTCGGGACTGCCTTTCCTGTTGAGTTCCGGTACCTTGCAAGCCTGGTTGACGGTGAGTCACATCAGCACGTCCACGATCGGCTTGTTTGCGCTGGTCGGGTTGCCCTACACGCTCAAGTTTCTCTGGGCGCCGTTGCTCGATTGGTACAGCATCCGCTGGCTGGGGCGACGTCGAAGCTGGATGTTGCTGGCGCAAGTAGCCATTGCATTGACTCTGCTGGCCATGGCAATCACGAAACCAGAAAGCCAGATCTGGCCGTTCGCTCTTTTGGCTTTGATGTTGGCAACGTTCTCTGCCACGCAGGATATCGCCATTGATGCGTGGCGAACCGACACACTCAGCCCCGAAGAGCGTGGTTTCGGTGCGGCATTGTTTGTCATGGCCTATCGCCTCGGGATGCTGGCGGCCGGCAGTCTGGCGATGATCTTTGCCCAATTTTTCGGTTGGCCGCTCACCTACACGGCGATGGCCGTTTTCATGGGTATCGGCATCGTCGCCACCTTGATTGCCCCGGAGAAAAACACCCTGGAATTGGCGCCACCGAGCCTGCTGGCAGCGGTGGTCGAGCCTCTGCGGGAGTTATTCGGGCGACGCGAAGCCTGGGCCTTGCTGGCGCTGATTGTGCTGTACAAATTCGGTGATGCCTTTGCCAGCGCGCTTTCAACCACGTTCCTTATTCGTGGTGCCGGTTTCAGCCTCGCCGAGATCGGCCTGATCAATAACGGTCTGGGGTTGGTTATCACCCTCGTCGGCGGTTTGTTCGGCGGTTTGTGGATGATCAAGCTGGGCCTGTTCCGCTCACTGATGGTGTTCGGTGTCCTGCAGGCGGTGACTAACTTGGGTTACGCCCTGCTGGCGGTGGCGCCCAGTCTGGAATTGATGGTGCCGGTCATCGCGCTGGAACATTTCACGGGCGGGCTCGGTACGGCGGCCTTTGTGGCCTTGTTGATGGCGGCTTGTGACATCCGTTATTCCGCCACGCAGTTTGCGCTGTTGTCGGCGATTGCCAGCTTGGGGCGCGTATACCTCGGGCCGGTTGCGGGGTTGACGGTAACCGCCTTGGGGTGGCCCAGTTTTTTTGTGCTGACTTTTATCGCCGCTTTGCCCGGGCTTTGGTTATTATTCAAACTTAGGGCGATGATCCAGCAAATGGATCGTTCGCCGAATTAACCCGGGAGGGTGTGCTATGCGTTTGAGAAATCAGGTTTTAATGGCCGTTTTGGCCAGTATGTTCAGCGTGAGTGTCGACAGCACGGTTGCGCGTGCCGACCCGCCACCTTGGGCTGGCGGACAGGATCGATCGGATAAACATCACGATGACGATCATGATCGCGGCGATGATCGTCGTGGCGAGCGAGCGGATCGTGGGCACGATCACTACCAAATCACCACTCGAGAGCAGTACTACATCACGGATTGGTATCGTCGCCACGGGCACGGTGCGCATCGTTTGCCTCCGGGACAGGCCAAAAAACTCTATCGCGGCGCGCCGTGGCCACCGCCGTATGCCTATGCCCCACTGCCTTACGAGGTTGTGCGCGGGCTGCAGCCATTGCCGCCCGGATACCGTTATTATCAGGTCGGTGCCGACGTGGTGATCGCCAATTTGGCCGGACAGGTTGTCGCCGATGTGGTGTACGACTTGCTAAACCGTTAAGCTCCGCATCCTGTCTTCCTTGTACTATGGCCAGTAGCTTTTGAATATGACCGAGCAATCTTCCCGCCCTGCTGCTGATGCGGCTGATCAATCCCCATTCCGCGATCTGGCTCTTGATCAGACCGGCTCCGTGGCATCGGCGCCGGACGCTACTGTATCGGCAGAGGCTGATGTGACATCTGAAACACCCGTGGAACATGCGATCGAGCCGAGCGCTGACCAGATGCCGGCAGGGTTGGAGCAGACGGATTCGGAGCCCACAGATTCTGAACAAAAGACGGATAAACCCGCCAAAAAGCGGGTTCCTCCGCAGGAAGTCATCGCCCGCCTAGTTGCGGCCTGGCCTTCGGCTTTCTTTGCGGAGCCGCGCTCGGTCAAGCCACTGACAATCGGTGTGTTGCAGCAGATTCTGGCGAATCGTCCGGCTGAACTTGATGGCTTGAACAGCCACGCGATTCGCACGGGCATCAAATTTTATACATCCCGGTTGTCGTACCACTACGGCATGGTGCACAACACGCACCGCATCACGCTCGCCGGAGAACCTGCCGAGGAAGTGGACGACAAGGCTCGCGAATTTGCCAAAGCCCAGATCGTTGCGATCAAGCAACAACGAGAAGCGCGCCAAAAAGCAAGCCAAGAAGAAAACAAGGCTGCGCAGAATCCGGCAGATGCCGCCTCGGGTGAGCAATCTACAGATGAGTCCACAGAGGGCAAGAAGCCGCCCCGTGCCAAGCAGGCCCGCAAACCGCGTCCTGCCACTGGAAGCGAAGGAAAAGGGCGTGATGCAGATGCTGGCGCATCATCAGGGCAGCGCCCGCGCCGTCCGCGCCGGGATCAGGCGCGCCCTCCGCGATCAGACAAACCGGTGGCTCCCGGTACTCAGGCTGCGGCACCCGCAACCGAGAACCTGAGTATGGAAGAGAAGCTCGCCCGTCTGGCCCAGCACTTCGGCAAGCCCGGTTGAGAGCCCGGTTAACATTCAGATTAGATCGATAACAGACCGCTGTATTCAATCAGACCCTTTAAGGAACCCCCTGCCATGATGGCTTCAACCGCCCTTTCGATCATCCTGCCCGCCAAGAATGAAGTCGGGGCGGTGGGAGATACCGTCAGTCGGATTCGTCAGGCCTTTCCCGATGCAGAAATTCTCGTGGTCAACGATGGCTCGACCGATGATACGGCCCAAGTGGCAGAAGCGGCTGGGGCACGGGTCATCACGCATCCCTACAGTGTGGGCAATGGCGCGGCCATCAAAACCGGCGCGCGTCACGCGACCGGCGAGGTGCTGGTGTTCATGGATGCCGATGGTCAACACGATCCGGCGGACATTCCCCGTTTGCTTGCCCGGCTCGGCGACGGGTTGGACATGGTGGTGGGCGCGCGCCAATCCGGTTCACAGGCCAGCGTGGGTCGTGGTTTGGCCAACCGCTTCTACAATGCGCTGGCTTCCTGGATGACCGGTCAGAAGATCGAAGATCTGACTTCCGGCTTTCGCGCCGTGCGCGCCGATAAATTCCGTGAATTTCTCTATTTGTTGCCCAACGGGTTCTCCTACCCCACCACCTGCACAATGGCGTTCTTCCGCGCCGGCTATGGTGTGGCCTATGTCCCGATCATGGCAGCCCAGCGGATTGGCAAAAGCCATATTCGGCCCGTCAAGGATGGCATCCGTTTTTTGCTGATCATCTTCAAGATCGGCACCCTGTACTCCCCCCTCAAATTGTTCCTGCCGGTTTCCCTGCTGCATTTCATTGTCGGACTGGGCTATTACCTGTACACCTACAGTGAATTCAATCGCTTGTCGCTGGCATCGGTGTTTTTGTGGAGCGCAGCGGTCACCATTTTTCTGATTGGTCTTGTTTCCGAGCAGATCACGCAGTTGATGTACAAGGACAGCGGCAATCGGCCCGATTCCCGGCACGAATAGCCTGTCAAAAAAGGCACTTCCGCCCTTTTCCCAATCACCCCGTTTTTTCTGCCCGCTCTCATCAGGCTGCCCGTATGATTTCTGTAACGGAATTTCATCGTTGATCGAACTACACTCAGAGCACGAACAAATACGTGGGAAACGAGTCATGTTTCAAAGCAGTCGAAAGCAGATCTGGAAAAAGTTAGGTTTATTGATCGGAGGGATTGTATTCATGGCAAGCAATGTTTACGCGGCCGATACTGGCGCAGGTCAAACGCGCCCCGCGGCCACCGACTCAATCGTATTGGGTTTGGGCTGCTTCTGGGGTGCGGAAAAGCGCATGTCGGAAATCCCCGGTGTGGTGGATGTCGAATCCGGCTATGCGGGCGGTGACAAGGCGCGGGTTGGCTATCGCGAGATTCTGAACGACGAGCAGGCCATCCGCCGGGGGGCGCTCGATGAGCGGAATCACGCCGAAGTCATCAAGGTCACTTTTGATCCGGCCAAGGTGAGCCTGAAAACCATCCTGATCAAATTCTGGGAAAACCATGACCCTACACAGGGTGATCGTCAGGGTAACGATGTCGGCAGCAACTACCGCAGCGTGATTTATTACCATGACGACGCGCAAAAGGCGGTCGCACTGGAAACGCGAGACGCGTATCAATCAGCCCTGACGCGTGCCGGACGCGGCACGATCACCACCGAGATTGCACCGTTGCGTAATTACAATACCGCCGAGGAGTACCATCAGGACTACCTCAAGAAAAACCCGAACGGCTACTGTGGTCTGGGGGGTACCGGCGTGGCCTATCCCGGCAGTGATCAGGCCGCTTCTGTCCCGGCGCCGCAACTGGTTGCGGCGGATTTGAATGCCGATCGTCAACTGATCGTGTTTGAAGCGCATGATTGCCCGTTCTGCGCCCAGTTCAAGAAAGACGTGCTGGCCGATTGGCGTTCGCCTGTGCCGGTCGTCGCCACGCTCAACCCCAATCCGCCCAAGGGCTGGACGCTGGAGAAAGCCCTGTTTGCCACGCCCACCATCGTGCTGTTCGAGCAGGGCAAGGAAGTATCCCGATACACCGGCTACAACGGCGACAAAGACCGATTCTGGAAATGGCTCGGCTTTCACCTGTTAACGCCGGAACAACAGAAAATCGCCTTTGAGCAAGGCACCGAGCGACCAGGAACCGGCTCGCATCTGGACGAAAAACGCCCCGGCACCTTCGTGGATCCGATTACCGGTGCGCCCTTGTTCCGAAGCGACACCAAATTCAACAGCGGCACCGGTTGGCCGAGTTTCTTCAACCCCCTACCGGGCGCCATCGAGCTCAGAGAGGACAATGCTTACGGCATGCACCGTGTCGAGGTGATCAGTGCCAGCTCGGGCATCCATTTGGGCCACGTTTTCGACGATGGCCCGCCACCAACCGGCAAACGCTACTGCATCAATGGTGATGTACTGAATTTCGTACCGGATTAGCTATCTGGTTCCGGGGCCAAACGCAGTAAGATAAGCGGCACTTCTTGTATGTGCCCTGATTTTTTACTGTGAAGATTTCATGTCTAAATTATTGTTCTGGATCGTCATCATTCTCGGGATTGTCGGTTACGTGGTATACAAACGTCGTGCACGCACGGTACCGCGATTGCCACGCGACAAGCCGCTCGACACCTTCGAGACGATCCGCTGTGCCGAATGCGGCGTGTTCACGGCAAAAAACAAGGCGGTGATGCGCGATGGCCACTCTTTTTGCAGTTGGGAGCATGCCCAGAAATGGCATGATCGGCATTCCTCAAGCGATCATTCGTGATTCGCGAACTCATGACCCGACATCAATGATCGAGGCCCAATGATTCATACTCGCCCCAATACCAGATCTGGTTCCGAAGCCGACAACTGGCGGGGTATTCGTCTCGTCAATGCCTACCGTGTTTTTCTTGCCTTTGCGCTCGTCGCCGCCTCCATTTCCGGCCGGGGACCACAGGTTTTCGGGCAGCAGGATCCCTACCTGTTCGGTTTTGTCGCCTGGGGTTATCTTGTCCTCGCTATGGGTTTCGAGTTCCTGCTCGAACTGCATGTCCTGCCTTTCCGTCCGCAGGCGCATTTGCACGCGTTCGGTGACATCATTGTTCTGGTGTTGGTGATGCACGCATCGGGTGGCCCTGGTGGCGGCATTGCCCTGTTGATGATTATCGCGGTCGGCCTGTCGGCGGTCTTATTGGGCGCCACGGCCGCTATGGGCTACGCCGCCTTGGCCAGCATCATGGTGCTGGGCGAGACGATGGTTTCCTCTCTGGTCGATCACGAAGAACGTCAGTTCGCGGCGGCGGGATTTCTCGGCTTTGCCCTGTTCGTGGTGGCGATTCTGGTAGCGACTTTCGAGCAACGCGTCCAAAGGATGGAGCGCCTGAGTCAGCGCAAAGAAGAGGAAATTCATTACCTGTCTACTTTGGCTGTTCAGATCATCGAGCGCTCATCAAATGGCATTTTGATCAGTGATCCGGCCGGAGAGGTGGACTATATCAACACAGCAGCGCGGCAGTTGCTGGCGGCGCGCCGGCAGGGTGATGTTCGCAAAACGGTGGGGAAATTTCCGGTAAAAATGCGCTTGAGGGATGTGCACCCCGCGCTTGTGGGGGCCCTGCAGGATTGGTATGACGGGCGAAACAGCGGCAGCATCGAGTGTGATGAACCGCTCCGATTCCGGGCGGAGTTCCATCCGCTGGAAACCGGGCTCGGGCAGCGGGCCTTGGTGATTCTGGTCGATTTGTCCGTGGAAGACGCCCGTGTGCAGGAGAGCAAGCTGGCCTCGCTGGGCCGGTTGACGGCGAGCATCGCCCATGAGGTGCGCAACCCGCTGTCGTCCATTCGCCAGGCCAGCGAGTTGCTAGCCGACTCCACCTCGGATGAGGAACGCGCCGAACTGATCCCGATCATTATCCGTCACAGTGCACGAATCAACACGTTGGTCGAAGGGGTGCTGGATGTGGCACGCAAGCCGCAGGTTCAGCCGGTCCGGATTAATTTTGCCCAATGGCTGCACGAGTTTGTCAAACTGCACCGGCTTTACTGGGAAGCAAATTCGGTGATCTGGCAGGCGCCTGAACAGGCAGATGCCGACTGTGCACTGACTTTTGATGCGGCTCACTTGTGGCAGATCATGGATAATCTTGTTACCAATGCCGTACGGCATGGACGCAGTGCCGATGGTATGGTCTATTTGAACCTGACTTGCGATATCGACACAGAGGAAACCGTGGTGCTCCGGATTTGTGATCGTGGCCCTGGCCTTTGTGATGCGGCCGCCCGTTCGCTGTTCGAGCCGTTTTTCACTACCCATGTCGAAGGGGTGGGGCTGGGATTGTATGTCAGCCGAGAGCTTGCTTTGTCCAACGGCGCACAGCTTTTTGTCGAAGCGGCGGTAAAGGGTGCGGCTGCCGATGCGCACGGCACCTGCTTTGTGCTCCGTTGTCCGCGCGCTGTATGATGGCGCTTCATGAACCGGGATTTTGTTTATGACCGCCTGCTTGATCGTTGACGATGAACTGGACATCCGCACGCTAATCGCTTTGTCGCTCCGCCGCGAAGGCGTGACCTGTCATCTGGCCGCCGATCTGGCCAGCGCGCGTGCTCAATTGGCCGAGCTGGGCCACATACTCAATTTTTGTTTGACCGACATGCACCTGCCCGATGGCGATGGGCTGGATCTGCTCGATGAGATACGCCAGCGGTTTCCTGACTTGCCCGTGGCGGTGATCACGGCGCATGGACAGGTTGATGCCGCTGTTCGTGCACTCAAGGCCGGTGCCTTCGATTTCGTGTCCAAGCCGATCGAGCAGCTGGTGCTCAAGCGACTTCTGCGAGACGCACTCAAGGCGAACCCGCCGGACACGCAATTCACGGCAACAGAACCAAACGGTGCACAAGAGGATGCCGTGCCTGGGGATGATCGGCCGATATCCTCAGCGCGGGGGGAGGGCGCACCATCCCTGATCGGTCCGTCGCGTACCATGCAGCAGTTGCGCGAGACGATTCAAAAGGTCGCCCGCTCACAGGCGCCGGTGTTCATCTGTGGCGAGTCCGGCACGGGCAAGGAATTGGTGGCACGTCAGATTCATGCCTTCAGCGGTCGGGCCGATGGCCCCTTTATCCCGGTCAACTGTGGCGCCATCCCGGCTGAATTGATCGAGAGCGAATTGTTCGGCCACAAAAAGGGGGCCTTTACAGGAGCACATAGGGCGCATGAAGGGCTTTTCCGCGCGGCGGAAGGTGGGAGCCTGTTTCTGGACGAGGTTGCCGACCTGCCTTTGGGTTTGCAGGTCAAGCTCCTGCGCGCCATTCAGGAGCGCAAGGTGCGCCCCGTTGGTGAATCAGCCGAAATACCCATCGATGTCCGCATCATCTCAGCATCGCATCAGGACCTCAACGCGGCGGTGCGCGACGGACAATTTCGTCACGACCTGTTTTACCGCCTTAATGTGATCGAGCTGCGCGTCCCCCCCCTGCGCGCGCGCCTGGAGGATTTGCCCGCGCTCTGTGCCCATATTCTGGATAAACTGGCCGAGCGGGAACGCCGCCGCCCACCCCGTCTGACAACAGAGGCCTTGCACTGGTTGGCTCAGCAGCCATTTGAAGGTAATGTCCGGGCATTGGAAAATCTGTTGGAGCGCGGGGTTGCGCTGACCGATGGTGATCTGCTCGGCGTCTCTGCCTTAACCGATCCCGGCGCATACACTCCTTCGATCGAGCAGGTTGCCCGGCCTGCGTTTCAGGCTGCCAGTGTGTCCACGAGCTGGGCCGTCACTCCGCCCAGCAGCGCGCTGGAAGCCGAAGAACAGCGCCAAGTGTTGAATGCGTTGGAGATGACCCGGTGGAATCGCAGCGAGGCGGCCAGGCAATTGGGCCTGAGTTTGCGGCAACTGCGCTATCGGTTGTCCAAATGGGGCGTCGAATAGCCGGCGACTGGGCTACGTTTTCGAACCGCTGCACTGTTGAGCCCAAAGCTTATGCCCCTTACGGGCCGTTTTTCATGCCGACGGTCGCTGTCGGCGTGTTATGGCGTTCGGCACGCGAGGCAGGGAAGGTGACCCGGAACACACTGCCCTGGCTGATCTGGCTTGTGATATCGAGTTTGGCCTCGTGTCTCAGGATCACGTGCTTGACGATCGCCAGGCCGAGCCCCGTACCGCCGCGTGAGCGTGATCGCGCCACATCAATGCGGTAGAAGCGTTCGGTCAGTCGGGGAATATGCCGTGGCTCGATGCCGATGCCGGTGTCCTCCACTTCAAAAACGGGTTGGTTTTTTTCGTTTTGCTGCCAGCGAATGGTGATTGTTCCTCCGCCGGGGGTGTATTTGACGGCGTTGAAGACCAGATTAGACAAGGCTGAGTGCAGCTCTCGCATGATGCCGACCAGCCATAGCCCCGGGTCTACTTCCAGCAGAATCTGATGCTGTTCTGCGCCGGAGAGCAATTGTGCGTCGTGAGCGACGGTTTCGAGCAGACTGCGCATGTCGATGGACTCGAAATACTCCTCGTCGGGGCGAGAGGTTTCCAGTCGCGAAAGCAGCAACAGATCTTCGACGATGCGACGCATACGCTCCGATTGTTGGTGCATGTTGGTAAGAATGCGGAACATTTCACCCTGCGTATCTTCCTCGCTGTCGAGCAGCGTTTCGAGATAGCCCGCCAGCACGGTCAATGGTGTGCGCAATTCATGCGACACGTTGGCCACGAAATCCTGCCGCACGCCCTGAAGACGATAGAGCGCCGTCACGTCCCGACCGATCAGCAAGCTGCGATCCTCGCCATAGGGCTCCATGCGCAGATTCAGCGCCCGCTGCTCATCGCCCGGAGACTGGAATTCCAGCACACGCCCCGAAGCGCCTTCCCCCAGCCAATTCACGAATGTGGGATCGCGTATCAAATTGTCGATACGCAGGCCCACATCGTTCTGCGTCAGATTCAGCAGATCGCAGGCGGCATCGTTCAGCCACTCGATTTCACGCAACGGGGTCAGCACCACCATCGCATCGGGTACCGACATGGCGGAGCGATGGTAGCGCTTCAATAAATCGACCAGCTTGCGTTGTCGCCGAACCCAAGAGGCGCGTACACGGCGCTGACGATCCTGAATCAGGCCGGTCAGCCCATAGGTTGTGTGACTGGTGAACCGACGCCGGACACTGCGCGCCAGGCGCATCAGCCGATACAGCAGTGAGAGGGCGTAGCAACCTAGCGTGAGCGCGACGGCCCAACTGATTGCGCCACCAAACATGAATAAAATCCCACCCGGCAAAGCCGAGAGCAGAAGCATCATGAATTCCTGCCGCCAGCGTGCGGCGTTCAGGCGCCATATCCGGTCTTGGTGCCTGTATCGGGCTGTGGGGGATCGATCGGGACGTTTGACAGTGTTAAGTATATTCCGCGGCACGATCGATCAGGCTTTGCTGGATAGCCGGTAGCCGACGCCGCGTACCGTTTGAATCAGGGCATCGAATCCGCTGGGCATCAGGGCCTTGCGCAGACGCAGAATGTGGACATCGACGGTGCGCTCTTCCACATAGGCGTTGCGGCCCCAGATGCGGTCGAGCAATTGCGTCCGGCTGAACACGCGCTCCGGGTGCGTCATGAAGAAGGTCAGAAGACGGAATTCGGTCGGGCCGACATCGATATCGACATTGCCGCCCGTCACCCGATGGCTTTCCGGATCAAGCCGCAAACCCGCCACTTCGATCATGCCGCCTTCGCTATCGGGTGATGCGCGACGCAGAACAGCCTTGATGCGCGCCATCAATTCCCGAGGTGAAAATGGTTTGGTGATATAGTCATCGGCACCGGCCTCTAGGCCGCTGACTTTGTCTTCTTCCTCGCCTCGTGCAGTCAACATGACGATCGGCACGTCCCGTGTAAGTTCATCCCGCTTCATGCGTCGGGCGAATTCGATGCCGCTGGCACCCGGAAGCATCCAGTCCAGCAGGACCAGATCCGGTAGTTTGTGCGTCAGTTGTTCGAACGCTTCGGATACATCGCCCGCTTCGATCAGATCGTAGCCCGCGCGCCCGAGGGCAAACGCTACCATCTCCCGAATGGGTTTCTCGTCTTCAACGATCAAAATTGTTTTGCGTGCCATGGTTAATGCTCGTGTTGCAGGGTGATGACTATTTGACCGCAAGGGAATGACACGATTATGACAATATGACAAACCGCCCGATTATCCAAGTGATGGATAATCGGGTGGTTTGTGTCTAGGGAAGGTCAGCACAAATGCAGCCCTTCCCGTGCAGGGCACGGAAGCCCTGCCGCACAATGACGTAAGCCATTTAATTTCTGAAACCGTGCCGGGCGTGAACGCGGGCTTGCGCCTGCCGAACA
This sequence comes from Halothiobacillus sp., assembly GCF_027346185.1. Lineage (GTDB taxonomy): Bacteria > Pseudomonadota > Gammaproteobacteria > Halothiobacillales > Halothiobacillaceae > Halothiobacillus. The sequence continues at coordinate 14,869 of NZ_DAIESY010000054.1, forward strand.
TTCAGCTGGCGCAAGCCCACCGGCGCGGGTGTTTCTGCACGCAAAGCTGGTGTAGGCCCATGAAGCCATGGATGGATTCGTGCAGAGATTCCCTGGGGGACCTTGGTGGTGTTGCGCAACCAGTGTCTTGAGTCAAGGGTGTCCTGTGCAGCGCGCTAGCCTTCATGGGCGCCGAGCGGTACAGTAAGGGCCCTCAAATTCCGAAAAAATCGAAGTGATGATTGATTCCCAGCAGATAGCAGATGATGTAACGCGCGCGCTGACCGAAGATATGGGCGGCGGTGATGTTTCTGCGCGACTCGTTCCGGCCGAACAGATGATGCAGGGGCGGATTGTAGCGCGGGAATCGTGCATATTGGCTGGCACAGCCTGGGCAGAAACCGCGTTCCGCCGCGTATCGAATCGTTCACTGGTTCAGTGGCTGTACCGTGATGGCGATACCGTCCCGGCAGATAGTGTCATTTGTAGGCTGGACGGGCCGGCACGCGCCCTGCTGACGGCCGAGCGTACGGCTTTGAATTTTCTGCAAACACTGAGTGGTACTGCGACAGCAACCCGCACCTTTGTCGATGCCATCAGCGGGACATCGGCGCGCATTCTCGATACCCGCAAGACGATCCCCAGTTTGCGCACGGCGCAGAAATACGCAGTCACCTGCGGCGGGGGCTTCAATCATCGCATGGGTCTGTATGACATGGTTTTGCTCAAGGAAAACCACATCATGGCTGCGGGATCGATCACGGCTGCGGTGCAGGCCAGTCGCATGATCAACCCGGATGTTCCCCTTGAGGTAGAGGTTGAAACCCTCGACCAGCTCGAGGAAGCTTTGGCGGCGGGCGTTGAGCGGATTCTACTGGATAACTTCGACTTGGATGGGCTACGTGCCGCTGTGGCTTTGAACGACGGGCGAGCGAAGCTGGAAGCATCGGGCAACGTCGATATTTCCAACGTGTGCGATGTCGCGGAAACGGGAGTTGATTACATTTCAATCGGTGCGATCACCAAGCACATTCGCGCCGTGGATCTGTCGTTGCGTTTCGACCCGCTGGCCGACCGGCTCGTAGTTCTTTAACGTTTTTTAGCGGTCTCGCCCGCAGAGTGTATCCATATGATGGGGACACTCGAACCAGAACTACTCAAATTGGTAGTAGTTCTGATTCAGATAGGTCGAGACAGCACTGACCTCTTCGTCGAACCACGGCAGGTTGAAGTGGTTGGCGCATGACTGAACCTTGGTTTGCAGGCTCTCGAAGTTCTGGATTTTGCCGCCGCGGCGTGATTCATAGAACGCGGCGTCATGTGGCGCCGCGTGACAGGCCGCGCAGTGTTGCGCGTGTAGGCTCGCGCCCCAGCTTGGATCGTGCGCTTCGGCCGCAGCAGGCAGGGCAAATGTACTACAGACCAAGGCCGCTAAAATCAGGCTCAGAGCGTGTTTTGTCAGGAATGGCATAGGATTCATCTTGGCTCCTCAATGAAATCAGGCTGATGTGGACTTCCAGCCAACACATATAAGCCTGTGGCGATTTATTTGCATCTTCCTGGGCGTGTCTTCATCCGGGTATATTTTTATTTCACCCAGCTCCAAGCGTAGCCACCTGTGGATGCGGCGCAAATAAAACTTATCTATCAGTCTGCTGGATATCGATGCCCTGCTTTAACCGCCTGCTGAAATAAGTATTACAGTTGGTGGTTAATTTGCCATTATCAGGCGCGAACGTCGAGCAGGGAGCCTGTCGAATTTGCGTTAACGCCCTTTGGAGTCGGGTTCTTGACTGCGGCAGCAACTTGTTCCGGGCTGCTCACGCGGTTGGGTGTTTGCTGTTCCACGGGCATGTTGCGTGTCTGGGCCGAACTGAAGTTCGGGTTCTGGTTTGCGGTGAGGACAAGCGCGCCGTCGGCAATGGGCGTATTCGTATAACTGGCGTGTAAATTGATCATGGCCTGCTCCTTGATCGTGCATTACTGTGTTCAATGATACGTCCATTTCTACGGTTGTACATCTTCCTGTTTTATTCCAGGCATTTATCCCCGTCCGGAGAGCAGGAAGTGTTCGGCGCTATCGAGTTCTTCGGGCGCGCCGTACAGTGTAAGCGTGTCACCTTCCTGCAGCAGGGTGTCGCTTTGCGGTGTTTCCCCGCGAATACCAGAACGGTTGATGGCATCGACCACAATGGTCTTGTTGGTCGGCAGGCAGCTTTCAAGCGTCCGGCCGATGGCGTAGCTGCCCTCAACCAGTGAAATGTTGCGCAGGGTTCGCGGTGCGAGCGGAATGAAATCGTTGCTGTCGCGCGCGCGGTTACCGGCATAGGTATGTCGTAAAGGGGCGTAGTTTTCCCGCCGGATTTCCTGAATCTGCCGGATAATCTTGGATACCGGCACATTCAATGCGCGCAAGACATTGCCTGAGAGTACGAGGCTCATTTCATAAATACTGGCAACCACATCGGTGGCGCCTGCCTCGTACAGAGGATCGATCTGTTCGTCCGTCCGTGCGCGCACCATGATCGGAATGTTTTCGGAAAGGCTGCGGGCAACCTCGGTTGTCTTGATGGCGGCACTGTCGTCCAAATGGGAAATGACCAGTGCCCGCGCCCGGCTCAACCCCGCGGCCTCGAGAATATCGGCGTGGGTCGAATTGCCGAAGTGAACCGGCAAGCCGGCCTGCAAGGCCTGTTGCACGATATCCGGATCGATTTCGATGGCCGCATATTCGAAGCCTTCGCTTTGCAGTAAGCGAGCGACGTTCTGGCCCACTCGGCCAAAGCCGCATATCACGACATGACCACTCAGCTCATTGGTGAATTGCGAGATTGATTCTGCCTGACTCTTACGGTTCTTCTGGTAACTGGGCACGATGTGCTTGGCTATCCAGCCATTGAACTTGATGAGGATCGGGGTCAGCACCATCGAAAAAATCACCACGGCCAGAACGATCTGCCGTTGATAGTCGGTCATTATCTCCGGTGCGGTGATGGCAAGCATGGCAAAACCGAACTCCCCGCCTTGCGCCAGCACAAGGCCCGTACGCAGGGCAACACCCGGCTCCTCTCCCATGGCTCGCCCGATGACGAATACGATGCTGGTTTTGACAACTACGAGTAGGGCCAGCAACAGCAGCACCCAGACGAACACATCCGGTAGTTCCCGTACGTTCAGCATCATGCCGATGGTGATGAAAAAAAGGCCGAGCAATACGTCGCGGAAGGGCCGCACATCCGTTTCGATTTGATGTTTATATTGCGTTTCGGAGAGTGCGATACCGGCCAGAAACGCACCGAGTTCATAGGAGAGTCCGGCCTGATTGGTCAACCAGCCGGCGCCCAACACAACCAGCAGCACAGCAATGGTAAACAGTTCCGCCGAGCGCGCGCGCGCGATTTCCCGGAAAAGCGGGCGCAGAATCCAGCGTCCGCCGAAGAAGAGCACAGCCGCCGCCGCAATCCCCGCTGCGATGGTGAGGGCGATGTGCAGACTGATCTGTGCCGTGCTGTTGGATGCGCCCGCTTGCACGCCCAGAACAGGGATGATGATCAGGAAGGGGATGACGGCCAGATCCTGAAACAGCAGAACACCCACGGCGTTGTTGCCGTGGCGGCTGTTGACTTCCAGTTGTTCACCCAGTTGCTTGATGACGATTGCAGTGGACGAGACGGTCAGCACGCCTGCCAATATGAAAGCGGCGGCCGGTGAAAACCCCATCAACCATGCCGCAACGCCCGTCACAATGGCGGTAGTCAATACCTGTGCTCCGCCCATGCCGATGACCGCCCGGCGCATCGCGATCAGTCGCGGGAGGGAGAATTCCAATCCCAGCATGAAGAGCAGGAACACCACACCGAATTCGGCAACCAGGTGAATGTCTTTGACATCGCCGATCCAGCCCAAGCTGTAGGGGCCAGCGACAACGCCCACGAAGAGATAACCCAGGATTGCGGGCAGGCGCAAACGACGAAGCCCCACCACGGCGACGACCGAGATGATCAATAAAATCAGTAATGAGGCCATGGCATCGTGTTGCATCGTGGTGTACGTGTCATCAGGTTAGAAAAGCAAGGAGGCGTAATAGGCTGATGAAATACTCATTTCAACAGCCTGTTATTGCGGGACATGGATGTCCTGCCCGCAAATCAATCACGTATGTGGTTGATTTTTCGCTAACGAATACGGGCGTGTACCGGATTCGTTAGGGCTTGATCATCGCGGCTGGCGTGGGTTTCGTCAATCGCCCTGATGCGTCGCAATGCTCGTGGCCAAACGCTTGTTGAACTGGCTTCGTGACCATTCTTCCGCCCCGAGGCTCAACAGGTGAGTGGTCGTGAACTGGCAGTCGAGAAAGTCGATTTCGCCCCAGCTCTGATCGATGAGGATGGCCGCCAGAGCGAGTTTGGATGCATTCGGCACCCGGCTGAACATGGACTCGCCGAACGCGGCGCGACCGAATTTCGCCCCGAACAGGCCACCAACCAATTGCGCGCCATCCCATATTTCGATGGAATATCCGTGTCCTGCTTCATGGAGTTCGATGAACACCTTGAACATGTCCGGCACGATCCAGGTGCCGTCCTGATCTGAACGCGGGGCCGCACAACCGGCGACCACGTCTGCGAAGGCTTTATTCACCGTAATTCGGTAACGTTGCTGGCGGCGCCATTTGGCGAGTGATCGGGAAAGGTGAAAGCCTGCTGGGGTCAACACTGTGCGCGGATCAGGTGCCCACCAAAGCACGGGATCGCCCGCGCCAAACCAGGGGAAAATGCCGCGTTTGTAGGCACAGACCATGCGCGGCAAGGTTAAATCGCCACCTACCGCCAGTAATCCATTGGGTTCCGTGAGTGCCCGGTGTACCGGTGGGAAATCGTCGGGGTCAGCGTGTTCGCCCTCACTCAGAAAAGGCAGAATCATCGTTTGATCAATAGCCGATCAACGCCGGTTGGATCCGGCAGTGGCTTTGGGCAAGGCCAAACGCGCACCATCCGGATCGGGGCGGTAAAACACGGCAATGTGCCCTACAGATTGCACCAGCTCAGAACCGGTCGTGGTGGCGATCTGCTGCATCATATCTTTCTTGTCATCCCGATCCTGACCTGGGATACGCACTTTGATGAGTTCGTGCGTAGTCAGTGCGAGCTCGATTTCAGCCATGACGGCGTCTGTCAGCCCGTGTTGACCAAGAAGTACGACAGGGTTGAGGTGGTGGGCCTGTGCGCGCAGAAACTGTTTTTGTTTATTTGTGAGAGCCATGCTGATCTTGCTGGTGAAAAATGGAACCGGTATCCGAGTACCGAGGATATATAAAACCAAAGTGAAGCAGTCAAAAGGAAAAAGTGTGTGAAATCACACATTGTGACTGGTGCCCGATAGGGGGCATATTAACGGTTTAATCATTTTTAACCAATCGATTCCCGGCGTGGAGTAACTGTGGTTGTGGTGATGGATTAATTGTCTTCGGAAAGGGGTATTTCATGTTGCACGCTGGTTCTGGGTGTCGATTCCCGCATGTGTCTCTGGTGTTGGTGCGTTTTCTGGCGCTGCTGGCCTTGGGTGCGTTTGTCTCGTTCGGAATTTCGGCTTGTGGCGACCAGAATCAGCGTGGCTCGATCAATGAGCGTGCAGTCGATATCCAGCGGCTGTCCGCTTTCGAGCCGAAGGATTTGCTGGTGATACGTTCGCTGGAATCTCCTGTCGTTGTCCCGTCTGCCGAATTCATGACGGCAAACGGGCCGGTCAAGACACCGGAATTATTCAAGGGGCATTGGACGCTGTTTTACATCGGGTACACCTTCTGTCCCGATGTGTGCCCGACCGAACTGACCGCTTTGGCGGGGTTGTTGCCGAAGTTGCAGCAGTCATTGCCCGGCGTGAAGTGGCGGATTGTGTTTTTGTCCGTGGATCCCGAGCGGGATACGCCCAAGCGGATCAATGAGTACGTTCATTATTTCGATAAGCAGTTCATGGGGATGACGGGGATGCGGTCGATGATCGATAAAGTCACCAAACCGATGAAGGCGGGGTACCGAATCTCGGCGCACACTCCCGGTGATATGAGTTATGAAATTGATCACGATACCGCGTATCGGTTGATTTCCCCTGATGGCAAGATGGTCGCCATTTTGCCATCACCGCATGATCCGGCGGCGATAGATCAGGCTTTGGTTCGATTTTTCAAAGAGGTGGTGCAATGAAGCGAATGTTAGTGGGTTCAGTGTTTATGGCTATAAGTGGCGGTGCGTTTGCGGCGCCCGTGATTTCCGATGCCTGGATTCCCGAGCAACCCCCCGGAGCAATGGCGAGCGCAGTTTTTCTCAATTTGAATAACCAGACCGACAAGCCTGAAGCCTTGGTCAAAGCCGAAGCGCCGGGCTTCAAACTCGTCCAGTTGCACAAGTCGATCGAAGTTAATGGCATGCATAAAATGATCGAGCAGACAGAGATCATTGTGCCCGCCCATGGCGAAACCAGGCTGGCACCCGGTGGTTATCACATCATGTTGATCCAACCGGAGAAACGGTTGCAGGCGGGTGACTCACTGCCAGTGACGCTCACGTTTGCAGACGGCTCGCATGAAACGATCATGGTGCCGGTAAAAAAACGGCCTGCGATGCCAGGCATGATGAAGCACTGATCAACCTGAACCATATATCCGGCGCGATGCAAAACCGGCTTTCGACAGTCGGTTTTTTATGTATTCCGGTTTGGTGAATGCCCCGCTTCGGGCGATAATGATCGATTATTCGACGATCAGGGGAGCCTATGGCCCGGTCAAATAGCAGTCAGCGTTGGCTGGCTGAACACTTTCGTGACGAATTTGTGATGCGCGCTCAGCGTGAGGGTTATCGCTCGCGTGCAGTATACAAACTCAAGGAACTCAATGAGCGGGACCGATTTCTGAAACCAGGCCAACGGGTGGTCGATCTGGGCGCCGCGCCCGGTGGGTGGACGCAATATGCCGCGCAGGTTGTCGGTGAACGGGGGCATGTTTTTGCGCTCGACCTCTTGCCTATGGATCATTTTGCCCATACAACCGTCATTCAGGGTGATTTCTCTGCTGAAGAAGTGCTGGCGCGTCTTACAGCGTTGCTCGGTGAAGCGCCGGTCGATCTTGTCATTTCAGACATGGCACCGAACATGAGCGGTGTGGAAACGGTGGATATTCCTCGTGCCATGTATCTGGCGGAACTCGCGCTGGATTTTTGTCATCACATGCTCAAGCCTGAGGGGGCCTTTGTGACTAAAGTCTTTCAGGGCGAAGGCTTCGATGCGCTCATGAAGGATACCCGGAGCGCCTTCAAGAGTGTCGTGGTGCGCAAGCCCAAGGCATCACGTCCGCGCTCCCGTGAAGTGTATTTGGTGGCGCGCGGCAAGCGCGTGGTATAAGGTTGAGGCTATAAATTTTATTTGCCGGGGTATGGCTTCCCGTCAATGTGATGCAGAGGTGGCGTGTTGAACGATTTAACGAAAAATATTCTCGTCTGGGTGGTGATTGCGGTTGTCCTGATGACCGTGTTCAACAGCTTCAGCTCGCGCTCTACAGCGACTCAACCGATGAGCTACTCGCAGTTTTTGAGCGATGTGAAGGGTGGAAGCATCGATTCGGTGATTATTGAAGGCAAGACCATTACCGGCAAAACCAGCTCGGGCGCCACGTTCCAGACTTACAGTCCGGAAACCGATAATCGAGCGATGATTGGTGATCTGTTGAGCAACAACGTCAAAATCGATGCCGTGCCGCCAGAACGTCCGTCCCTGTTGATGACGATTTTCATCCAGTGGTTCCCGTTCCTGTTGTTGATCGGCATCTGGATCTTCTTCATGCGCCAGATGCAGGGCGGCGGTGGCCGGGGTGCCATGAGTTTTGGTAAGTCCAAGGCACGTCTGCTGGGCGAGGATCAGGTCAAGGTGACCTTCAACGACGTCGCCGGTGCCGATGAAGCCAAACAGGATGTGGTGGAATTGGTCGATTTCCTGCGCGATCCGGGCAAGTTCCAGCGTCTGGGTGGGCGGGTGCCGCGTGGTGTGCTGATGGTCGGTCCGCCGGGTACGGGTAAAACTCTGTTGGCGCGCGCGGTTGCGGGTGAGGCCAAAGTGCCGTTCTTCACGATCTCCGGCTCCGATTTTGTTGAAATGTTCGTCGGTGTCGGTGCGTCGCGCGTTCGTGACATGTTCGAGCAGGCCAAGAAACAGGCTCCCTGCATCATCTTCATCGACGAGATCGATGCGGTGGGGCGCCATCGTGGCTCCGGTATGGGTGGCGGACACGATGAGCGTGAGCAAACATTGAACCAGTTGCTGGTCGAAATGGACGGTTTCGAAGGCAATGAAGGCGTGATCATCATTGCGGCGACGAACCGCCCAGACGTACTCGACAAGGCTTTGCTTCGTCCGGGCCGTTTCGACCGCCAGGTCGTGGTTGGCCTGCCCGATGTGCGGGGGCGTGAACAGATTCTCAAGGTTCATCTGCGTAAGGTGCCGGCCGCTGCCGACATCGTTCCCAACCTGATTGCACGGGGGACGCCGGGCTTCTCCGGTGCCGATCTCGCCAATCTGGTGAATGAGGCGGCCTTGTACGCCGCCCGTGCGAACAAATCCGAAGTGGTCATGGCGGATCTGGAGCGCGCCAAAGACAAGATCATCATGGGTGCCGAGCGCAAATCGATGGTGATGAGCGAGGCCGAGAAGAAACTCACCGCCTATCACGAAGCAGGCCATGCGATTGTCGGCCGCTTGGTGCCCGAGCATGATCCTGTCTACAAGGTCTCCATCATTCCGCGCGGTCGTGCCTTGGGCGTCACCATGTTCCTGCCGGATGAAGACCGTTACAGCTACTCTAAACGCAAGCTCGAATCGAATATTTCCAGCCTGTTTGGTGGGCGTATAGCCGAAGAGCTGATTTTCGGCGCGGAAGCCGTAACGACGGGTGCTTCCAATGACATCGAGCGTGCGACCGAAATTGCCCGCAACATGGTCACCAAGTGGGGTATGTCGGACAAACTCGGTACTCTCGCCTATTCAGAGGAAGACGGCGATCCCATGTTTGGCCGGGCCGTACCGGGCAGTACCATTTCTGACAGTACCGCCAGTGTGATCGACGAAGAGGTACGCCTTATCATCGACCGCAATTACCAGCGTTGCCATCAGTTGTTGACGGATAACATCGACATTCTGCATGCGATGGCTGGTGCCCTGATGAAGTACGAAACGATCGACGTGGCCCAGATTGACGATTTAATGGCCCGCCGACCGGTTCGTGAACCTGCTGATTGGGGTACTGGCTCTGATTCGGGCAGCAAGACACCGCCGGCAAGCGGAGAGACTGTGTCTGAGGCCAAACCTGAAGAATCCATTCCTCAGGCGGATAAATCTGCACCCCCAGCTGATGCTGTTGGTGGCCCGGCGAACCAGCACTGATTTTGCCCATGCAGGATTCGTTCATGTCGCGGCTTCATCAGAAGTCGCCTCGCATCATGTCGATTTTGAATATCACTCCTGACTCCTTTTCGGACGGGGGTGTTTTTTTTCGGCACGAGAAAATTGATATCGACAAGGTGATTGATGCTGTAGCGACCCTACAGTCGGAGGGTGCCGATATCATCGATGTGGGTGGCGAGTCGACACGCCCAGGTGCCAAAGTGGTTGGCGTCGGGCAGGAGCTTGATCGTGTCGTGCCGGTGATCGAGGCGATCAGGGCTCGTTTCGATCTGCCTGTTTCCATCGACACCAGTCAGCCTGAGGTGATGCTCGCTGCGACACAAGCGGGTGCATCCATTATCAATGACGTGCGGGCTTTGGTCCGTCCGGGGGCGTTGGAAGCGGCCCGGCAAGCCGTGCAGGCTTCGGGTGTCATGGTGTGTTTGATGCACATGCGGGGCGAACCCTCGACGATGAACAGCCTGTGTCAGTACGAAAATCTGGTGTCTGATGTGCTGACAGAACTGGATGAGCGGGTGAATGCAGCGATAGAGGCGGGTATCCCTCGAGCCCATCTGATGCTCGATCCTGGCTTCGGTTTTGCGAAAACTACCGAGCAGAATTTCGAACTTCTTGCTCGGTTAGACCAATTCCAGTCCAGGAACATGCCCATCCTTGTCGGACTTTCACGAAAGAGAATGATCGGTGAGGTGACGGGGCGGGCTGTTTCCGATAGGGCGGTTGGAAGCGTTGTGCTTGCTGTGATGGCGATGGAGCGCGGGGCGGACATCGTTCGCGTCCACGATGTGGCAGCGACGAGAGACGGGCTCCGGCTGTATCGGGCGACCTGTCTGCATCAATTTTGATTTCAACGTCGTTACCATATATTTATTTATTGATGCATAAGTCGCATCCGGTTGTTCCCTATTAGGGTTCTCTGATATTTTACGCAGTCGGGGGTATTTGATCGATTTTTGCCTGTTAGAGTGCATTGCGTTCAAATTGTCATGATAAAAACGAGAGAGTAACTATGAAAATGATGCGTCGTTCGCTATTGGCTGTCATGTTGGGCGGTTTGATGATTCAGCCCATGGTTTCAATGGCCGCAGGAGATGCTGCTGCGGGTAAAACAAAATTTGCAACGTGCGCAGCCTGCCACGGCGCGGATGGAAAAGGTAACGGGGGGGCTTTCCCGTCGTTAACGAAGTTGAACGCAGCGGATGCCGAAACCATCCTTACTGCCTTCAAAAAAGGCGATATGGCAACTCTGAAGGCTCATAATCTGGGCGGCGCACGCTATGGCACCATGGCGCCTCAGGCCGCCAACCTGTCTGAAGCCGATATCGCCGACCTCGCCGCCTATATCGCCACCCTCGGTGGGGGCGCTGAAGCTGCCGCTGCGCCTGCTGCTGCGGCACCTGCTGCTGCTGCTGCGGCGCCTGCGGCGAACATGATCAAGGCAGATGCCAACATCGGCTTTGGTCATGCGCTGTTCTCAAGCTGTGCCGTGTGTCACGGTGCGGAGGGCGAGGGTGGAAAACTCCTGAACGCGCCGAAGCTTTCTGGCCTGCCGGTTTCAGCAACCTCTTCCATGCTGGAAATGTACAAATCTGGCAAGCAGCTGGGCCCTTACTCTTACGTCATGAACGCACAGGCGAAATACCTGACGCCTGAAGAGATCCGCGACTTGGCCGCTTACATTTCGCAAATGAATGTGAAAGGCGCCGACAACAACATGGCTCAGACCGAGTAATTGTGTTGGTCGCCACCTCCTCGGGGTGGTGTTGTCTCTATGAACCGCCTTTTGTTTAGGCGGTTTTTTTGTTTGGGCGATTTCTTTGGCTGAGTGCTATTGAGTGGCAGCGGGCGTGTTATCGGTTAGGATGCGGGCGGCTGTAGCAGGTTAAGGTGAATGGATATGAAGGTATTTGGGACCGATGGCGTACGCGGTGCGGTGGGACAATGGCCGATGACGCCGGAGTTCGTGCTGAAACTTGGCTGGGCCGCCGGAATGGTGCTGGGTCAGGAAGGGCGCCGTCGGGTGTTGATTGGAAAAGATACGCGTATTTCCGGATACATGTTCGAGTCGGCTCTGGAGGCGGGTTTTTCTGCTGCGGGTGTGGATGTGCGCTTGCTGGGGCCAATGCCCACACCGGCCATTGCCTACCTGACTCGCACGTTGCGTGGATCGGCCGGCGTGGTGATCAGCGCTTCTCACAATCCTTTCCAGGATAACGGCGTTAAATTCTTCTCCTCCCAAGGGGAAAAATTGCCGGATGTGATCGAGGCCGAAATCGAGCGCATGCTGGATGAACCCATGACCGTGGCCCGTTCGGATATGCTGGGCAAGGCTCAGCGTATCGACGATGCGCCGGGCCGGTATATCGAATTCTGCAAGAGCTCGATCGAGACGGGGCTGTCATTGTCCAATCTGCGGATCGTAGTCGATTGCGCCAACGGAGCCGGGTATCAAGTTGCACCGCGCGTGTTTACGGAGTTGGGCGCCGAAGTGATTCGCATTGGTGTTGATCCGGATGGGTTGAATATCAATGCAGGCGTGGGTTCAACTGATCCTGCTGCGCTACAACGAGCCGTGGCCGAGTTCCGGGCGGATCTAGGCGTGGCGCTGGATGGTGATGGTGATCGCGTGTTGCTCGTCGATGCAGAGAGCCATGTACTGGATGGCGATCAGTTGCTCTACATCATCGCGGCGGACCGGGTGAGTCGTGCAGGTTATACGGGGGGCGTCGTCGGTACGCTGATGAGCAATTTCGGACTTGAGCTTGCCATCAGGGAGCTGGGTTTGCCATTTGAGCGTGCCAATGTTGGGGATCGCTATGTGCACGAGACACTCAGGCGCCGTGACTGGATTTTGGGCGGAGAGTCTTCCGGGCATATCTTATGTCTTGATCGGCACACGACCGGAGACGGTATCATCGCTGCCCTGCAGATTCTCTCGGCGATGAAAGCCGCGGGGAAAAGTGTGCGCGCGCTTGCCGAAAACATGATGATCTTCCCGCAGACCTTGATCAATGTCCGCACTGAGCGAAAGTGTGATCTGAATCAGCCGGGCATCATATCGGCGGTGCAGGCGGTCGAAAAATCACTGGGTAATGAGGGCCGCGTCCTGCTTCGTGCGTCGGGTACTGAGCCGTTGATTCGTGTCATGGTTGAAGGCAAGCGGGCTGATTTGGTTGAGAAACAGGCGCAGAAGCTGGCTCAAGAAGTAAAAGCGATCGCCTTATCCCAGCAGGGCTAATAGTGTGAAGCGGGTATGAGTGATTGATTTAACGCGCTTGTACAAGTAATCTTGATGGCCTTTTTGATAACAGATCGGGCGCGGGTGCGTTCCAGAAAAAGCAGAACCAAGGGGAAATAGGACGGCATGCGTAAGCCAATCGTACTCGGTAACTGGAAGCTTAACGGCTCAACAGCCTCGTCTGAGGCACTTGTGGCTGGCATTCTTGCCGGGGTAACGGGATTGGACGCGATTGATGTAGGGGTTTGCCCCCCATTCGTTCTTATTCCGCAAACGGTGCGCCAAGCGGCGCATACGGATTTGAAAGTAGGTGCTCAGGATTGCTCTGAGTATGTCGAAGGAGCCTATACGGCCGAAGTTTCGGCTGACATGCTGCGTGATGTTGGCTGTCAGTATGTGCTGATCGGTCACTCCGAGCGTCGTGCCCTTTTTGGTGAGCGCGACGAGGTGATTGCCCGTAAAGTCGGGCGCGCCCTGGCAGCTGGCCTTATGCCGGTTCTGTGTGTGGGTGAGACTTTGGAAGAGCGCCAGGCCGGGCGCATGAACGAAGTCGTGTGTGCTCAGGTTCACGCGGTCATCGACGAGGTCGGTGTCGCAGCATTTGATCGGATCGTTATCGCGTATGAGCCTGTTTGGGCCATCGGGACCGGTTTGACTGCTTCGCCCGAGCAGGCGCAGGCAATGCACGCTACGATTCGTGGTCTGATTGCCGGGCTGAACGAACCGGTCGCGCGTACCCTGCGCATTCAGTACGGTGGGTCGGTCAAGCCGGATAACGCGGCCGAACTGTTCTCCCAGCCTGATATTGATGGCGGCTTGATTGGCGGCGCATCTCTGAAGGCAGAAGATTTTCTGATTATTTGTCGTGCTGCGGCCGACTCGCTTGGAACCGTGTGATGCAAACATTGATTTTGATTGGACATGTACTGATTGGTTTGACCTTGATTGGTTTGGTGCTGATTCAGCATGGAAAGGGCGCCGATGCCGGGGCCGCCTTCGGCTCGGGTTCGTCTGGCACCGTATTTGGTGCCCGCGGCGCAGCAACCTTTCTGCAAAAAATGACAGGCTGGCTTGTGGTTGCTTTTTTTGCGACCAGTTTGCTGCTCGCTTACGTCATTAATACTTCACATAGTCCTTCCAGCGTGGTAAATTCTGTGCCCGTTTCAAAGACGAACTCCAATAAGAATGATGGGATGGGCACTACGCCAAATCCACAGAATTCAATACCTGCACCTTCTGAGTCAGTGACCCCTGCACCAGCGAGTCAAGGTAAACCTTCAGATGTGCCATCCACATCGGCGGGCACTGAGCAGGTCGCGCCGGCGGTTAGTGAATCAACCAAGCCGGCTGATGTGCCAAATAAATGACCTGGTAAATGACCCGATAACTGACTTGGTTTGTATAGAATAGAAAGCCTGTTTCGCCAGTTTGATCCCTGGTGAAGATAGGCGCAGATTTCGCGGACGTGGTGGAATTGGTAGACACGCTATCTTGAGGGGGTAGTGGCGAAAGCTGTGTGGGTTCGAGTCCCACCGTCCGCACCAATTTTGTGTAAGTAAAATTATAATAAGACGTAGGCCAGTCCGCAGGAATTGCTTGTGTGCTGGGTTTTAGTTCGCGCGCGAAAAATCAAGCGGACGTTGGTTCGCGCTGACCGAGAGGGTGCCCCGTGCTAGAAGGTTATCTTCCCATCCTGATTTTCTTCGGCGTTGCCGTGTTGTTTTCTTTGGGGTTGTTGTTTGGCGGTAAGCTTCTCGCTCCATTCCGCCCGGATTCGGCCAAGAACGCTCCCTACGAATGTGGTTTTGCCGCTTTCGAAGACGCACGCATGAAATTCGATGTGCGTTACTATCTCGTCGCCATACTATTTATTATCTTCGACCTCGAAATTGCCTTTTTGTTCCCGTGGGCTGTGGCTCTGGACCAGATCGGGCATTTCGGGTTGATTGCCATGGCTATCTTCTTGGGTGTTCTGGTTGTCGGGTTTGTGTATGAGTGGAAAAAGGGGGCGCTGGAATGGGAATAGAAGGCGTTCTCGAAAAAGGCTTTGTCACCACTTCTGCCGACAAGCTGATTAACTGGGCGCGCACTGGCTCGCTCTGGCCCATGACGTTCGGTTTGGCCTGCTGTGCGGTCGAAATGATGCATGCGGGTGCTGCGCGTTACGATCTGGACCGGTTCGGGGTTGTTTTCCGCCCCAGCCCACGTCAGTCGGATGTCATGATCGTGGCGGGTACGCTGGTTAATAAAATGGCTCCAGCCCTGCGTAAAGTCTATGATCAGATGGCCGAGCCCCGTTGGGTTATCTCGATGGGTTCCTGTGCCAATGGCGGCGGTTACTATCACTATTCATATGCTGTTGTGCGTGGTTGCGACCGAATCGTGCCGGTCGATATTTATGTTCCGGGCTGTCCGCCAACGGCCGAGGCTTTGCTGTACGGGATTATTCAGCTTCAGAACAAGATTCGCCGTACCAATACAATCGCACGGAGCTGACTGTGTTAGTGCAAAACAATAGGCAAAGTAGATCATTATGACTGTGCAGCAAAGGCTTAATCCGGCCCTGAAACCAGCCCTGGAATCTGTGCTTGGCGATCTGTTGATCAATCTGACCGTTGCGTTGGATGAAATTACCATTGAGGTGGCGGCAGCGCACTGGCAAGAGGCGGCAAAGCGTTTGGCTACTGTGCCTGAAACCCATTTTGATCAATGCGTCGATCTTTGTGGAATCGACTATCTGGAATATGGGCGGCAAGAGTGGGCTGGTGAGGAAAGTGTGTCCTATGCGGGTTATAGTCGTGGCGTCGAACCGGCAAGTAATGCCCGCCTGAAGTTCGGGGATGAGATGCGGTCAGGAAATCAGGATCGCCCTCGCTTCGCCGTTGTGGCTCATTTGCTTTCATATAAGCACAACTGGCGTGTCCGTGTCCGGATTCCCTGTGCCGATGCTGAACTGCCTACGATTCCTTCGGTCGTGGCCGTTTGGCCTGTCGTCAACTGGTTCGAGCGTGAAGCCTTCGACCTCTTCGGTATTCTGTTCGATGACCATCCCGACATGCGCAGGATCCTCACGGATTACGGTTTCGTTGGTCATCCGATGCGCAAGGATTTCCCATTGATCGGCCACGTTGAAGTTCGGTTCGACCCGGAGAAGAATCGAGTAGTTTACGAGCCTGTTTCCATTGAGCCGCGCGTGCTGGTGCCTAAAGTACACCGCCACGATAGCAGATACGTCGAGCCCGAAGAGCCCGCGCGGGGAGGACGCTGATCATGCCGGAAATTGCCAATTACACGTTGAACTTTGGTCCACAGCATCCATCCGCCCACGGCGTATTGCGCCTGGTACTGGAGATGGATGGTGAGACCATCGTTCGTGCCGATCCGCATATCGGTTTGCTTCATCGTGGAACCGAAAAACTGGCCGAAAGCAAACCTTATAACCAGTCTATCGGTTATATGGATCGACTGGATTACGTTTCCATGATGTGCAACG
Source organism: Halothiobacillus sp. (assembly GCF_027346185.1). Taxonomy (GTDB): domain Bacteria; phylum Pseudomonadota; class Gammaproteobacteria; order Halothiobacillales; family Halothiobacillaceae; genus Halothiobacillus. The sequence goes on from NZ_DAIESY010000054.1 coordinate 31,026, forward strand.
AGCATGCCTATGTTCGTGCCATTGAGCAGTTGGTCAATCTAGAGATTCCCGAACGGGCGCAGTATATCCGCGTCATGTTCGATGAGATCACCCGCATTCTGAATCACCTGCTCTGGCTGGGGGCGCACGCACTGGATATCGGTGCGATGACGGTATTCCTGTATGCGTTCCGTGAACGTGAAGATTTGATGGATTGCTACGAAGCGGTCTCCGGTGCGCGCTTGCACGCCACTTATTATCGTCCGGGCGGCGTGGCGCGGGATTTGCCCAATTCGATGCCGCAGTATGAGAAATCACAGTGGCATAGCGAGCGCGATGTCCGGCGGATGAACGAGTCCCGGCAAGGTTCCCTGCTGGATTTCCTTGAAGACTTCACCCAGCGATTCCCTGGCTATGTGGACGAGTACGAGACTCTGCTCACCGATAATCGGATCTGGAAACAGCGCACGGTGGATATCGGCATTGTTCCGCCGGAGCGCGCGATTGCGCTCGGCTTTACCGGCCCGATGCTGCGTGGTTCCGGTGTCGAGTGGGATCTGCGCAAGAAGCAGCCCTATGCCGTCTACGACAAGCTGGATTTCGACATTCCTGTGGGTGTGACTGGTGATTGTTACGATCGGTACCTCGTTCGGGTCGAGGAAATGCGGCAATCCAACCGGATCATCAAGCAATGCATTGACTGGTTGCGCAAGAATCCAGGTCCGGTCATGGTGGATAACCGTAAGATCGCGCCGCCACGACGGGAAGAAGTCAAGGCGGACATGGAATCGCTGATTCACCATTTCAAATTGTTCACAGAGGGCTATTGCCTACCCGAAGGCGAGACCTATGCCGCTGTTGAGCATCCGAAGGGTGAGTTTGGGATTTACCTGGTTTCCGATGGGGCTAACAAGCCATATCGCTTGAAAATCCGCGCGCCGGGCTTTGCGCATCTCTCAGCCTTGGATGAGATGTCACGCGGGCATATGCTGGCCGATGTCGTGGCGATTATCGGTACGCAAGATATTGTTTTTGGTGAGGTGGACCGTTAATGAAAGACAGTAAGATTTATTTACTGAGCGATCACACACGCCATGAGATTGATCATTGGCTCAGTAAATATCCGCCCGAGCAGAAGCAATCAGCCGTGCTGGCCGCACTTCGCGAAACGCAGCATCAGAATGAAGGCTATCTGACGACGGACCTGATGGATGCGGTTGCCGAGTACCTCGAACTGCCACCCATTTCCGTGTATGAAGTGGCGACTTTCTATTCCATGCTGGAAACAAAACCCTGCGGCCGGCATCACGTATCCATCTGCACCAATATCTCATGCGCCTTGATGGGCTCAGACGAGATTGTGGCGCATTGTGAGAAGAAACTGGGCATCAAACTCGGAGAATCGACTCCTGATGGCCGAATCTACCTCAAAGTGGAGGAAGAATGCCTGGCTGCCTGCGACGGCGGCCCGATGATGCAGGTCGATCATGTCTATTACGAACGGCTGACACCCGAGAAGGTGAACGCCATTCTCGATAAACTGGAGTGACGCGATGACGGAACAAGTCTGTTTTGCGACGATGCAGTTTGATGAGCCCTGGACCCTCGAGAGCTATCTCAAGATTGGCGGGTATTCGGCCTGGCGGAAAATCCTGACCGAAAATACCGATCCAGCCCTGATTATCGAAGAGTTGAAAACCTCAAACCTGCGTGGTCGAGGCGGGGCGGGTTTCCCGACCGGTCTTAAATGGTCCTTCATGCCGCGCAATGCGCCGGGGCAGAAATACATCGTATGCAATTCGGACGAATCCGAGCCAGGTACCGCTAAGGATCGGCAGATTCTGCTCAACAATCCCCATGCTCTGGTAGAGGGGATGGCGATCGCGGGTTACACCATTGGCGCAACGGTGGGTTACAACTACATGCGCGGCGAGTTCACTGATCTCGTGTTCCGTCGTTTTGAAACCGCAGTCAAGGAAGCCTACGAGTTGGGCTTGCTGGGCAAGAACTTGCAAGGCTCCGGCATTGATTTTGATCTGTACGGTTCGTTGGGCGCCGGCGCCTACATCTGTGGCGAAGAGACTGCCTTGCTCGAATCTCTGGAAGGCAAGAAAGGCCAACCTCGATTCAAGCCACCGTTCCCGGCCAACTTTGGTTTGTACGGGCGCCCGACCACGGTGAACAACACCGAAACACTGTCGTCGGTTCCCGCCATTATGCGCAACGGCGGCAAATGGTTTGCGGATCTGGGCGTGCCGAACAGCGGGGGTTTGAAGCTCTTTTCCGTTTCCGGACATGTAAACAAGCCGGGAGTGTTCGAGGTTCCGATGGGTCTTCCATTCGGTGAACTGCTGGCAATGGCCGGTGGCGTACGCGAAGGACGCAAGCTCAAGGCGGTGATCCCGGGCGGTACCTCCACTCCCGTGGTGCCGGGGTCTGTGATGATGCAGACCACCATGGATTATGACGCCATCGCCAAATCAGGCACGTTTCTCGGTTCGGGCGGCCTGATCGTGATCGACGACTCGGCGTGCATGGTCGAAGCCTTGCGCCGTATCTCGCGTTTTTACTATTCGGAGTCCTGCGGTCAATGCACACCCTGCCGCGAGGGCACCGGTTGGCTTTACCGGATGCTCACCCGCATTGTTGAAGGCAAGGGGGGTATGGCCGATTTGAACCGATTGGATGACGTGGCCAGCAAGATCGAGGGACGAACCATTTGTGCGCTGGGTGATGCGGCGGCGGTACCGGTGCGGAGTTTCCTCAAGCACTTCCGTCACGAATTTGAATATTACATCGAGCATGGCCACAGCATGATTGCTGATGGTTTGGCGACGGTCTAACAGATACAGGGTTAAGTCTTTGAGTATTCACGACGATTTGATCACCATTGAAGTTGATGGCCATCGCCTGCAAGGGCGCAAGGGTGACATGCTGATCGAAGTAACTGATCAGGCAGGCATCAACATTCCTCGCTTTTGCTATCACCGCAAACTCTCAATCGCGGCCAACTGCCGGATGTGTCTGGTGGAAGTGGCGCGCGCGCCCAAGCCGCTACCTGCCTGCTCAACACCCATTTCCGAAGGCATGCGCGTGCAGACGCGCAGCCCCAAAGCACTGGCCGCCCAGCGCGCGACCATGGAATTTTTGCTGATCAACCACCCGCTCGATTGCCCGATTTGCGATCAAGGCGGTGAGTGTGAGTTGCAGGATATGGCCATGGGCTATGGCGAAGGGGTCGGGCAATATTCCGAAACCAAGCGTGTGGTCAAGGACAAGGACATCGGACCACTGATCGCCACCGACATGACGCGCTGCATTCATTGCACTCGTTGCGTACGTTTTGGTGAAGAAATCGCCGGACTGAAAGAATTGGGTGTGGTTGGTCGTTCCGAGCACATGGAAATCGGTACCTACATCGCCAAAAGTGTGACGTCAGAGTTGTCCGGTAACGTGATTGACCTGTGCCCAGTGGGCGCCCTCACGGCCAAGCCCTCTCGTTATACTGCCCGCCCTTGGGAGTTGGTCCAGCAACCGCACATCTCAACCCATGATGCCTTCGGCTCGAATCTGTATCTGCATACCCGTGATGGACAGGTCATGCGTACGGTGCCGCGCGATAACGATCTGATCAACGAAACCTGGTTATCGGATCGTGATCGTTATGCCTACACCGGTTTGTTCACCGAAGATCGTCTCGCACAGCCGATGATCAAGAGAGATGGGCAATGGCATGAAACGGATTGGGATAGCGCACTTGCTCTAGTGGCTGAAAAAATTCAGGGCATCGTGCAGCAGCAGGGTGCTCAAGCCTTGGGTGGACTGATCTCTCCCAACGCGAGCCTGGAAGAACTGTACCTGTTCCAGAAAATCATTCGTGGCATGGGCTCGAATAACGTCGATCATCGCCTTCGCCAGACTGATTTCTCGGCCGATGCGGGCGATCCGGTCATGCCGTGGTTCGGCATGGACATCGCCCAGATCAGCCAGCTCACATCGGTGCTGGTGATTGGTGGTTCGATCCGTGAGGACATCCCACTGTTCGGTCATCGTCTGCGCATGGCGGTGTTGACCAAGCGAGCCCGGATTCATGTGGTTCACCCGGTTAAGGAGTCTCTGACCTTCTGTGCTGCGCAATGGGGCTGTGCACCAGACGGCGGTTTGTTGGATGTCCTGATTGCCTTGAGCCGAACGGCAGGTGTGACTTTGCCTGAAGGATTGGTTGAGTCCGCGCCGGTCGATACGGAACTGTGCACTCAAATTCTTGCTGATCTCGAACAGGGTGCGAATGCCGCGATCTTCCTGGGGCATCTGGCGCAGAACGATCCACAGTACGGCGCGATTCGCTATCTGGCCGGTCGTCTGTCCAAGGCGCTTGATGTCTCTCTGGGTATCCTGCCGCAAGGCGGTAATCAGCCGGGGGCTTGGTTGGCCGGTGCTGTGCCGCATCGTCTGGCGGGTGGTCAGGCTGCGGTCGGGTCAGGAGTAAATGCCCGCGCGCTACTGCACGCACCCAAACCGGCAATGTTGCTGTGTGGTGTCGATCCGGATCTCGATACTCATGCGGGTGCCGAAGCTGTGGACCGTTTTCGTGCGGCCGAATGCGTGGTCAGTCTGGTTTCTCATCTCACCCCCAGCCAACTTGAGTTTGCCGATATTTTGCTGCCGATTGGTACGGCTGTTGAATCTGCGGGCACGTGGGTCAATGGCGAGGGTCGTTGGCAGCCGCAACGCGGCATCGTCCGCTCTTGGGCCCAGTCCCGTCCAGGTTGGAAGGTCCTACGCGTTCTCGGTAATCTACTGGATCTTAGTGGCTTTGATTTCATGGACGCCGCCGAGGTGCGTGCGGAAGTTCAATCCCAGTGCGCCGAGGTTAGCCTGAGCAATGAAAGTGAAGTGCTCGGCGCGGTTCGACCGGTGGCGGCTTCATCGGCAGAAGGGTGGGTGCGCATTGCGCCGGTAGCCATGTATGCCGTAGATGGTGTGATCCGCCGTGCCGCGCCTTTGCAGGTCACTGATCTGGCGAAAAAACAACGACATTGCCTCGTCAATCCTGCAGATGCTGCTGATCAAAATTGGGATGAGGGCGGTGTCGTGACCATCACCCAGTCCGGCTGTTCAACCGAGATGACGGTTAAATTCGATGATTCCGTGCCGCAGGGCGCATTGCTGATTTATGTCAGCGAAGTGAGTGCCGCGCTTCCAGCCATTGGCGGTCTGGTTGAAGTGTCACGGGAGGTAGTGGCGTGTTGAATCAATTGTTGCATCCGGTCATCGGCTGGATGTCACCGGCCTGGCAATATCTGGTGGTCAATACCCTCTGGGTGCTGGTCGTTCTGCTGCCGTTGGTCATTGCCGTGGCTTATCTGACATATTTCGAAAGGAAGGTCATCGGTTACATGCAAGTACGAATCGGCCCGAACCGTGTCGGTCCACTGGGGTTGTTTCAGCCGTTTGCCGACGTGTTCAAACTGCTGTTCAAGGAAATCATCACACCTAACGTCGCCAATAAATTCATTTTCTATCTGGCGCCGGTCTTGATTCTGGTGGCGTCATTTGTCGCATGGGCGGTTATTCCGTTCGACAAGGGCTGGGTTCTGGCCAATATCAATGCCGGTCTGCTCTATGTGCTGGCCATCGGTGCGGCCGGTGTCTATGGCGTGATCCTGGCCGGATGGGCTTCCAACTCGAAGTACGCGTTGCTGGGCGGAATGCGTTCCGCCGCGCACAAGGTTGCGTATGAGCTCGCGATGGGCTTCGCGCTGGTGGGTGTGCTCATGGCGGCCCGGAGTCTGAATCTGACCGAGATCGTTGAGCATCAATCCGGCAATATCCTGACATGGTACTGGTTGCCACTGCTGCCGATGTTTGTGGTGTATTTCATCTCTGGCGTAGCCGAAACCAACCGCGCACCCTTTGATATCACGGAAGGCGAATCGGAACTCGTCGCCGGTTTCCATGTGGAGTACTCAGGCATTACCTTCGCCCTGTTCATGTTGGCCGAATACGCCAGCATGATCCTGATTTCGGCATTGACTGCGTTGTTGTTCCTCGGCGGCTGGCTTTCCCCCTTCCAGGGAACCGCGCTGGAATCGATTTTCGATTTTATTCCCGGGATTTTCTGGTTCTTTATCAAAATTGCGATCCTGCTGTTCCTGTTCCTGTGGTTCCGGGCCACGTTCCCTCGATACCGTTATGACCAGATCATGCGACTGGGGTGGAAAGTGTTTATCCCTGTGACCGTCGTCTGGATTTTCGTTGAGGGTGTGTTGGTGTATTTCAAGGTTGGGCCATGGTTTTCTTGAGCTTGGGTTTTCCTGATCGCGGGTCGCCCGAGTTTGAGTTGGCCCGAGAAAACACCCAGAGGTAATGGGCGATGAACGCATTCAAACAATTTGTTAAAACCTGGTTTTTGTGGGAGCTGTTCCTGGGGCTGTCGGTGACCGGCAAGTACTTCTTCGGCCGCAAGTTCACTGTGCAGTATCCGGAAGAAAAAACACCGATGTCGCCGCGCTTTCGCGGGCTTCATGCCCTGCGCCGCTATGCCAACGGCGAAGAACGCTGCATTGCCTGCAAGCTATGTGAGGCGGTCTGCCCGGCGCTGGCGATCACCATCGAGTCTGAACAACGCGAGGACGGTACCCGACGTACCACACGCTATGACATTGACTTATTCAAATGTATTTACTGTGGCTTCTGCGAGGAGGCTTGCCCCGTTGATTCGATTGTTGAAACCCGTGTGTTTGAATATCACTTTGAAGAACGCGGCGAGCAGATCATGACCAAAGAAAAACTGCTGGAGATTGGTGATCGACTGGAATCCCAGATTGCCGCCGATCGATTGGCCGATGCCCCGTACCGTTGAGACGCGCAATGACTTGTCTCAAACAGTCGGCATTAGAGCCGGTATTAATCAGGAAGGTTTGAATGACTCTATATCAGTTTCTTTTTTATGTGTTTGCCTCGTCGGCCGTGATTTCGGCCATCCGGGTGGTCACGGTTAAAAACCCTGTCCATGCGGCTCTGTTTCTGGTGCTGACCTTCTTCACCACGGCGTTGACCTGGATTCTGATGGAAGCGGAATTTCTCGGCATCGTGCTGTTGCTCGTCTACGTCGGCGCGGTGATGGTGTTGTTCCTGTTCGTGGTGATGATGCTGGATATCAATCTGGCACCGTTGCGGGAGGGGTTTGTGCGTAACTTGCCGGTGGGCGTTTTTGTTGCGCTGGTGATGGTGGTCGAGTTGGGCTTGATCGTCGGTTCCCATGCCTTTGGTCTGGCGAATTATCCCGCGCCGACTCCGGCGGCAGCCGGCACCTCCAACACCCTGGCACTGGGCTCAGTGCTGTACACCGAATATGTCTATCCCTTTGAAATCGCCGCGTTCATTCTGCTGGTTTCGATTGTATCGGCCATCGCCTTGGCGCATCGCAAGCGTGAGGGCGCTCTGTACCAGAACATCGATGCGCAGGTGAAAGTCAATCGAGGTGATCGGATTCGTGTGGTGAAGATGGCTTCCTCGACACCTGTCGGGTCCGAAGCTGACGACGACACGTCAAACTCAGCGGGAGAAAAGCGCCGTGATTAGTCTGTCCCAGTTTCTGGTATTCGGAGCAATACTGTTTTCCATCAGTGTGGCTGGCATCTTTCTGAACCGGAAAAATATCCTCGTCCTGCTGATGGCGATTGAATTGATGCTGCTGGCCGTGAATGTCAATTTTATTGCCTTCTCTCACTTCCTGGGCGATATCAACGGTCAAGTGTTCGTGTTTTTCGTGTTGACTGTGGCGGCAGCCGAGGCGGCGATCGGCCTGGCGATCCTGGTGACGCTGTTCCGCAATCGCCGGACCATCAATGTGGAAGACTTAACGGCGATGAAGGGATAAGCCATGGAAAAAATTTATCTCATCATCGCCCTGTCGCCCTTGGTCGGGGCACTGGTCGCCGGCCTGTTCGGCAAGCAGATCGGCCGCGCCGGTGCTCACTGGGTGACCAATATCGGCGTGGGCATTTCCTTTGTGCTCTCCGCATACAGTTTCTACATGCATGTCTGGGGCGGGTTACCCACCTTCGATGCTACCGTGTACACCTGGGCGGCGACGGACGCGTTCCATTTTGATATAGGCTTTATGGTCGACCGCCTCACGGTTCTGATGATGGTCGTCGTCACCGGCGTCAGTCTGATGGTGCACATCTATACCATCGGCTACATGGCGGATGATCCGGGTTACCAGCGTTTCTTCAGTTATATCTCCCTGTTCACCTTCTCCATGCTCATGCTGGTGATGGCGAACAATCTGCTGCAACTGTTCTTCGGCTGGGAAGCAGTGGGGCTGGTTTCCTATTTGCTGATCGGTTTCTGGTACAAAAAGGAAACTGCGATTTTTGCCAATCTCAAGGCGTTCATCGTCAACCGCGTGGGTGATTTTGGTTTCCTCTTGGGTATTGCCGCCATCCTGATGTATGCAAACACGCTCGATTACGCCACTTTCTTCGAGCGTCTACCGGCATTGGCCAGCGTGAAAGTCGAGTACTGGCCCGGTGTGGAATGGTCGCTGCCGACTGTGATTGCCATTTTGCTGTTTATCGGCGCGATGGGTAAATCGGCTCAGGTGCCACTACATGTGTGGCTGCCCGATTCGATGGAAGGCCCGACGCCCATTTCTGCGCTGATCCATGCCGCGACCATGGTTACGGCCGGTATTTTCATGGTGGCGCGTTTCTCGCCGCTGTTCGAACTGTCCGATGCGGCACTGTCGTTCATTATGGTGATCGGTGCGATTACGGCCTTGTTCATGGGGCTGCTTGGTATCGTGCAGAATGACATCAAGCGCGTCATTGCCTATTCGACCCTGTCGCAACTCGGTTACATGACCGTGGCGCTGGGCGCCTCGGCCTACTCCGCAGCAATCTTTCATCTAATGACCCATGCGTTCTTCAAGGCCTTGCTGTTCCTGGCTGCCGGTTCGGTAATCATTGCCATGCACCATGAACAGGACATCCGCAAGATGGGTGGCCTGTGGAAGTATATGCCCGTCACCTTCGTGACCTTCCTGATCGGTTCGCTGGCCTTGATCGGTTTCCCCGGTACATCGGGCTTCTTCTCCAAAGACAGCATTATCATGGCGGTTCATGCCTCTCAATTGCCTGGTGCCACGTTCGCCTATTGGGCGGTGTTGCTGGGCGTATTTGTTACAGCGTTCTATACCTTCCGGTTGTTTTTCCTCGTGTTCTTCGGTAAGGAACGGATGGATGCGCACACCCGCTCACATTTGCATGAATCACCCAAGGTGGTCACCGTGCCGCTGATTCTTTTGTCCATTCCTGCTTTGCTGGTTGGGTTCTTTGCCATCGATCCGCTGTTGTTCTCTGACTTCTTCGAGCAGGCGATCGTGGTGATGCCGGGGCATGATGCGATGACGCATCTGCGCGAGCATTACCATGGCGCACTGGCCATGATCGAGCACAGCCTGAGCAGCTCTGTGTTCTGGCTGGCCATTGCCGGCGTGGCACTCTCAGCGGTCATGTATCTGCTCATGCCCGGCACACTGCCCGCGCTGTTTGCCAAGGTGTTTGCCTGGCCAAAGCGGATTCTGGAAGGTGCCTACGGCTTTGACGATTTCAATAACGCCGTGTTCGGTGGTGGTTCACGGTTGCTGGGGCGCGGGCTTTGGCGAATTGGCGACGTCCGGCTCATCGATGGCCTGATGGTCAATGGTACGGCGGGCGTGATCGGTGCTACGGCCATGCAGTGGCGCAAGCTCCAGACCGGTTATCTTTATCACTATGCGTTTGTAATGATTTTGGGCTTGATCGGTTTAATGACCTGGATCGTTTTTTTACGTTGACCTCTTTCTAAATGGATACTGGTTTAATGCTTCCTTCTTCTTGGCCGATGCTCAGCCTGATTGTTTGGCTCCCGATTATCGCGGGTATCTTTGTGATGTGGTTTGGTGCCGGGCGCGCCAGCTTCGCACGCTGGTTCGCTCTGGTCAGCTCGGTGGTCGTGTTCCTGCTCAGCCTTGCCTTGTTGCCTGCCTTTGACACGCACACCTATGCCATGCAATTTGTCGAGCGTGTCGCGTGGATTCCGCAATTCGGTATCCATTACCACCTCGGTGTGGATGGGATTTCCCTGCCCTTGCTGATTCTGACCACATTCACGACCGTGATCGTGATCGTGTCCGCTTGGGAAGTGATTCAGGAGAAAGCACACCAATATCTGGCGGCCTTCCTGATCATGGAAGGCATGATGAACGGCTCTTTTGCAGCGCTCGACGCCATCGTGTTCTATTTCTTCTTCGAAGGGATGCTGATTCCGATGTTCGTCATCATCGGGATATGGGGTGGTCCGCGGCGCGTGTATGCGACGATCAAGTTCTTCCTCTATACCTTCCTCGGTTCGGTATTCATGCTGATCGCCCTGATCTATATGTACTTCAAGGGCGGTAGCTTCTCGATTCTGCACATGCAGCAAATGCCGCTGACCCTGACCGAGCAGGTGCTGATTTTCCTTGCATTCTTCATTGCCTTCGCCGTCAAAATTCCGATGTGGCCGGTCCATACCTGGTTGCCCGATGCGCATGTTGAGGCGCCGACCGGTGGTTCCGTGATTCTGGCGGCCATCATGCTGAAGATTGGTGGTTACGGCTTTCTGCGGTTCTCCCTGCCAGTTACACCGGATGCGTCTGCCTTGTTGGATGGCATGATTATCGCCTTCTCGCTGATCGCAATTGTCTACATCGGTCTGGTTGCTCTGGTGCAGAGCGACATGAAGAAGCTGGTCGCTTACTCGTCCATTTCGCATATGGGATTCGTGACACTGGGCATGTTCGTGATCTTCATGATTGCGGCCAACCCGTTGAATATTGGTGGTAGTGGTATCCGATTGGCGCTTGAAGGCGCGATGGTGCAGATGATTTCCCACGGCCTCATTTCAGCCGCCATGTTCCTCTCGATCGGCGTACTTTATGACCGTCTGCACTCCCGGGAAATTTCTACTTACGGCGGGGTGGTCAATACCATGCCGTGGTTCGCCGCGATGGTCGTGGTGTTCGCCATGGCGAACGTCGGTCTGCCCGGCACATCCGGCTTCGTCGGTGAGTTCATGGTTATCCTCGCCTCGTTCAAGGCCAATTTCTGGATTGCCCTGCTGGCCGCGCTCACGCTTATCATCGGCGCCTCATACACGCTGTGGATGGTCAAGCGTGTGATTTTCGGCGACGTTCAGAACGAGGGCGTGGCCAAACTCAAGGACGTCAACAAGCGGGAAGCCTGGATGCTGGGCAGTCTTGTCGTCCTGATCATTCTGGTCGGTATCTGGCCAAATCCGCTGCTCGATTTGATGCACGCCACGATTGAACATCTCGCGCAACAAGCGCTGACCTCAAAACTGTGAACCTCGACATGCCGAATTTGACCTCTTTGAATCTGATGCCGGTACTCCCAGAAATTATCCTCGCGGGAATGGCGTGCCTGATTTTGCTGATTGATCCGTTCATGCCCAGACATGGACGAAATGTGAGCTATGCGCTTTCATTGCTCACCCTCGTGGCTCTGTTCATCGTTACCCTCATGCAGATGTCGCCCACGGTGCGCATGAGCTTTGGCGGCATGGTGGTCAATGACCCCATGTCAGACATCATGAAACTGGCCTCTTATATCGCTCTTGCCGCCGTGTTGATCATGTCACGCGGGTACCTGCGAGATCGAGGGATGGATAAGGGCGAGTACTACATGCTCGCATTGTTCGGCTTGCTGGGCATGATGATCCTGATCTCTGCGAATCATCTGCTCCTGATTTACCTTGGCCTGGAGTTGATGTCGCTGTCCATGTATGCCTTGACGGCGTTCAAGCGTGATGATGGTCGCGCTTCCGAGGCGGCGATGAAGTATTTCGTTCTCGGTGCGCTCGCCTCGGGGCTGCTGCTTTACGGTATGTCTCTGTTGTACGGCGTGACTGGGGGTCAGCTCATGTTGACCGATATCAACACCGCTTTGAGTCATGATTCCGGTTCGCTGGCATTGAAGGCCGCCGTGGTGCTGATCGTAGTCGGCTCCATCTTCAAGCTCGGCGTCGCTCCGTTTCACATGTGGCTGCCGGATGTGTATGAAGGTGCGCCTACCGCCGTAACGCTGTACCTGGCGACGGCACCCAAGGTGGCCGCTCTGGCGATGGTCATTCGTCTGCTGGTGGATGGTATGGGGAGTGCCTTTGCGGACTGGCAGCCGGTGCTGATCGTAGCTGTAGTGCTCTCACTGGCGATTGGTAACATCGTCGCCATTGCTCAAACCAGCTTCAAGCGGATGTTGACCTATTCCACCATCAGTCACGTCGGCTTTGTGATGTTGGGTATTCTCGCCGGTACGGATGTGGGCTACTCGGCCGCACTGTTTTACACCTTGGCCTACATTGTGATGACCACGGGTGGTTTCGGCATGATCCTCCTGCTGGCCAAGCAGGGTTATGAAGCGGAGAGTCTGGATGACTTGCGCGGTTTGAACGACCGAAGCCCGGCAATGGCGTTCGTGTTTCTGCTGTTGATGTTCTCCATGGCGGGAATTCCGTTCACGCTGGGCTTCTGGGCGAAACTTGCAGTGCTTCAGGCTGTCGTAGGTATTGGCCTGTGGTGGTTGGCGGTTTATGCGGTCATCATGTCGGTTATCGGTGCGTTCTATTACCTGCGCGCGGTCAAGTTTGCCTACTTCGACTCACCGACCGATCCATCACCTGTCAATCCGGACTGGAATGTTCGGGGTGTGCTCGCTTTGAGCGGTCTGCTGGTGCTTGTACTGGGCATCTTCCCCGGCGTACTGGTCGGCTTTGCATCCCGCGCGTTCGGTGGTTTTTAAAATTCGATAGATGGGCTTTGCCCTGCCGTTTTGATGAATGGCAGTATTGGTAATTAGATTGGCCCTGGAGTGTTTTGATGGTTAACGAGACCTTGGTTCAAGGATATATAGTCGCCCTGCTGGTGCTGGCTAACCTGCCCTTTATCAATCAGCGCCTGTTCGTGCTGATTCCGGTCGTCAAGGCAGGTGAACGAAAGCCATTCTGGTTTCGGCTCGTGGAATGGTTTGTTCTGTATGCCATCGGGATCGGGATCGGGCTGTACCTTGAAGACCAGATTGGCGGTATTCAGCACAAGCCGTGGGAATTCTGGGTGGTAACCCTCTTCATGTTCGCCACACTGGCCGCACCAGGGTTTATCTGGCAGTACCAGCTCAAAAAGCAACTGTTATCTGCTCGATAGCAGAGCATACCCCCGCGCTCAGGAGTTATTACAGGCCCACCTCGCGTGGGCCTGTCAGTATGCTGACAAACTCGTCCATGAGTTTTTGCTATTCATGTCCGAGGCTTAGTTTGCGCACGGCCTTCAGGTATTGCCCGCGACGGAGTAACAGCGCCCAGCGCGTGCCGCCGACCTGGCGCCACAATACGGTTGCCCGCACACCTGCAAGCAGCAGGCTGCGGATATGACTGGCGATTCGCGGTTCTTCTAGGAATCGTTTTTCACCATTGATGACAATCCGAACGGGCAGTGAGCTGATTGTTTCCCGATATAACAGGTTAAGATCGGTCATCAGCGCATCATCCACACCATGTTCCAGAAAAGCAGGTTTGAGCTCTTCAAGCCGTTGGTGCAGCTTGCGCATCATGTCTGCGTCATTCATGAAAGCTTTGGTCACGCCGATCAGATTGACGGCATAACGGATGATTTCAGTATCCGATGGCTGTCGCTCGCCACCGGAAAGAAGCTTCAAAAAAGTTTCCAGGCCGAGGTTGAGATCGTGGATATTGCCACCGAACGTGTCCAGCGTATCCTTGGGGTTGAAATTAAACAGCGAACATATGTTGGCCGCAGCCAGATGCTCATGCTCGATGCGGCCTTCATAGGCAAGTTCGCGCACGAGTCGGCAGCACTGTAAGACACCGGCAATGGCGATGGTCTGGTCTTCAATCGTACTCATTAGTATTCAGCTCGGAAGAATGGGTGGTTTGTGGTTCAGGTTACGGCTTCTTCAATCACGGCGCCACCAAGACAGACATCGCCCTGATAGAAGACGATCGATTGTCCCGGCGTGATGGCCCGTTGGGGCTGATCGAAGGTGACATGCAGCAAATCTTCGGACAGGGCTGTGACTGTGCAGGATTGATCGGGTTGACGGTATCGAATCTTGGCGGTCAATCGCAGAGGGTAGGGGCCAACGTGCGTCATTGGGTCATTGATCCAGTGAATCTGTCCGGCACGCAACGCGGGGGCAAACAGCGCCGGGTGATCTTTCCCCTGCGCCACAATAAGTGTGTTGTCATGTAGGTTTTTCGCTGCCACATACCAGGGTTGATCGCCCTGATCCCGCAGCCCGCCAATACCCAGACCCTGCCGTTGACCAATGGTGTGATACATCAAGCCCTGATGCTGGCCGACTACCTGACCATCCACGGTAATGATGTCGCCCGGTTGCGCCGGCAGGTAGGTTTTAAGGAACTCGCTGAATCGGCGCTCACCGATGAAGCAGATGCCCGTGGAGTCCTTTTTGGTTGCCGTCTTGAAGCCCGCTTGTCCGGCAATCCGCCGTACCTCGGGCTTTTCCATTTCACCGATGGGGAAAAGTGCCGAGGCAAGCTGTTCCCTGCTGAGTGCATGCAGGAAGTAGCTCTGATCCTTGTTGGCATCCAGTCCTTTCAGTAGACGTGTCTGGCCCGAGCCGTCGGGTAAGGCGTGCTCGACGCGTGCATAGTGTCCCGTCGCGATGTAATCCGCACCCAGCGTTCGGGCGTGGTCCAGAAACGCGCGAAACTTGATTTCGCGGTTGCAGAGAATATCGGGGTTGGGTGTTCGACCGGCGCGATATTCATCGAGGAAGTGGGCGAACACGCGATCCCAGTAATCTTGGGCAAAATTTACAAAATGAAACTCGATCCCGAGTCGATCGGCAACAGACAGGGCATCAAGCATGTCGGCCTTGGCCGCGCAGTACTCGTCGTTATCATCCCCTTCCCAGTTCTTCATGAACAGGCCTTCAACCTGGTAACCCGCTTCCAGCAGACGCAGGGCGGCGACCGAGGAATCCACCCCACCGGACAAGCCGACGATGACGCGTGTTTCCTCTGGTTTTTTATGGGGCGGCATACGTTCGGTCGAGGTCATTTTTCGAGCCCGGTGAAAGAATGGAGTACGTTAAGATCAAAGCGGTTGCCTTGTAGGAAATCATCGATGCAGCGCGTTACGAAGGGTGAGCGAAGGTCTGCCCGACGGGCTGAAATTTCATCGGCGCTGAGCCATTGCGTCGAGATGATACCCGCATCCAAGGTCAGGGATGGATCGGGCGCGGAATCGACGCTGCCGATGATCGCTACCCGCATGATTCGAGGGCCGCAAGCGGGATTGCTGTGATAAATCCCAAGCAAGGCTTCGGGGTGGAAATGATGCCGGGTTTCCTCCAGTACTTCCCGTTTGGCGGCTTCGATAAGGCTTTCGCCCGGTTCGACGTGTCCGGCGGGTTGATTGAGCTTGATCTCCCCCTCAATTAATTCTTCGACCAGCAGGAAGCGCTGTTCACGAAAAATGATGCCGGCAACGGTAATGGCGGACAGGGGGCGGTGCGTGATGGGATTCATGGCGAAATTATACGCACTCTTGCAGCAGGTTGGGCGCTCGAGTCAACGATTCGAAAAGGAAACAGCTCAACCGGGTCCATGGCATGCACTACCATCACATGATCGATTTCGAAAATGAGCAGTTCGCCCGCTTGCGTTTCGGCGCCGTCAAAGCAGACATAGTCCAGCCACATTCGATCCGTGATCATGCCGAGCGCCTGCCCATGTCGGTTGATGAATGCGTCAAAGTGCATCATGAACTGTGCTTCTTTATGCCGTTTTTCTGCATCCTCATACATGCCCGCGTTGACGTAATGGATCATCCAGTGTGCGGAAACAGCCATGTGAACAGCAAAGGGTTTTCCGCCGACCAGTGCGATTCTAAACTTGCGGAACAGGCCATCGGCTTCGCTGTAGTCGATGAAGGGCGCGATGAAGAACTCTGTTGAGGGTATATGATCCAGATAACGCTGTATGGCCGCGCTATCAGCCAGCCGCTCAAGATCATGCCCGGCGTGGGAGTCGGATGGGCGCACGATGAGCGGGAAGTCCAGGTCGGCGGCAATGTGTGTTAGCGGCTGCAACGTTTTCGCGACGGCGGCAAGTTATTCCCGCGATATGCGGTCCGTCGTCGGCATGAGTACGCCGGGGATGTCGTGCAGTATCTGGCAGGCCGTGTCCCGTTGGGTATTCGGGATGGCTTGCGGTCGATTCAACACGCGCACGGGCCAGTCGTTCAATGCGGTGGCCAACGCAGTCAGAAGCGGGCGTTGCTCCGGGGCGTCACTAATCGCAATGAAAACAGCATCATGGGGCGGCAACGGGTCGGGTAGGAGCGAGTCGAGTGCGCAGTAATGGCAAATCAAATCAATGTCACTGCCTTCGAGCAAGCAATCCAGTGGCGTATTGGCCGCAATATCGCCCGGAACCATCAGCATGAGCATCCTGAAACTGCTCGGCTCTTCAAGTGCGGGAATCTCAAAGTTACGTTGCAGCAACAAACCCTGATTCTGACTGGCAAAGGCCGATTCACGTTGCCCCAGACTGAACATCAAGGTGGACAGATTCATCCAGAGGTTCGCATCCTGCGGGAATTGGTTCAGGTTGCCCAGAGCCGCTCTGGCAAAAGCCTGTAAATCCTGCCCTTCGATACTGGCGCGCAAAAAGGGGCCAGTCCCAGAAAAGGAGTAGAGGAAACGTCCGCGCGGTCTTGTTCTGTCATGACTTCATTCTCAATCAACCAGTTCCATCCACCAAGGAAAATATCAATGGCGGATCCGGTTCTTGCCAGGTGGCTGGTGATGCTGCCTGAGAGGATAACCTTTCGTGAGACAACAGAGTGTGCTCTTGAGTGAAAATTGTGACTTTTCAGCGGGGTGAGGGGCATCCGGCTGATTCTGCCTCTCAAGGGATCGTTTTATTTGTGTCTGAGTGGAACTTTATCTCTTGGTGATTGTTTAATGTGCATAACTTGTGCATTCGATTAGGTCGTTATCTAGATTGTCGATGTTTTTTTAGTTATTTCACTTGATGAAGCTCTTTTTCTATGCAAAAGTTGTACACGTAATCGACTCGAGTTTTGCTTATATGTGAGGAGCCATCCATGGGTAGTGTGACGCAACGTAAAAAGTCTGTCGGTACCGACAGCGTTCAGATTCCAACACGTCAACGGATGGCGCTTGATTACGAAGAAACGGTCGAGCTGATGGTGATGGATGAACCCGTACTTGATCATGACGCTGAGGCGCCGGAGCCGGGGGATGAAGAAGCGGTCACTGTGTTCAGTGCCAGCGATTCCGAATCGGCCGATCCAGTACGTCTGTATCTTCGGGATGTGGAAACCGAGCGTCTGCTGACCGCTGAGGAGGAAGTTCTCTATTCGCGGCGTGCTCAGAAGGGCGATGATTCTGCCCGGCAGAAAATGATTGTCTGCAATTTGCGTCTGGTGATCAAAATCGCTCGGCGTTACATGAATCGCGGTCTCGATCTACTTGACCTGATCGAGGAAGGCAATATTGGATTGATGAGAGCGGTTGAGAAATTCGACCCCGAAAGAGGTTTTCGTTTTTCCACGTACGCCACATGGTGGATTCGTCAGACCATCGAGCGTGGGCTGATGAATCAGTCGCGTACGGTGCGTTTACCGGTTCATGTGGTTAAGGAAGTCCATTCCTTCAACCGGGCGGCGCGAAAGATTGCGCAGAACCAGAACGCTGAGGTTACGGCCGAGCAGATCGCCGACCATCTGGATCGTCCGGTGCATGATGTGTTGAAGGTCATGGCCTATAACGAGCGACAGTCCTCGTTCGATAGCCCGCTGAAAGGCGAAGGCGAATTCTCGTTGCTCGATCTGATCCCCGACCGGGAAAGTAATCAACCGGATGAACTGTTGCAAGATGCCGGCGTGCATGGCCTGCTCGATCAACTCATGGCGCAGCTCGATTCCAAGCAGCGCGAGGTTCTGGTCCGGCGCTACGGTTTGCGCGGTTACGAAACGCACACGCTGGAAGAAGTGGGCGATCATTTGGGTGTTACTCGTGAGCGCGTCCGGCAGATACAGTTAGAAGCCGTCCGGCGCCTGAAATCGGTTGCCAAGAAAAACGGCATTACGGCAGAGGTCATCTTCCCGGATTGATCATACGCGGGCCATCAACCTGAAAACCGCCACCGAACCGGGTGTGCGGTTTTTTATCACTGCAAAACTAGATAATCTGGTTAATAATTGTAGATGGAACCCGCGTTTGGGTGCCATCCATCGTTCGTTTATGAAAGCCCCATTAAAAACCGTATGCGGTGTCATTTGTAAGAATAATTCCTTCCGATTCCTTGCTTTTTACTTCGAAAACAATAGTATGGCCTGCTTGTTTTATCGGGTATCACCCTGTTCCGCCTGAACCACGACAATGAGTCAGACGTCCACCCAGGGGAATGACCACCCGACGAGGACGGTAAAGCCACTATGGAGATCAGCTAACAGTCATGCCTACCCCCGAATTTGATATTTGCACCGAAGACAAGATGCCCGTGTTGATGATGCGCGTGACACAATTGTGGCGCCAGCTAATGGATGCCGAACTGGCGCATCACGGTTTGAGTCAGGCTAAATGGCGCACGCTGGCGATTCTGGCGCTACGACCGGAGGGCATGATTCAGTCCGAGCTGGCGGACGAACTGGGGGTGGAAGGGCCGTCGCTGGTCGCCATGCTCGACCGTCTCTCAAAAGATGAGTGGGTCGAGCGCATCCTCTCCGAAACCGATCGGCGCTGCAAAATCATTCGCTTGACCCCGCGGGCCTGGCCCCTCATCGATGAGATACGCATCAGTTCCGAAAAGATATTCCAGCGGACGATTGCCAAGGTCGATGTTGCTCCATTGGCCGTCATCGAGGCGTTTTTCATTGATCTGCGAGAACGCCTCTATGATGACCTGCCTGAAAAGAAGCGGCATCACCGGGGTGAGCGTCGTGCTACCTGTGGACTGCCCACCAGTCATGACTGGTCTGAGTAAGTACGATTAACTTCCCTTTTCAGGAATTCTTCGAGCACCAGTTACGTACCAGTAAATTCCCCCACCCCTTTTTTTGAAGAAGTGCGCCTCCCCTTTTGAAAAAGGGGGAATGAGGGGGATTTAGGAGGGCTTAACATCTGTAAGTAAACGCTGATTTATTCCATCCTTGGAATAAATCAGCTCGCTCATCGCGGTACACGCCCGCGATGGCTCTCACGAATCAAAGACTTGCGTCTTTGTTCGTGTTGGGGCATCCTGCCCCAAGCGGGAAGCACTGAATAAATCAGTGCTTCCCTAAAGAGATTCCTTTGATTTCATCGCACCTTATAGAACGGGGAGTTCATTCCAGATGTTGCCGAATCAAATCGACAACCACCTTCGGTGATTTACCAGCCGTTTCAATAATCAGATCAGCGGCCACGCGGTAGAGCGGCTCACGCATCGTCATTAGTTCGTTCAGTTTGCCTGCTCTGTCTTTTGTTTGCAGTAACGGGCGCTGGGTGTCCATGGCCGTTCGTTCCGCCTGTTGCTGCACGGTGGCGTGCAAATAAACCACGAAGCCGCGCTCGGCAAAAACCGCCCGATTCTCGGGACGCAAAATCGCTCCGCCCCCCGTGGCGAGCACCCAGCCAGAAGTGCGCGTAAGCTCATCAATAACCGCAACTTCCCGATCACGAAATCCCGCCTCGCCCTCGATCTCGAAGATCAGCGGGATGGTTGCACCGGTGCGATGCTCAATTTCCTTGTCGGTGTCGTGGAAGGTCAGGTTCATGCTGTGGGCAAGCAATTTCCCAATCGTGCTTTTGCCGGCACCCATAGGGCCGATGAGGATAATGTTGTGTGTATTCATAGCGCTGCATTTTATCTGAAATCATAAAAAAACCCCGCATGGCGGGGTTTTATGGGTGTTGTATGGGAACGAACACCCTCAAATTTTACGAGCTCTAGTTGATTGCAAAACAACTCGCACCGTTGCCTAGAGGATTCGTTTGAGCAGCGGGGCCGGATTGGCTGGTTACATCATCAGCACTTACGGGCAACCAGAAATTTAATGCACTGGTGTTTGCCGTGCCTAATACTGTTGTGGTCGCAGAAAGATAGACCTTTACCCAAGATGCGTAGTTTTGAGGGTAAGTGACTGTAATGGTTGCAATACCATTTTGATCTGTCCTCGGTTGAGCGGGGCTGAATGTAGCTACGTTGCCTGGTGCAATTACATTCCCTCGTGTGGCGCTAACAACCGCTGTCTCAGTTGGGTTCAGTACGCCATCATGATTGGTGTCGTTAGTTGTGCACGTGCCTGGAGGGTTATTGACATTTTGAACCCACTTTCCTGCTGCTGGGTCGAAAGACCAATCACCTAACGCATAAGCGGTTGAGTACAGATAAATGTTTACAGGCTGATCTGTCATTGGCCGGCCATTGATATCCGTCACAATTACACTGTAGGTTTTTTGATAATTTGGTGCTGATTTAGCAATTAAATTATCTGTTCCAATGGTTACGAAGGCGGTTTTGTTGGCTACATTCATTTTAGTTGTGCCGTTAATGTTATCTGCCGTATCTGTTGCGGTAATTGTGAAATTCGGCGAAGTGCCGTTACCCGCTGTAAAGGTCGTTGTTGCTACCCCTTGTTCATCTGTGATCGCTGTGGGAGAAGTGAAGGCACCACCTGAAGTGTCGTCAGTGGTAAATGTTACATTTTTACCTACAACAGAATTGCCGTTGCTGTCCATTAATTTTGCTGTAATGGTGCTGCTATTGTTTGGAGCCACCGTGCTTGGTGTGGCTTGAACAATAACTTGTGTTGCAGTAGATGCAGTAAAGGCTACGATTCTGCTAGCACTTACGGCTCCGTATGTTGCGGTGACGATGGCGGGGCCTGCAGTAGACGAACCTAGATAAATCGTGGCATCTCCGTTGTTATCTGTTAGAGCAGTGTTACTGCTTAAATTACCGCGAGTGGTTGCAAAGTTTACTATTTGACCCATAACCGCATTACCCCCATCAGTGACTTTCACGATAAATGGGTGTGGTGGAGGTTGATTTGATGGGCTAATTGCCAAAATCGAACCAGCGTTCGGATTTTGGGCATCATAATCAACCGCTGGTTTCGTAAAGTTAACTGCTACCTGAGCCACTTTTACATCGAGTGAACCCGTCGTATTCAAGTCAGTAGCGTTCGCCGTTAGGGTGGTATTTGCCGTTGCTGATAGGCTGAATGGAGCTTGACCATTTGCATCCGTGACAACTGATCCAGGCGTGACAATGCCCACAGTGCTAGTGAGATTAACTGATTGCCCAGAAATTGGCTTGTTGTTGCTGTCTTGCAAAAGCAATGCGTAACTTAAGTTATTGCCAGCTGTGCCTGCACTCGGGCCATTAATAGCAATTTTTGTGCCACTTACGTTAACGGTTGCGCGGGTGGCGTTCACACCGCCTGCCGACGCATTCAGAGTAATTGTTCCATTCTTATACAAACCCTGGGTATCCAGCTTGGCAGTTACCGCACCGTTGGCCGCGGTAACAAAACCGCCCGCAGGTGGCGTAATGTTGCCATCGCTGGCACTCAGTGTTACTGGCACATTAGGCATTAAAACATTTGTTGGGCTTTTTACGATTACGGTAACGTCAGTACCTGCTGAGCTGTTTGTATCGACTTGGCCCGTTGAGGTTAATATTTGAACAAAGCCAACAGTATCAGGAGCAGAAGTACAGCTAGGGTTGTTTACTGCTATTGTCCATTGCCCCAAACCTTCTTCAACTGCAATGAAGTATGTTTTTGTGACATCTAAAGTTACTGATTGTTGCCTATTGACTACATCACCAATCTCGTTCGCCAGTAAAGCAACGTTATTGCCCGTCGCATCTTTGAGATTGACAATGAAATTACCAGAACCCTTATAAGACATTGTAAAAGTCGTTGGGCCTGAGATATTCGTGAAACTGCTAAGAACGGTTGCACCAGTTCCAGAATAGGCAACATTTTTACATGCGGTGGCATCGCTTGCAGTCACTGCAATGGACACGGCCGACTGCACGGTTTTGCCGTTGGTATCGGTGACGGTGGCGATGATGGTATCGGTACCGGACTGAGTACCGGCGGTGTAGCGCACCGAGGCAGACCCTGCGGCGGTGGTGGCCGAATTGGCCGACAGCGTACCGTTTGACAGTTTTGAACCAAAGGCGAACGAAACGGTCGCTCCATCGACAGCAGCGCCCGATGCATCTGTAACAGAAGCGGTCAGGTTTGCCGTGCCGCCTGCATTCAAACTGGTTTTATCAGTTGAAAGCGTGATTTTGTAGGTGGCGGTTGTTGGCGGTGTGGTGCCTCCTGTGCCGCCGGGGCTACTCACCAAACTGGAGCCTCCGCCACCACCACCGCATGCCGTCAGGGTGAGCATGGTGGCAATCACGATGCCGCCCTTCAGTTTATTTATCAGTTTGCTAAACATGGTTCACGTTCTCCCGATTGTGTTCTTGAGACTTTATTCCGTTGTGTCAACGAGTTGTTGGTTTGAATCAATTATTTTCGGCGTGACGAAAATCAGTAATTCAAGGCGTTGGTTGTTGATCTCTCGATTTTTGAACAAATTTCCCAAGCCAGGTAAATCGCCCAAGAAGGGGACTTTATTTATTGAATTGGTGTTAGTGAATTGATAAATACCACCCAATACCACTGTTTGACCATTTTTGACCTCTACTTTGGTTTTGACTTCACGCGTGTTGATCGGCGGATTGGTCGTGCCAGGCAGTAAATTGGTGTAGTCCGGCTCATCCTTTTTAACATCAATATCCATAATGATGTTGTTGTTCGGTGTGATTTGCGGCGTTACTTCTGTGGACAGAACTGCTTTTTTGAAGCTGACTGTGTTACTGGCCACACCACCGGCCGTTTGGGTGGCAATGTAGGGGATTTCTGTGCCTTGGGATATCAATGCCGTGTGGCCGTTCGTGGTAATGACTTTCGGGCTGGAAACGATTTCACCTGTACCTTCTGTTTGTAGCGCGGATAGCTCCAGATCAAGTAATACGTTGGAGCCAAGAATGGCTAAGCCTAAGCCACCGGTCGGGGTGCCGCTTATCGGTGTGTTGAAATTGTAAAGCGAGCCTGGGATACCCGCAGCGGCGCCCGAGGCGACATTTTGAGCCATGGTTGCGGCATCGTTGCCGTTGGTAGCGGTTGTGTATACGTTGCCATTTCCGGTGCCAACACCCGTCACACCCCAGCGGACGCCCAGTTGACGAGCAAAGTTGTCGGTGGCGATCACAATTCGGGTTTCAATCAGTACCTGTTTAACGGGCTTGTCGAGTTTTTGAATCAGGTCACGGATGCGATCAAGTGCACTGGCGGTATCGGTAACGATTAGGCTGTTGGAGCGGGCGTCAACCGTCACACTGCCGCGGTCACTGATGAAACGCTGTGCGGTATCCGTACTTTCGCCGTTTTTACCCGACGATGCGTTTGTCTTGGATGCGGACTCAAGCAGCTTGTAAATATCTTCTGCTTTAGCGTAATTAATTTGAATAATATCGGTGGTTAGCGGAGCGAGCTGCTGTGATTGCTGACGGGCTTCAAGTTCGGCTTTATCTCGCGCCACAATATCTGCTGTGGGTGCAACATACATGACATTGCCATTTTTGCGCATCGACAATCCTTTTGTTTCTAGAATAAGGTCAAGCGCCTGATCCCAGGGTACATTTTCGAGCCGAAGGCTGATTGAGCCTTTGACATCGTCACTGACAACGATGTTGTTGCCCGTGAAATCCGCAATGAGCTGGAGCAGGGGTCGAATCTGGATGTCCTGGAATTTCAGGGTCAGGCGTTCACCGGTATATTTTTTCTCACCGATGTTTTGCGCGCCTTCACCTTTGGGGATGGGCTTGACTTCAACGACCAGGCGGTTATCCGTCTGATAGGCCATGTGCTCGCCCGCGTTGCGGGTATAGAGGGTAATACGGCTGCCGCTCCCCATGGGGCGAACATCCACTGTTTCTACCGGCGTGGCAAAGTCCTTGACGCCGAAGCGGCCGGACTCGACGCGGGTGTTGGATAGATCAATGATGATGTTGCTGCCTTCGCTGCGCATCTTCATGGGGGCGTTCGGGCCGGAGGTCTGGATGAGCAGTCTGCCCGCGCCATCGGCCGAACGCCGGAAATCGATGCTCTGTCCACGATCCATGGCGGTGATCGGATTGCTACCCGCCGTGGTGCTGACGGGCCGGCCCGTCGGGGTCGAGTTGCTGACAGCGGCAGGTTTGAAGGTAACGGTTAATTCATTGCCTTGCGGGTTGATGGCGTAAGGGGTGGCTTGGGTCAGGTTGAATACAACACGCGTTTTACCGCCGGCTTGGGCCATCAGCAGTGACTTTACGGGATCCAGGTTGATGTTCCGGGTACGTTCGCCGGTCTTGTTCGTCGTGTCAGGCAGGTCGATCGCCACCCGCGCTGGGTTGTCGATCTGGAAGTTGTCGGGACTACCTGATAGAGGCGCTGACAGTTTGAAGTGTACTTGAATAGAGCCATCCGCTGTGCGGTCGGTACTAATCGTATTGATGTCGACTGCATAACCAATGGAGGGAATAAGAAGTGATATCGATAACACGCCCAACGATTGCCGGATGGCTCGGGTCAGAGGTCGATAAAGTGTTTTTGCATCCATAACGCTGTTCATTGCTTTCTATCCCCTTGAATCATTTGGTCGCTTTTGCTGGACAATCGCAGTTTGCTTGCGCCAGCCGCCCTGTCCGTCGGGCACGATTTCTTCGAGCGTGATCTTGTCGGTCGTGATCTTGACGACCTTGCCGTAATTCATCCCCATGTAGTTGCCCACTTGCACCTCATGTAAGACATCATCACCGTCCCGGACTAGCGCGTACTTCGTGCCCTTGCGTTCGAGTACGCCCTTCATGGCAAGCGCGTCCAGTGGATACATTTCCAGCGGCTCTTTGGAGCGGTTCATGTCTGGGGTGATGCCGTTGCCTTTATTTGCAGTCTGGGTATCGGCTGGCGAAAATGGTGTGCGGTCCTTGGTTTCCACATAACTGAATTTCGGTAGGGGCTTCATTTCAGGGATGGGCTCAATCTTCCCACCGGGCCTCGCCAGAATTCGGTCAACTTTTTGTGTCAGATCGCTCATGTTGTTCGCGCAGCCGCTCAACATGAGTGCGGCCGGTGCTAATACCAATATCCATTTGATCGAGGAGGTTTTCTGTTCACGAGAAAAAGGCCGATTGTGCTTCATTTGCCTTCTCCTTCACCTTGCTCAAGGTAACGGTAGGTTTTGGTCACAACGGTCATGACAAGCGGCGGGGACTTCATGTCCGGGCTTTCTCCGTTTTCCGGCTTGATGGTTGGATTGTGCAGTGTGACAATTCGGGACAGATTAGCCGTGTCACTAATGAATTTCGCCAGTTGGTTGTAGCTGCCTTCCAGCGTCAGTGTGTAGGGCATCTCCGCATAGAAGGTATGCTTAATTTCACGGCCCGGCTGAATTTGCTTGTTTTTAAGACCGTTCTTGAGAGAAGTTTGGGCAACATCGATAATCAGATTTTCAGCTTCGCTTTTATTCGGCAGTTGTCGGAGTAGCTCGCCGAAGCTCGTCTGCATTATTTTGAGCTGATCCTGATAGGCCTTAAGGTTGGCGGCAAGGTTTTGCTTGGTCTCAATCGTGGCCAGCAGACTTGTTTCCTGACGCTGCTTTTGAGCGAGCTCATCCCGTTGAGGCAGGGTGTCGAAATAAATGACTGCGCCAACAATCAGGACGATAACGAAGAGGAAGATCACCATACGCGTCCCTAGAGACGCAAGCCCGATGGTCTGGAAGTCCAGGTTTTTTAATTCATTGAGATCCATCTCTTATTGCTCCTTATTCGCATCGGCCGATTTGGGTGTTTTGACCGATGCGGTAATCGAGAACACATATCGATTTGAAGAGGACCCCTTTTTGTCCTGATTCTGAGCAAGAATACCCGAGCCGACAATGATGGCGTCCTTTATATACTCCGAATCGTTGAGGCGGTGCAGGTAATCGGCAACCCGCGCCTGCGCATCGGCATAACCCTGAATGGCGATGGTTTTATCGCCCGTAATGGCAATGTTGGTCAACTGGATGCCATCGGGCAGGGTTGAAACGAACTCCTGCATTAGGTGGACGATCACAGGACGGCTGGATTGAAGGGTCTCGATCACCTGCATGCGGGCGATCAATTCTGCTTTTTTCTTTTTCAGCTCGTTGATGGACTGGATTTTCCGGTCAAGATCCTTGATAACCCCGTTGAGGTATTGATTGCGCTGATCTTGAAAATTGAGCTGGTTCTGTTCGTACAGGTGAATGCCGCCACCGATAATCAAAGCCGCGACCACTGAACCCGCGAGATGCAGAACGAAATTGCGCTGCAAGGTTTGGCGGCGTTCATCCCGCCAGGGAAGGAGGTTGATTCTTCTCATTAGTCGAAACTCCGTAAAGCGAGGCCGCAAGCAACCAGCATCGATGAGCCATGATTGGCGAGCAACTCTGCGGATATTCTTGATCCTTGGCCGATGGCAACAAACGGATTCGCACTGCGAGTTTGTATGCCGGTTTCATTGTTAATCCGTTCGATAACGCCCGGGGTATTTGCAGTTCCACCGCCGAGTAGGATCAGTCCGATGGTGCCGCGATTGGTTTCTGAATAGAAATATTGAATGAACCGCTCTACTTGCATCGCCATGTTGTCAATGAATGGCTGCAGCACTTTGCGATGGTAATCATCTGGCAAAGTGGCATTGCGTTTTTTCTCTTCTGCTTCTTCTGGTGAGAGGCCGTAATACATGGAGATCTCATTCGTCAGCTGTTTGCCGCCAAATGGGTGTTCCTTGCTATAGATGATATCGTCACCACTGAATACATTGATCGTGGTGGTGTTGGCGCCCACATCCAGCAGGGCGACCGGCTGGGCGCGATCTTCGGCTGTTAAAGTGGGTGCGATGATTTCCGTGAATGCATTTTGTATGGCAAAGGATTCGACATCCATGACATCGACGGATAGCCCAGCCGCTTCGGCTACCGCGACACGTGCTTCGACATTGGTGGTACGGGTGGCCGCCATGATGACCTGGATACTGCTGTCTTCATTGGACTGCTTTTTTTTCTGTTTTGATCCTGCTTCGGGATGAAGCGGCTCGAAGTCGAGACTGACTTCGTCGATAGGGAAGGGGATGTATTGATCCGATTCCATTCGTACCTGTTCTTCCAGTTCGAACTCATTGCCGGGGTTGCTGATGGTCAGCACCCGGCTGACGCTGGCACTGGTCGGCACGGCCATGACAATGTGTTTGGTTTTGGCC
>NZ_DAIESY010000066.1:0-29424 GCF_027346185.1 Halothiobacillus sp.
CTTTCGTCTCGTTTGTTTCTCTCGTTTCGAGGAGGTGCGCATTATACTCAACGCTTTCACCCCGTCAACACTTATTTTTCTAAGTGCCCGGCCCTCTCAGACCGCCCCGCCACGCCGTCGCAGCAGGGAGGCGAACTATACGCCTTTTCGTGTTAGCGTCAAACCTTAATTTGACGTTGAATTTGGTGGGTCGTGCGGGACTCGAACCTGCGACCAATTGATTAAAAGTCAACTGCTCTACCAACTGAGCTAACGACCCGTTAAGGAGGTGCGTATTTTACATATCTTGAATTTGGGTGCAACCCTCTTTTTGATCATTCAGGCACATAAATTGTTACGTCTGGAACGCCGGCATCCATAAAACCTTGTTTTCTATAATGACAGGCATCACAACGTCCACACGCCCTTCCTTGTTCGTCTGGGTTGTAGCAGGAAATCGTTTGCGCATAGTCGACGCCAAGCCGCGTACCCCATTGGATAATCTCGGCCTTGGTCAGTGTTTGCAATGGTGCCACGATCTTGAAGGGCTTGCCTTCAAGACCGGCCGCCGTGGCCAGATTGGCCGTTATTTCAAACTGTTTGATAAATTCGGGGCGGCAATCCGGATAGCCGGAGTAGTCCACTGCGTTGACGCCAATGTAGATACGACGGGCACCCAGTATCTCTGCCCACCCCAGTGCCAGCGATAGAAAAGTAAGATTTCTTGCCGGCACATAGGTTATCGGTATGTGCTCTACAGCCTTGGCATCATAATCAGGCACAGCCAGTGTGCTATCGGTTAGCGCCGAGCCGCCAACATCATTCAAGTTGATACTGATCATCTTGTGATGCCCTATGCCCAACTGATGAGCGACACGGTACGCCGCTGTCAGCTCTACTTTGTGACGCTGCCCGTAATCAAAACTGACCGCATGCACTTGGTAACCATCACTTTTCGCGATAGCAGCCACTGTGGCCGAGTCGAGCCCACCGGATAAAAGCACGACCGCCTTCGGATGTGTGTTTTCAGTGTCCAGGTTCATTTCCCCATATTAATTTGTGCAACTGCTGCTGAAAACGCAAACGCAAGCCGCTTTCTAGTATCCACTCAGCCAGCTCCAACGGAGTTATATCGCCAAATACGGGCGATATAAGAACGTTAAACCGTTTATCCATCTGATATTGGCGTACATGCTGGATTGCCCACTCAAAATCATCATCGCTGCCAATGACGAATTTGATTTCATCACTGGGCTTGAGCAGCTTGATATTATCAAAGCGGTTCTTTTCGGCTTCACCCGAACTCGGCGTTTTCAGATCCATGACCACGCGTACTCGCGGATCAACCCCTTCAATGGAGAGCGCACCACTGGTTTCCAGGCTCACCGAATACCCACCATCACAGAGGGACGTCAGCAAAGGCAGACAGGCGGGTTGAGCTAGTGGCTCGCCACCGGTCACGCAAACATCCTGAGTATGATGCGCAGCAACCTGTTCAAGGATGGACGCCAAACTCTGTCGCTCACCGCCAGTAAAGGCGTAAGCCGTATCGCAATAGACACGCCGTAGAGGACACCCTGTAAGCCGTACAAATACAGTCGGCCAACCTGCGCTTTCAGACTCTCCCTGCAATGAACGGAATATTTCCGTAATCCGTAACTGTAGTGGAGCCTTCTCTTGTACGGCGATATCATCCAAAGCTGCGATCATCTTTTC
This sequence comes from Halothiobacillus sp., assembly GCF_027346185.1. GTDB lineage: Bacteria > Pseudomonadota > Gammaproteobacteria > Halothiobacillales > Halothiobacillaceae > Halothiobacillus. Next base: position 1,696 of record NZ_DAIESY010000066.1, read on the forward strand.
CCGGCATCCATACGCGCCAGCCGCTGTTTCGCCAGATTGGCCGCCTGACTTTGAGGGTATTTGCTGATCACTTGCTGGAAAATAGCTCGTGCTTCTTTGTTTTTGTTTTCGTCATAGGCGATATAGCCCGTTTTCAACAGGGCATCTGGCACACGGTCGCTATTCGGGAATTGGGTCAATATTTTCCGATATGCCGCTTCCGCCTTATCCCGCTTTTGTTCTACGTAATAAGTCTCGCCCTGCCAAAACAGTGCACTAGGCGTCCATTGACCCTGCGGATCAGCATCGATAGCAACTTGAAAGCCGGTGATTGCCTGATCGTATCGCCCATCCTTCAACTGATCAAAGGCTGCGTTATACAGTGCCTGTTGCTTTGCACTGGCCGCTGCATCTTGACCGGATGAAGGTGCGGAGGAGGTTGGCACAGGCACCGGCGGCACCGAAGCGGCAGGAGCATTGGTTGCGGGGACCGTAGGTGGTACCGGCGCAGCCGGCTCATTCGGTGCAGCAGCGCTGCCTCCCGGTTGCTCAAGTTTTGACAGGCGATCATCAAATGAACTGAATGCGGACTGCTGGGCTTTTTGCAGCCGCTGGATCTGATTTTCCTGCTCTTCGTTCTGTCCGCGCAGATCTCTAACCTGTTCCTGCAAGCGCGATACGCTATCCAGCAGATTCTGAATAATTACCGTCTGCCCGGATGACGCATCTGCATTTGCACCGGTTTCTCCCAGACCCAGCGGCTGCGGAGCGAGTGGCTGAGGGGTTGCTGCCTGCGAGTCCACTTGGGGTGCTTGCGAAGTAGCCGCTTGGGCTGCGTCCGATTTATCGCTCCAGTTGAGCCAACTGGGTGGCGTCTGCGCCCAAGCTGTCTGTGTTGCAGTCATGCCCAATGCGGCCAATAAAGTTAAATTTTTAGCGCTGCGTTTCATCAAGCGATTCATGGGGATTTCCTATATAAGTGAACACGGCACGGCCAAGCTACTATTTGCTCGCCCTTGCGACTGCTCGATTTCAACTATTCGTCGCCTTGAAATGGCCCCCAGGCCGGGTCACGCACTTTGCCACGGGCAAAGCGCAAGGTCTGACTTTCCCCACCCGAGACAGGGCTGACTTTCAACACCGAGCTTCCACCCACCTGTGAAGCATAAATCAGCATCGTACCGTTGGGTGCGAAGCTCGGCCGCTCTTCTGAACCGCCGTTACTGATGTAGCGCAAATCACTACCACCGCCGGACAAGGACTGAACGGCCACACGGAAGCCGCCATTGCCACCCGCCAACAGGGCCAGTGTTTTACCATCAGGAGATATTGCTCCACCTGCCGCATACGACAAACCAAAAGTCAGGCGCTGCGCAGAAGATGTGCCAATCGTCTTTTCGAATAATTGTGGCGAACCGGAACGATCCGAAGTGAATACCAAGGTCTGGTTGTCCGGCAACCAGCTGGCTTCCGTGTTGATCGAACCATCATTGGTGACTTGTGTCAGATTTCGCGTATCCAGATCGACCACATAAATATTCGGGCTGTGATACTTGGACAGTGTGAGTGCAATCTTATTGCCCTTCGGTGACCAGCTTGGCGCCCCATTGATACCGGGGAATTTTGTCAGTTGATAACGCTGACCTGTGCGCAAGTCCTGTACCCAGATACCTGAACGACGACCCTCGAACGACACGTAGGCGAGCTTGCTGCCGTCCGGCGACCAGGTGGGCGACATCAGCGGGAAGTTGGAACTCAGCACTGTCTGTGGGTTGGCGCCATCAGAATCGGCTACTTCCAGGGTGTAGCGGCGCTTCTTGCCCGGGCCGTCCGTCTCGGTCACGTAGGCGATCTTTGTATCAAACGCACCCCGTACGCCCGTGATCTGTTTGAAAATGATGTCGGCGATACGGTGCGCGATACTGCGTGCGGCGGAAATCGGCGCTGTAATAACGCGACCGGTCATTTGCTGACCGTTGGTAACATTCAACAGATAGAAGGTTGCCTGGTAATTGCCGCCTTGCTGCTCCACTTTGCCGACAACCAGATATTGCGCCTTGCCCGTACGCCATTGGTCGAACTGGACTTGCTCTGGTGCAGACGGTTGGCTCGGCATCTGATCTGCGGTTAATGGCGCAAACTGCCCCGAACGCGCCAGATCGGCATCGATGATTGATGAGAAGTTTGTGTTTGTTGTGGTGGAGAACGGAACGATCGCAATCGGAACACCGCTTTCCTGACCACCACTGATCACGATGTTCAACTCCGCCTGGCTCACCGCCGGTGCGAGGAACAGCAAGCTGCTCAAAATCCACAAACTCCAGCGTTGAATGTGCGCTTTCATGCTTATCACCTTGTATGTTCAATTCTTCAAAATGGTCGCCATCCATCAAAGCAATGGCGAAAAAAATCTACTGTGCGCTCGCCTTGAACTTGAAGTTGATCGTCGGCTGGAACAGCGTCATATCCGAAGGCAACGGCAACGGCGATGCCCGCTCGACAGCCTGCTGAACAGAGCTCTGGAACAGTTGATCGCCATCACACCGCAATATTTTTACATTGAGTACCGTGCCATCATTAGCTTGAGAGATTTTCACGTCGCATGTCCAGTCAGGTTGCCAACCCGGCGGTTTGAACCATTGTGACTGGACTTTCGCTTTGATTGCGGCGCCATAAGCGTCCAAGATGCCTTTGGATTGGCTGGCACGCAACTCGTCCTGAAGTTGCTGCTGCAACGCCGCCTTGCGGGTTTGGTCGGCTTTCTGTGCCGCCAACTTGGCGGCTTTCTCCTTAGCCGCCTTGTCTGCAGTGGCCTTCGCGGCTTTCTCTTTGGCCGCCTGCTCCTTGGCTGCCTTTTCAGCCGCTGCTTTTTCAGCCGCCACTTGTTTCCTGGCTTGCGCGGCCTGCGCAGCGGCTTCGGTCGCGGCCTGCTTGGCCACAGCTGCGGCAGCCTGTTCTTTAGCGGCAGCCGCTACTGCCGCTTGTTTTTCAGCGGCCGCCTTGGCGGTCTCTTCCTGCATCTTGGCCAACGCCTGCTTTTGCGCCTGCACGGATTCCTGTGCTTTTTTCTGTGCATCCTGCAAGGCTTTTAACTGTTGCTCCTGTTCGGCGGCTGCTTTTTGCTTGGCCTCCCGCATCGCCTCAAGCTGTTGCAGGCGCGCCTGCTCCGCGCGACGGGCGGCGGCGGCCTGCTGGGCTTCGGCCTGCTGCTGCTTGAGCGACTTTTCACGCTGTTCATCAGCCTGTTTTAATCGGCTGACCTGCTGGTCGATCGCGGCTTGTGAGACGGATTGAGCCTGAATAACCGGTTCACTCGGGGTGTTTGAAGCCTCCGATGCCGGTGAAAAAGCATCCAGCTTCCAAGCAATCAGCACAGACAGGATGATCAATAAATGAAGCGCAATCGCCAACAAAATAGCGAAGGGCATACGTGCAAACCAGCGGAACATGGCTACTTGCCTCCCGATGGCGCTGTGTTACCAGAGGGATTCGTCACCAAGCCCACCTTTTCGACACCTGCCTGCTGGGCAATAATCATTGCCTGCATAACAGCATTGTAATTAGCTTCGCCGCTGCCCTTGACCAGAACTTGAATCTTCGGCTTGTCACGAAGCGCAGCCTCGACCAGTATCCTGACTTCACTCAAAGGAAGAGACGACTTAGGATCCTCTGCATTGCTGACAAAGTACTCCCCGGCTTTGTTCACTGTGATAATCACGGGCAAGTCATCTTCGGGCGGCAACGCCTTGGAAGCCGCGCTTGGCGGCGTCACTTCAACACCTTGTTGCAGCATGGGGGCTGTGACCATGAAAATCACCAGCAACACCAGCATGACGTCGATATAAGGCACGACGTTGATTTCTGCAACCACACGGCGGGTTCGACGCGCGCGACGATCCATAACTTACTGCCCCCCGATCTGGCGCTGGAGCAAGCCGAGGAACTCATCGGTGAATCGGTCGTAGCGTCCGAACAGATCATCGATTTGCGTCGAATAGCGGTTGTAGGCCACCACAGCGGGGATGGCCGCGAACAGACCCATCGCGGTTGCGATCAGTGCCTCGGCAATCGGCGGCGCGACCGTGGCCAGGGTGGCGTTTTGCGCATTACCCAAATTCATGAACGCGCTCATGATGCCCCAGACGGTCCCGAACAGACCGACATACGGGCTGACCGAGCCGATGGTTGCCAGAACGGACAAGCCTTCCTCGAACTTATCGATCTGTCGATGCAAAGACACCCGCATGGCGCGCTCGACACCTTCAATCAATTCGGAAGAACTGCGGCCTTCTACCTGACGCAGCCGTTTGAATTCGCGAAAGCCTGCTTCAAAAATTGCTTCCTGGCCTTCGCGCGGGCGTGGATCGCGACTGAGCCGATCGTAAAAATCGTTCAGACTGCCGCCACTCCAGAAACTTTCCTCAAACCGTTTGGCCTGCGCGCGGGCACGACGCAGTACGGAAGATTTGTGAAAAATCAGCGCCCAAGATGCCACCGAGGCCAATAGCAGGATCAAAAGCACGAGTTGCACGGGCAGACTCGCGCCCAAAACAAGGTGCATTACCGAGGGTTCTGTACTCACAAAAAATAGCTCCGCATGGGGTTAGGGATTGGGGTTGGTTTGAAACTATCGGCATCGACACATACGATCTGCACCGTCGCCTGTGACAAGGGTATCTGATCGGAAGTTCGTTCGGCCACTTGATGGAAATTCATCGAGGCGGCACCGCATTTTCGCATCACGCAACTGACACGCAATGCGTCGTTGAATTTTGCCGGACGCCGATAGTCTACCTGCAGCCGGGACACGACGAAAAGGACACCGTGTTCTTCACGCATCTTATCCTGCTCGAAACCGCGCGCGCGCAACCATTCCGTGCGTGCGCGCTCGAAAAACTTCAGGTAATTGGCGTAGTAGACAACGCCCGCCGCATCGGTGTCTTCGTAGTACACGCGAACCGGCCAATAGAAAATATCGGTTGCCGTCACTGCGGTTCCTCCTCCGTCAGCAGTGTGCCTTGCTGCGACTCGAAGGCACTGGGCGGTCGGAAACCGAAGTGGGCATAGGTCTGGCGCGTTGCCATCCGCCCTCGCGCCGTGCGCACCAGAAAACCCTGCTGAATCAGGAACGGTTCCAACACGTCTTCGATTGTGTCTCGCGCTTCGCCGATGGCGGCAGCAATGTTATCCAGCCCGACCGGGCCGCCATCGAACTTGTGGATCAAGGCTTCGAGCAGGCGGCGATCCTGCTGATCGAACCCGCGCGCATCCACCTGCAACAAGTTGAGCGCTGCATTCGCCAACGGCTGATCGACTGTACCATTACCTTTGACTTCGGCAAAATCGCGGACGCGGCGCAAAAGGCGGTTCGCGATACGCGGCGTGCCTCGTGACCGCATGGCGATTTCTTGAGCCCCAACTGCATCGATCGTAACACCCATTAATTGAGCGGATCGGGTAACAATGCGGGTCAAATCCGCCACTGAATAAAATTCCAGACGCTGAATAATGCCGAACCGATCGCGCAAAGGCCCGGTCAGCATCCCGGCGCGTGTCGTGGCACCCACCAGCGTAAATGGCGGCAAATCCAGCTTGATCGACCGTGCTGCAGGTCCTTCGCCGATCATGATGTCGATTTGATGGTCTTCCATCGCCGGGTAGAGAATTTCTTCCACCACGGCCGAAAGCCGGTGAATCTCATCGATGAACAACACATCATTCGGTTCGAGATTGGTCAGTAGCGCCGCCAAGTCACCCGGACGCTCAAGCACCGGCCCCGATGTTTGTTTGAGACCCACGCCCATCTCGTGGGCAATGATATTGGCGAGTGTGGTTTTTCCAAGCCCCGGCGGACCGAAAATGAGCACATGATCCAACGCTTCGCCCCGTTGCCGCGCCGCCGGGATGAATATTTCCATCTGTTCGACCACCGCAGGTTGGCCCACGTAATCGACCAGCCGCTTGGGACGCAAGGCGCGTTCGATGGCCTCGTCTTCAGTCACGCTTTCTGCGGTAATGACGCGATCAGTCATCAGGCTTTACTCGCAAGTGGCTTAAGTGCCAGCCGGATGATCTGTTCAACGGGCAACGCCTCGGCATCTGGCACGGCCTTGACCATCCGTTGTGCTTCGGCAGGCTTGTAGCCCAAGGCTTCCAGCGCACTCATGGCTTCTTGATCGGCACCGGCAAGTGGTACGGCATCGCCCATCTTGCCCACCTTGGCCGCCATTGTGGCACCGTCGAAAAACCCTTCGGCCAGGCGGTCACGCATTTCAATGACCAGGCGCTCGGCGGTTTTTCGACCCACACCGGGCAATCGAATCAGCGCGGCAATGTCATTGCGGGCAATCGCGCCCGCAAATTCTTCGGCATTCATACCGGAAAGCACACCCAACGCCAGTTTGGCACCGACGCCAGTGACCTTGAGCAAATGCCGAAACAGCTTGCGCTCGACTTCGCGCGAGAACCCATAAAGCAGGAAGGCATCTTCCCGCACGACGGTGTGAATCAGGAGCGTGGCTTCCTGCCCGTTGGCGGGCAAATCGAACAAGGTTGAAAGCGGCACTTCGACTTCATAACCCACACCCTGCACATCCAGCAGGATCCAGGGGGGTTGCTTGTTAACCAAAATGCCCTTGAGGCGACCGATCATCGACTGCGTCTCCGGTAACGTGACTGAGCCAGCAACTGCATGGCGGTTTTTTCGACCCCGACTACATCCGCCGAAATCCCGGCCAACGAAGTGCGTCGATAGCAATGACACAAAGCCACCGCTGCGGCGTCCGCGCCGTCGGCGGGCGGGTTATCGGTCAAGGACAACAGCCGCTTGACCATATGCTGTACCTGAAGTTTGTCTGCGCGCCCCGTGCCGACCACGGCCTGCTTGACCACGGCGGGCATGTATTCGTGCACGGCCAAGCCGTGCCCGACGGCAGCGGCAATCGCGACACCGCGCGCCTGCGCCAGCTTGAGGGAAGATTCAGGGCTGCGATACATGAAAATCTGCTCGATGGCGAATTCATCCGGTGCATGGGTGTCAATCAATCGATCGATTTCGGCGTAGATCGCCCCCAGTCGCGCACTGAACAGACCAAAGGATTTAAGCGAAACGCTTTGCAGATGAATCTGGGTTGCGCGCCCCCGCTCGAAGTCGAGCACGGCCACCCCCATGGTGACTGACCCCGGATCAATGCCCATGACGCGCAAGCGGGCCACGTTATGCGTACGCCTCTTCAGGAATTTCGGCGTTGTGGAACACTTCCTGAACGTCATCCAGATCCTCAAGCATGTCGATCATCTTGACCAGTTTGACGGCCTGATCACCCTCGACCGGCGCAGTGACCGCCGCCCGCATCGCCAACTCGCTTTCTTCGGGCACAAAACCAGCCGCCGTCAGGCCATCCTTGATCGACACATAATCTTCCGGCGTCGTGATGACTTCGACCGCGCCTTCCTCACCGACCTGCACATCGTCAGCGCCGGCATCGAGTGCCGCTTCAATCAGCGCATCCTCATCCACACCCGGCGGGTAATATAAAACGCCTTGTTTGCTGAACAAATAGGCAACTGAGCCATCCGTCCCCAGGTTTCCGCCAAATTTGCTGAATGCATGGCGCACGTCCGACACCGTGCGGTTGTGATTGTCGGTCATGCAGAACACCAGCACAGCCACGCCACCCGGACCATAGCCTTCGTAGCGCATCTCTTCATATTGCTCACCATCGCCGGCGCCTACGCCCCGCTTGGCTGCACGCTCCATCGTATCCTTGGGCATGTTGGCCGAAAGCGCTTTATCCCAGGCCAGGCGTAATCGCGGGTTGGCGGCGGGATCGGCAGATTTTCCAATACGTGCCGCCGCGGTGATTTCGCGAATAATCTTCGTCCAAATTTTGCCGCGCTTGTTATCCTGACGCGCCTTGCGGTGTTTGATGTTTGCCCATTTGCTATGGCCGGCCATCGCTGCCTTCCTCGTACTGTCGATTAATCCAAAACCGCATTCTATCATCTGATCCGTAGCCCGAGTCGGCACTCAACCGGGCAACCGGATCGCGCGCCCACAGAAACCATGAGCACACACCCAAGTACGGTTTTAAAACGGACTCAGACATGTCGTGTCTCGCTCGCAAAACCCAGCCGCGGTGCCCGGCGATACCACGCGATCCAGATCAACGCAGCCAGAAGCCACAACGCCGCCATTCCCCAGGCCAACCAGAGCAGATTCTGGGCCAGATGCGCCACGGCAAATCCCGAAACGATTCCTGCGAGCATCATCTGAGTGAATCCTTGCAGGGCAGAAGCCAGTCCGCGCTGCGCGGGAATGTAATCGAGCCCCATCAGGTTGAGCGAAGGCATCGCAGTCGCCATACCCATGGCGTAGAACATGATCGGTGAGACCGTCCACCAAACACGCCACTCGTTTATTTCAGCCGGCTGCTCGGCAAACCAAAGGCTTTGAGCCACATTAAACCCCACCGCCACGGCAGCCAGGCCGATGCCGATACTGACGGTAGTCATCGGCGCGTAGCGACTGGCCAGAACATTGCTGACTCGACTGCCCAGAATCAGCCCGGTTACCAGCGGCACGAAAAACTTCCAGAAATCGGTCGGTGTTTGTTGCAGATGCCCGACCATAATCATCGGCGCGGCGGCGATGTACAGGAACATCCCCGAAAACAGCAGCGCGAACACCAGTGTCAGCCCCATGAACGGGGCATGACTCAATGCACGACCATAACTTTTCATAATGAATAACGGCGCGATGGATTGCCGGTTGTGGGCACCGACCGTTTCGGGCATGAACGCGAACACCCCGACCATCGATACACCAGCGAACAGGGCGAGGAACCAGAACACCGAACGCCAACCCAACCACGTATCCAGCACGCCACCGATGATCGGGGCAATCGCCGGGGCAATCGCAAAGACCAGCGTGATGTTCGACATCACCCGCTGGGCCATGGCGCCTTCGAACAAATCCCGCACCAGGGCCCGACCGATCACCACCCCGGCCCCGGCAGCGATTCCCTGAACGATACGGGCAGCGATCAGCTCATTGATATTCCCCGCCATGGCCGCACCCACGGAAGCCAGCGCATACACGGTCAGGGAAATCAGCACCATGCGCCTGCGCCCGAACGTATCGGAAAGCGGCCCGTGCACCAGCATCATGCCGCCGAAAAACCAGAGATACAGGCTCAGCGTGAGCTGCATGGTCGCCTGATCGACGCCAAATTCATGGCCGATGGCCGGGAACGACGGCAGATAGGCATCCACGGTAAACGGGGCGATCATGAGCATACTCGCCACCAGCGGTACGATCAGAAAAGCCTTCGGCGCTGCCCGCGCCTGCTGCGAACTCATGCGATTGCGGGTTCTCGTACCGCGCTTTGGTAGCCCAAGAAAGTCTTGAGTTGTTGGTGACCGTGCTCGGTCAAAATCGATTCTGGGTGGAACTGAACGCCTTCAACGACGAAGGTCTTGTGACGCAAGCCCATAATTTCATCGAATGAACCGTCGGGATATTGCGTCCATGCGGTCACTTCGAGCACGTCCGGCAAACTCGCCCGTTCCACCACGAGGGAGTGGTAGCGCGTGGCATCAAACGGATTCGGCAAGCCGGAGAATACGCCCTCACCGTTGTGATAGATCGGGGAAACCTTGCCGTGCATCACTTCTTTGGCCCGAATCACTTTCCCGCCAAATGCCTGACCAATCGCCTGGTGGCCCAGGCAAACACCGAAGATCGGGATTTTCCCGGCAAACGTGTGGATGACATCAATCGAGATACCCGCTTCCGACGGCGAGCAGGGGCCGGGGGAAATCACGATATGCGACGGCGCACGTGCGGCGATCTCCTCAACCGTGACCTGATCGTTGCGCGCCACCCAGACCTCGACACCCAACTCGCCCAGATACTGGACCAGATTGAAGGTGAACGAGTCGTAGTTGTCGAGCATTAAAACCATGATCTGAACTTCCTGAAAAAACACGCTAAAAGTATGCTGAATGATCGGCAGGGTCTGCTTATTCGGCTGAAATCCGCGCCAATTGCGCCAATGGCAAGGGCAGGCTTTCACCATAAGCAAGAAACGACGGATTGAGCACCACCGCACGACGATTATAGGTGAGCCGCTGACCATTGAGGTCGATCAATTGCCCACCCGCCGCTTCAAGCACACACTGCGAGGCGGCGGTATCCCATTCAGAAGTTGGCCCGAATCGGGGATAAAGATCCGCCAGACCCTCGGCCACCAGACAGGTTTTCAGGGCGCTGCCGCAACGGATTACCTGTGGTTCGCCCACGTGCTCGGTCAGTGCGTCGATCAGCGCCTGTTCGCGACGGCTGCCGTGCGAACGACTCAAGGCCAATGTGATCGTTGGATTCGGCAAGGGTCGAACTTTAAGCGGTTGCGCTCCCTGTGCGGTGAAACGCCAACTGCCCACGCCCCGGACACCCGCAAACTCGGCACCGGTAGCCGGCGCGTAAACCACACCCAGCACCGGCTGGTTCTGGTGAATGAGCGCAATATTGACGGAGAATTCGCCGTTACGTTTCACGAATTCTCGGGTGCCGTCCAGCGGATCGACCAGCCAATAGTCCGACCAATGCTGGCGCACCGACCAATCCGGCAAGCCGCCCTCTTCGGTCAGCACCGGAAGCTCTGGAGTCAGTGCCTTCAAGCCCGACTTGATGACCCGATGCGCCCACAGATCAGCCTCGGTGACGGGCGAATCATCGGCCTTGTGCATGATATCGAAATCCCCTGCATAAACGCGCATGATCGCCTCACCGGCCTGTGCAGCGATGGTACGTACGGGCTCACGAAGAGATAGCCAGTCATTCATGGGTCAGTCGGCCTTTGGGAAGATTTTCATTTTACGGATTTCTTGAAATCGACTAACTCAGATTGAGCCAGATGGGCTCGGGCAAGATACAGTGCCGCAATCGAACGCGCTTCGCTGCACTGCCCATCAAAAGCCAATCGGTCGAGGTCATCCAGTGGCCAGGTGACAACTTCCAACGGTTCGGGCTCGTCACCCGGCAAACGCTGGGGAAACAGTCCCGTCGCAAGCACGATGTGCGTCCGTTGAGCCGAATAGGCGGGGGACGATGTGACTTCACGCAGTAGGGTCAATTGTGCCGCACCGAAACCGGCCTCTTCCATGAGTTCGCGGTTCGCCGCATCCAGGATCGGCTCGTCGCCATCGATCCGTCCCTTGGGCAACCCAAGCTCATAACGCTCAGTACCACAGGCATATTCGCGAATCAGAACGATCCGGCCATCATCAAGAATCGGCACGACCAGAACGGCGCCTCGCCCCTTTGCCGCCAATCGCTCAAATGTCACCTCGGTACCGTTGGCGAATACAAGATCAACCGCTTCGACGGCAAACAGTCGTGTCGCAGCCAACGGTCGCACCGCGCACATCTTTGGAGGCTGTTCCACCGGCATATCGACATCCACTTAAAAACTGATTCTTGCTGACCAGTATACCGCTTGCCCGATCCTTTACAGGGGAGAAATACCGAGCTCCGCTTGCTCTCGTTCAACCCATCCAGCAGATTAAGCTTGATGATATTAAAAATTCAGGCCATCGCCTCTTGACCAAAATAATCCAAGCCTCAAAATGCGCGGCTCGTGCACGAGGTGTCCAATTCTCACCACGTTGTTTTTCATCGTTAAAAGACGTTGGGGAAACAACCTTCGGGAATTGGGTGAAACTGGGAAGCAGGTGGATCCTGCGCTGCCCCCGCAACGGTAGGTGTTTCGTGGAGATGAAGCACAAGCCCGGAGACCGGCCTCAAGCTTTTTCCACATCGGCGTGCGGTGGGCGCGCCCAGATCGTGAGTTTTCATCATGTTCGAATTTCACCTGTCCAGTCGTCACTGGACACGTCGCACTACGCTGGCCTGCGCATGCCTGGCCGCTTGTTCCATCCCCTTATCTGCACTGGCCGGTTCGCCATCCACCCTACCGGATGTAAACGTTACCGCCAGTCACGGCGCGCCGGTCGCTTTTGCGGGCGTGCCTGAAACGGTCATCACCCGCGCAGAAATCGATCGGCTGCAAGCCACTTCTGTTTTATCTTTGCTTGAAAATCGCGCGGGCATCAACATGACAAATCGGGGTGGGCCGGGCAAACTCACGACAGCATCGATCTGGGGCATGAGCGGCAGTCAGACGCTGGTGCTCATCGATGGCGTGCGAATCGGTTCGCTTACGGCGGGCGCTGCATACCTTGAAAACCTGCCGGTCGCCCTGATCGATCATATCGACATCATCAAGGGCCCACGTTCGGGGCAATACGGCGCGGATGCCATGGGTGGCGTAATCCAGATTTTTACGCGCAAGGGCAAAAAAGGCATCCAACCCTCATTTAGCATCGCCGGTGGCAGCAATAAAACCTTCGAGACCTCGGCCAATGTGAGCGGGGGCAACGGCCCGTTCGATTATTCGATCGGTGCATCGCATCAAGGTACTGGCGGGTTCAACGCTTACACCGACACCACCGGCTCACCCTACGCGGTCAATCAACCGGACAATGATGGTTATCGCAACAATTCAGCCAATGCCCGCCTCAACTACAGCGGCAACAACGGCGCACGCCTCGGAGTTCACTGGCTGGGAACCAACGCATTCACCGATTATGACGGCAGCAGCTTTACAGGTAATCAGCAGCGTTCCCGGCAACAGAATTTCGGGCTGGATGGCGCATTGATGAAAATCGGCATCTGGCAGTTGCGCGCCAGTGCCGGGCGCAATATCGAACGCCAGACCCAATACTATGACGGCAGGTATGTTTCCGAATACAACAGCCGACAAGATTCGTTCAGCCTCGCTAACGATTTTAGTATCGGTCAGGGGTTATTGACGCTGGGTGCGGACCGCCTGAACGATCACGTATCCAGCAGCGTGAACTATGATGTGACCAGCCGTCATAACAATGGTTTGTTTGCCCAATACGCCACGCAAATTGCCGATTTATCCATCCAAACGGCGTTGCGCCATGACAGCAACAGTCAGTTCGGAACTGCCAATACCGGCTCGGTCGATTTAAGCTGGCAACTCAGTCCATCTTTGGCGTTGACCGGTGGTTATGGCACCGGCTTTCATGTGCCAAGCTTCAACTATCTGTACTACCCCGGTGGTTATGCCAATCCGGATCTTAAGCCGGAACACGCACGTACCGTCCGGCTGGGATTCAACTGGCAGAATAATAACGGCTGGACATCCAGCCTGACGGCTTTCCGTACCCGTACCCGCGACTTGATTGCCTCCAGCGCAAGCACATACTATGTGCCCTACAACATCAATCAGGCACAATCCTTGGGCGCAGAATGGCAACTTGGCTGGCACAATGCCGATTGGGCATTGAATAGCAGCGCCACTTGGATTTCAGCCGTCGATCGGGAAACGGGCTTAAGCATTCCCCGCCAACCCAAATGGAGCGGACGGATTGATGTGGATCGAAAGTTCGGCGCTTGGCAAACCAGCCTCACTCTGCGCGGGCAAACCGCCACCCATGAGTTAGCCTATTTTGGCTTTGTCCCGACCGAGGTTCAGAATGCGGGCTTTGTCACTGCCGATCTCCGGGTGGCTTATGCCTGGTCGCAACACTGGCACCTGGAGGCTTCACTCAACAATTTGTTAGACAAGCAATACCAAACTGCATACGACTACAATCAGGCGGGGCGTACCGTGTTATTTACGCTGCGTTACGGGTTGTAATTTCGAGCCCCCTATCCCCCACATCATGGGGCCAAGTCGAAGCGGATTCATCCCCTCCATAAAACCGGAGAAGATGAATCCGTTTTTCCATGTGGTGCATTTACTGCGATAATCTACGCCGAGGCAAGCATTTCAAGTTGCCCAAAAAACTGTCACTGTTCAGATCTTAGGGAAGCGCTGATTTATTCAGTGCTTCCCGCTTGGGGCAGGATGCCCCAACACGAACAAAGACGTACGTCTTTGATTTGTGAGAGCCATCGCGGGCGTGTACCGCGATGAGCGAGCTGATTTATTCCAAGGACGGAACAAATCAGCATTTACTTAGACTTCGTGCTATTTCGTTCAGGATCAATTATGAAAACCATTCCCCATCACAGCGAACTCAAGGCAGCGTCGCACGCCACTTTTCTGGACAAACCGACACCCAGCGCCCAGTTGCTTCTGTTCGTCATTCTGGTTTTGTCGATGGCCGCCACGCGCTACCACCACTTCAGCGCGGTGCTACATATCGCCGACACTTCCTGGGCGGCCTTTTTCCTCGCAGGTCTGTATCTGCGTGCGCGCTGGATGTTTGTTGCGTTGATCGGGTTGGCTGTCGTCATCGATCTCGCTGCCGTGTGGACAGACGGTCTGGGCATGACCGGATGCTTCTCGCCCGCCTATCCGGGGTTGCTGCTGGCCTACGGTGCCCTTTGGGGTGCCGGTCGACTGAGCCGACATTCAATGCGCCCGAATGAATCAGCCTTCACGACGATTCTGGCTGTCACCGGCTGGCTGACTTTGGGTGTTATCGCCGCTTTCGCCCTCTCCAACCTCAGCTTCTGGGCATGGTCCGGGCATTTCGCCAATTTGTCTCTTGGCGACTATCTTCAGCGAGTAATGGGCTATTTGGGTCACTACATGGCAGCCACCGGTCTTTACGTCGGCTTGGGTCTTGGTGCGATGATTTTTGCTCAGACCCTTGCGCTCAGGTTGAGCAATTCCCAGGCAGTCCATTGATGAGGATAGCCAGGTCCGAGAGGGATAAGCCTGATGGATTGGGAGAGACTGACAAGATGAGCCCCAATGAATGGGGGCTTTGCATTCTTGGGGAATCAAACTGATTAAAAAGCACCGCCTCAGGCAGAAGTCGTATCCCGATCAAACCGCAGACGCATCTCGTCAATCTGCAATTCAAGCAAGCGAATATCGGGTATCCCAACACGCCGCCCGCCCATATTCGCACTCGAATGCCAGAACCCGCCCTCGCTTGAAACATCTTCAGTAAAGCTTTGTGCGTTTACTTCATCTGAACGGGGAACACCGGAGAGCAGTACGGCGTAATAAGGTAAGGCAATGTCAGGATTAGTGCCATACATGACAACACAACGCACGCGCTGACCAATCGTGGGCAATGGTTCGTTCAGCATAGCCTCCAGACTGACCAGAGGTATCCGCTGAGCACGCCAATCGACCATGGCCGCATCCTGTCGACTCAGATGTGTGCCACCTTCCGGCAGCATGACCTCGGTGATCTCCGCCACCATGGCATAGGGCACAATCACTTCCATCTCACTGACCTGTGTCGGCAGGCGCACGATCCGTACGGTTTTCGACGCCACCGATCCCATCCCTTCACTGGTATGACTCTCGCTGGTAGCCGCAGCTCCGGCAACGATCATGGATTCGTCCGAATTACTCATCCCTGCTCCTCATTGTTCTTCTGGAAAGCTGGTCCACCAGCCAGTGCAACGGCACCCGCTCCCGTCCGACCACGAGCCTCCGTAATAAAGCTCTCGATTCGCTCGATCAAATCCGCTTCGGCATAAGGTTTCCCCAAATAGGCACTCACACCCAACGCTTCCGCTCGGTTACGGTGCTTCTGACCAGTTCGCGATGAAATCATGATGACCGGCACGTTACGCGTCTGCTCGTCGTTCCGGATGGCCCCCAACAATTCGAAACCATCCATCCGCGGCATTTCGATATCGGTCAGAACCACATCCGGTTTTTGTTCATGCAGGAAGCCCAGTGCCTCGACGCCATCTCGTGCGAGGATCACATCCAGATTGTTCCGCTCCAGTGTGCGTGCGGTAACTTTGCGCACGGTCAGTGAATCGTCTACAACAAGCACCACAGGACGACGACGACGTCCTCCAGCTGGTGCGGTAAGGTCGAGATGACGATCATCCCGACGCTGGAACTGGCGCACCAGTTCGAATAGCTCAAGCACCAGAATCACATTGCCATCATCGAAAATCGTAGCCCCGGAAAGGCCCGGGATGCGACCAAGCTGTGGTCCCAACGACTTCACGAACAACTGGATACCACCCAATTGGTGTTCTACCTGTATGGCGAAACGTCGTTCACCGAGTTTGAACAGGAAGACAGGCCTCACTCCGGTTTCCTCTGGGTTGACATTATGCGGTTCACGACCAAGCAACTCGCCCAGATAGAACAAGGGATATTGCTCGCCATTCAGAGTCACAGCCGGTTTCGGACTCGCATACTGTTCGGCCAACTGCATAGAAGTCATCCGGGTCACAGATACGATGCCCTTGTACGGGATAGCGAATTGGTCGTCACCAACCGAGACCAGAATTCCGCGTGTCATGGCCTGCGTCAACGGCAGGTTAAGCTGAATCCGTGTGAACTTGCCGAACTCGGACTGCAAATCGACAAAACCGCCCATCTCCCGGACAGCGCCTGCAACCACATCCATACCCACACCGCGGCCTGCCACCTGGGACACGTTGCCCGCAGTAGAGAAGCCCGGTAGGAAAATCAGGGCGCGTGCTTCATCATCAGAGAGGTCGATATCGGCCGAAACCAGCTTGCGCTCAACCGCCTTGCGACGAATGGTATCCAGATCAAGTCCCCGACCATCGTCCTTCATCTCCAGCGTGACGTTACCGCCCGCGCTTTCAATAGTGATTTCGATCTGTCCCACTTCCGGTTTGCCCAGAACCCGCCGCTCATCCGGAGACTCGATCCCATGAGCCAGACTGTTGCGGATCATGTGTTCCAGTGCAGGCAGCAACCCTACGATCGTGAATCGGTCAAGCTCGGTCTCGCCATTGTGGATGATCAACTCGGCATTACGCCCCATTTCATCACCCACCTGACGGACGATCCGGCGCAAACGCCCAACGACGTCATTGAAGCGAACCATACGCAGTGCCAGCATGCCATCCTGCAGTTTGCGCGCTAAACGGGACTGCTGCAGCAAGAGCAACTGAGACTGCTCGGTGATATCGCTCATGGCTTCTTCGATACTCGAAATATCGCCCAAGCTTTCCATGATACCGCGGCTCAGCTCCTGAACCTGCGTAAACCGGTCGAATTCGAGTGGGTCGAATTCCTCAGCACGCAAGCCCGTTTCAGCCATCAATTCAGCCTTCATCTGCGACTCGGTTTGAATCTCCAGACGACGCAACTGGCCGCGTAAACGAGTCAATGTTTGCTGCAGCTCGAATAACTGCCGTTCGAAACCATTGACCTGTCGATCCACACGGGCCTGCAACAGGACGTTCTCGCCAACCTGGTTGACCAATTCATCGATCCGGTCCGCTTCAACACGAATTTGCTCTCTTCGCACTTCGTTCGCAACTGCCGTAGCATGGGGCGCTGTGGCGTCGGCCGACTCGGTCGTCTCGATTGACTCGGTAACTGCCGGCACAGCAGCAGCTTCAACCGGCCTTTCGAATGGAGCAACTGTGGCAGGCTCTTCTAACTGAGCTGCTACTGGTTCCCGCAACGCTTCATCTTCCGAGACAAGTGCTTGAATTGCATGAGCCGAATCTTCGTTCGCAATTTCGGACAACAACTTGATCTGGGCAGGAATCGGTGCCTGACGTCGAACCAGATCCAGCATCTTGCTCAAGGCATCATAAGTGTGTTGAACCAAGGCAATCAGTATATCGACCTGTTCACCGCCCTGATCTCTGGCTCGATCTAGCCGATCTTCCAGCAAGTGGGTAACATCGGCCAGATTCAACAAACCCGCCATGCGTGCACCACCCTTGAGGGTGTGCAGGTTCCGATGCAACAACCGGATGGAATCGAGATCGTGCGGGTGCTGACGCCAGTGGGCGATGTACCCATCCGCCTTTTCCAGCAACTCTTCGGCTTCCTCCAGGAAGATTTGCAGAATATCCGGATCCTGATCTCCCGGCATATCGTCGGGACGAACGGACATACCGATATCGGTGTTTCGCTCGAAGAAAGGCGCTGAAGCCTCTGGCGCCGCCTGAAGAGTTTCGGCATTTTCTTCCTCTGGGGACTTTCCCTCTGCCCGCAAAGCAAATTCAGTGGGCTCATCCACCACTGATTCCGTTAAGGTATCAGTTGAAAACAATTCGACCAAAACCTGATCGAAACGCGCGGCAATTTCGCTTTCGATCTGTTCTTCATCCGGTTGATCTAAACTCGGCTCAATCACCCATTGACGCATACGATCCATCATCAACAACGAACGCTGGAATAACACAAGGTCCGCATGTACAAGTGAGCGGTGGTGTTCTTCAAGCAACCGAGTCCACTCTTCAAGCCGGTTAGATATCCGTGCGATCGACTGAACACCCGCCGTTCTGGCTGAACCCAGTAGTGTATGAACCAGCCGCACCAACTCCTTGTCACAGGGTAGCGAAACCCGATTTATCACAGCGTGATCAATCTGCAGCCGCAACTGCTGGATATAACCCGAGGATTCCTGGTCGAAGATTTCCCGCAATACCGGATCTTCAATAACCGATAATGGCTGAGGCATTTTTTCCTGAGCCGTCTCCTCCTCAAGCTCCGATTCAGGCTCGGCAGCAGCAGTAACTTCGTCAATACCGGACGATGACCAACCCGAATGTTCAGCATCAATGACGACCGCCATTGGTGACTCTTCAATGTGCACGGCTTCGGCTTCGGCTTCGGCTTCGGCTTCGGCTTCGGCTTCGGCTTCGGCATGAGTATCGGGCGAAACTTCCTGATTGAAAGCAGTTTCAACCTCGAACACATCTGCTTCATGGGCCAGTTCACCTGACGGCGAGACCTCCTCAGGCCGACCATCCTCACCTATTGGCGGTACTTTTTCTACACGTTCGTGCGTCTCAATCGAGCGAATATCAGCCGCTATAACTGGAGTTTCAGCTTCAGGGGTTGATCCCATAACGATAGGTTCGGAGGCGTATTCACCCTCTGGCTGACCATTGCTCCAGGCCTCAGCCCAGCCCAACGACTCCTGCCAATACGTCACGGGGGGTTGCTGCCCCTTGGATAAGACCGGCAATGCCTGGTTCATCAGCATTACGGCCGAGAGCACATCGGCACGCAACGCGGGTGTGCTGGTTATGCGGTCGTCCAGAACTTGATTCAGCAGATGCTCAAAGGCCCAGCCCCAATCGCCAATCGCGGTCAAACCAACCATCCGGCTACTACCCTTGATGGTGTGAAAACCACGACGAATTGTGACCAGATGATCTCGTCCACCTTGGTTGGACCATGCTTTGGCCGCTTCCACAAGCGCTGGCACCTCTTCTTGCATCTCTTCTGCAAAAACTTCCCGCATCTCGATCGCAAGATCATCCAGAGTTTCTTCAAACCCTGATTCTGAGCAAGCGGCACCGGTCTGTACCACCTCGGCACCGGACACCATTTCAGTTTCCACTTCCGGTTCGGGCGCAGACACTTGCTCAGTATCTGGCAATGAAGGGATTTCGAGCGTCAGATCAGGAGTGAAAGTGTCCGCCAGTAAGAATGGTTGTTCAGGTTCTTGGTTAGGTTCTTGGGGTTCACCCGGTGGAAGTGACAAGTCGATTGCAGGATCGGAAGCATCGTGCAGCAGTGACCACTCAAATGATGATTCAACTGGTTTCGGCTCCGCCGAAGGCAGAGAAAGTTCGAGTGTCTCCAAGTCTGGTAACGGTTCGACTTCCGCTCCCGGGGTCTCAACGGATTCCGGTTCGAGTACAGACTCACGTTGTTCCAAATCGACTGGTGACTCCAGTGTCCACACTGTGGACAGATCAATACTTGCCTCCGCTTCGACTTCAGACTCTTCAATAGCCGCTTCCTCGACTGATTCGGTCTCCTGCTCACTTTTTATCAGCTGCTGATCGCTGATATTGGGGGCAGACTCAATGGAATCCCCTGCCGGTTCGCTGAATGGCTCTTCTATCGACACTTCTTCGATTGTTTCAGGAGCGACGAACACCGTTTCCGGCTCACTCTCAGATTGCGAGCGCTGATCGGCTCCTCCACCAAAGATCGTTTCTTTCGAAACCTCCAGCAGGAGGACTTCATCCAGTCCAGGTTCTGGAGGCTGCAGTTCACCGCTCTCAACGGAAGCTGACGCTACTGCTTCCGGCAGGTCGAGGGTTTCTACCTTTATGTCATCAACTGCTGTTTCTTCAGCATGGAGGACTTCGGAGGCTTCTAACTCTTCAATCAACTCGTCTGGACTCGGCATGGACAACTGCGCGATGAGCTCTTCCATACTGGCCAAGGACTCATCCACTGGCAGCATAGGCTCTTCATTGATCGGAATTTGTATGCCGAGGTCGAGATTTTCCGGTTCGTGGATTTCTCGGGCCAGATCGCCTTCGATAGCCTCTGATCCTTTATCCAACACAGGCAGCAGCAGCAAGGCACCATCCAAAAACTGCTCCATTTCCTTCTGATGGTCGCGCAGATTTTCGAGATAGAACTCAACGGCCGCGGATACTTCGGCCAGTGCCGACAGAGTCTCAGCGTTGACGAGCTGCAGATTACTGACATGCTGGTAAAGCCAGCGGTATACACCATCAATCAAGGGCATAGCCGCTCTGAGTTCGGCCATTTCGAGCACATTGCGCACACCAGCGATCAATCGCACGGCGTGGGCAAGCGTAGCCGGACTCGCCGATTGCCCATTGGATTTCAACGCCTGATTGACAGCTTCCTTGGACGCGACAACATCTTCATAACACGCGGTAGCCAATGGCACGAGTGCCTCGGAAACAACCCGATTAACCATTGTCAACGACTCGCAATCGTCCACAATCAACTGCCCGATTTGCGACACGACCTGCTCAGTGGTCATGATCGCGACTGCCATTTGCATCAGGAAATCATCATCAAGCAGAACGCTTCCGCGCGTCACCTGAATCAGGTGCTCCAATGCCCCTTGAATCAATGCTGACTCATGCTCGTAATTCAAAGCGGCGAGCACGCCAACGATTTGCTTGAGTCTGGGTTGAATCCGCATCAGAGGCTCAAGATCAGACTTGGCACCACGAACAAACAAATCAAGCACATCTTGTGCCGCATTAAGCTCTTCGGTCAGAACTTCAGAAACCTGCGTCAGGGCAGATGTTTCCAGTCCCAAGAAGCGTACACGTTCACCTTCAGTAGAGAGCAGTTCGTACCAGTAGCTGAGCCGCTCTCCACACAACTCACGGTCTTCCGGCAGCACACGCACCAACTCAAGGAGCATATCCGTCGCAAACTCAATTGCTTCGAAACGGATAAGCAGAGAATCACGCCCGTGGATTTCCATTCGGAACAATCGGAGCACGCGCCCGATCATACGCTTGGCCAAAGGCAGATAACGTTCCTGATCCTGGTGAACTACGCCCAGCAATTCTTCAAAGGAACGAGTGGCCACGACAACGGACCGATTGACCTCGCGTTCGATGATCCGATCAAACGTCTGGATCAACCCAGGAATCGCGGCCACGTCACCGCGCATCAGCAGAAGAATCTGCTGCTCCATAGAAGCAAGTAATTGATTCGACTGGATCTTCTCCCCCGGTTTGGCGGCAACCTGCCCGACATAGGGATTAACGAATACGCGACTCTCTGACCACAGTACGGCCGACCGAACCAACACATTGACTGTATCGACTTCCGGGAGCCCTTGTACCAGTCTCAATCGATTGATCATCGGCAGCAAACTCATGGCGTTTACCGTGGCACCAACGCTCAACCGATCCAGCAGAGCACGCAGAATCCACGCTGCTTCAGTCACTGCCATAACCAATGAAGCAGCTTGTTCAGGCCTGGTTTCCAGCTGAGTGAGCGCGGACATTTGCTCTTTGAGCATGACGCGTAAAAGTTGATAATCGGAGACAGCCAGAACGGCATCAATGGCTTTGACAGCCTGCAAGGACTCAAAAACGAGCTCATTACCGCCCGCACCGCTGCTCAAATCTTCAAGTGCGCGCAGTAACTGATCGATTTTCTCGTTCAGCCCTTCCCTGAGCCAATCGAGAACAATTGAGTCCACCTTTGATTCTGTGCGCATAGTCACAAACCGCTCCTAGGATGTGATCGACAGTCCTATGACCACCGAATCCGTCGTTTTTTCAGCCGACCGAACGACTTAAGAAAACGATCATTCTTTAAGAATTCGAATCCGACCCGTGACATCTCAGGACAGCCTTGGTCACGAATCGAAATAAACACCCTCACGTTGTAAGGGATAACAACGGTTGGATACTAGCGATCAGGCATCTTGAAACCGGCCACCGAGTTATTAAGCTCTTGCGACAGAGACCCCAGCGCACCGATTTCATCCGCTGCGCGACTCGCCTTGTCCGTTGTTTCCTGGGTTTCAGCTCGAATGTTGTTCACTGTTTGTCGAAGATTCGTAGCCACAAGCGCTTCTTGCTCAGTAACCTTCGCAATTTCACTGATCTGCTCAGAAAGGTTCAGTGAAACAGTCTCAATCTCACGAAGTGCCTTACCTGCATTCTCAGCCAGAGTTGCACCGCTAACCACGTTGGTCGTGGTTTGTTCCATCGCCAACATGGCTTCCGAGGTATCGGTCTGAATCGTGTTAACCAGCAATTCGATCTGACGTGTCGCTTTACCAACACGTTCCGCAAGACGCTGAACCTCATCGGCAACCACCGCGAAACCACGCCCCGCTTCACCGGCCATGGCCGCCTGAATCGCAGCGTTCAAGGCCAGAATATTGGTTTGGTCGGCAATATCGGTAATCAGGCCAACGATGTCACCAATTTCCTGGGAAGATTCACCCAGCCGCTTGATCCGTTTGGCCGTTTCCTGGATCTGCTCACGAATGTTGGCCATGCCTGTAATCGTTTCACGCACGGCGTCACCACCACGATGCGCCACGTCGACTGAAGACTGCGCAATCGTCGCCGATTGTTGGGCATTGAAGGATACCGCTTCGATTTGATCGGACATTTGTGCGATGGCATCGGATACCGAGCTGATCTTCTCTGCCTGTACGCGAGAAGTTTCCGCCAGCGCACGCGAATCGGCCTGTGAACGCTGTACGGCGCTGGCTACGCGAACGGAGGTGTCGTTGATCGTCCCGACCAGATCTCGCAGCGCATCGATCGAGTAGTTGACCGAGTCGGCAATCGCACCGGTAATATCCTCGGTCACCGTGGTATGTGAGGACAAGTCCCCATCCGCCAAGGTCATCATCTCGTCGAGCAGACGCAAAATGGCTTGTTGGTTCCGTTGATTCTGACTTTCAGTCATCTTCATCGCATAACGAGAATCCCGAACCAACACCACGCCAAGCCAAGCCAGCATTAACAGCACGATCAAACCGGTGAGATAACCGAAATAAGCCAACTGACCAGCGTTCACCTGATCCTGAGCCAAAGTGGAAGAAAGCTTGGATACATCGCCCGTAAACGCACCGGCAATCTTGTCGATCTTGATCGCTGCTTGGTTGGCCGCCAGTAAAGTCGGTGCCTCGGAAAGCAGATCAGAACCACCCTGGTTGACGGTGGCGAACAACACCGCCACATCACGCAATTTCGCCCGCGCTGCAGGATCGTTGATTTGTGGTGCCATCCGATTCCCATTCAGGAAACCATTCAACACACCACCGAACAAGGCCACATCACGCCCGAATCGGTCAGAGGCATTTGCAGCGTTCTGTCCGCCCGATGTGATTTCACCCATGGTCAAACCGATACGCTCGACCAGCATGAGCTGCCGAGTGGCCAGATAGACAACCTGGGGGCTGGCCTGAGCGGCAATCAGGGTTTGCACCACTTCGTCGGAACTCGACAACAGATCCGGCAGCAACTGGTTGATTTGAGAGGCCAGATCACCCACACCCAAAATCGCTTTTTGCCCTTCAAGCACCTTGGCCAAGGCGAGGTTGTATTCATCCCAGCTCTTCTGAACCTTGGCCAGTTCAGCTTTACGCTCGTTTGGAACGCCTGCGGCTGGTCGTTTGGGGTCTTTTCCACTGAGTGCATTCAGATCGGAGATGAACTGGGCGCGCAGGGAGAGCACAGTATCGAAAGAAGCCTTGTTGCCGCGAACGGCGCGCAGCGTCTCAATTGTCATTTCCTGTGACAAGCGTTCAAGCTGGGAAGCCACGAGACGACGTTCCAACAGGGCCTGGTCGTTCATTGCGGAAAGAATAAAAATCGCAACCGTGACCAACAAGGTAATAGCTGCGACCACGACCAGCGTGATGACCTGACGGCTCAGGCCGCCCAACTTAACTCCAAGACTCATAGCTACTGCCCACTCCTAGCTGTATAACAGGCCAAATCCCTGTTGTGAAATCGATCGACAATCACCATCCAAATGTATTCAGGCAACCGCATTCATGAACTGATCGCTGTCTGTCAGTGCGTCCAGATTCAAGATCGGCAACCAGTCATTTTCCATGCTCACTTCCCTTAAAACCCCTTGCAGATGGGGTTCCTTCACGGCGCGCTCTGCACTGAACGGGATCTGACGAATACCGTAGGAACGGTCGACAATGAAAGCGGCACTGAACCGCTGCGTTTTGGCAAGCAAGACGACTGAGTGTCGGCCGGGTTCCGATGGGAGGTCGAAGAACAACCGCGCCAGATCGTAAACCCCGGTCAACTCACCGCGCATATTGGCCAAGCCGACAACCCAAGGCTTGGCGCCTGGGATTTGAACCTGCCGGGGCGGGGGAAGAATGGCCCGAACCTGAACCAATGGCACCAGCATTCTGCTACCACCTGCACGGAACAGCACAGCCTGCCAGGTTGACTCGACCTTATCCGTCTTTGGCATACCGACCGCATGGGCGGCCGCTTCGGTTTCAACCCAACACAGATAGTCAAATAGATTCACAAGTCACCCCCGACTTGAGTCAATGGAGCACAGTTCCGAGAATACCCATCAAGTCCGCCTCTTTGACCGGCTTGACCAGGTAATCTTTGGCACCTTGTCGCATGCCCCATATTTTATCGGTTTGCTGATCTTTGGTTGTCACAATGATGACGGGGATGTGTGATGTTTCTGGATTCTTGTTCAACTCTCGTGTCGCTTGGAATCCGTTCATGCCGGGCATGACCACATCCATCAACACGGCATTCGGCTGGGCCTGCTTGACCAAAGCAATGCCCTCTTCAGCATTCTTCGCCACCGAAACCTGATGTCCATTACGCTCCAGCATTGTTTGCAGAACATAAACCTCAGTTGGTGAATCATCGATAACAACGATATGTGCCACAGTAACCTTCCCTTACAAAATTTCAATTCATCCAAAAATCGTCAAAACCAATCCACTCGATAAATCACTTTAAGAATCAAGCTGCGCTGGTAGACGCGCCCGCAACCTCGGTAGCAAACCGACTGATGGCGCCGAAGAGCTCTTCACTGGTAAACGGTTTGGTCAGATAATCGGACGCGCCGACGATGTTACCCCGAGCCTTGTCGAAGATACTGTCTTTGCTCGACAGCAGGATGACTGGCGTCCGGGAGAACCGCGCGTTGTGTTTGATAATTGCCGTCGTTTGATAGCCATCAAGTCGTGGCATCAAAATGTCGATAATGACGATGTCGGGCGAAAAATCTCCGATTTTTGCCAATGCATCAAAGCCGTCAACCGCACTTTCGATAACACAACCCGCCTTAGAAAGCAGGCTGTCTGCGGTACGACGAATGGTTTTACTGTCATCGACAATCAGGACTTTGAGCCCGGGGAACGCAAGAGTGCTGGCTGTCGTTTCGTTCAATTGATCCATGGTGAGATACCCAGAAGTGTTGGGAAGCCAGTTAAACAGGCGATTCACAAAATCCAATGGAGCAAATGTACCCAAGGCAAGCTACTTTGGCAATTAATTCGCGTTGTGTCCAAGTTTACAACGGGGCCGACCGGCCTCGCCTCGTATCAAATTCACGCTGAATCACATCTAAATCGCGCAGATTGGTGTATTTTCTTTGCCCGTACTGCGCTTTGACCGATTGCCACAAGCGAATCGACAACAGGTATGCTACCTCTTTACATCCTGTAAAACCGGCACAAAACGCGACACCCAACCTATTGATACATAATAGAGAAATACCAATAATGCCTTCTGAAGCACTGCGCACACCACACCCCGAACTGGACGCCCACTATTGTGGCCCCTTGTTGCATATCGAATCCCACATCATCCGCTGCCACCGGCAAATCGAAGCTTGGTTTCGTGCTCAATGGCTCAAACATCCCGCGCCATTTTATGCGTCGGTCGACCTGAGGAACGCTGGCTTCAAGCTCGCACCGGTCGATACCAACCTTTTTCCGGCCGGCTTCAACAACCTCAATCATATTTTCGATCCGCTGATGGTGCAGGCCATTCAGGCCGCTGTAGAACACGCCTGTCCGGAAGCAAAGGACATCCTGATCATCCCCGAGCGCCACACACGCAATCTGTTTTATCTCGAATCGGTGGCTGCACTGGTCGCATTCGTTGAAATGGCAGGTTTCGGGGTGCGCGTCGGCTCACTGGAGCCGATCACAGAACCAGTCCATTTTGATCTACCCTCCGGGCGTACACTCACGCAACACCCCATTCGCCGCGTGGGCAGGCGCATCGAAGTGGATGGATTCTCTCCTTGCACCATTCTGCTGAATAACGATCTCTCAGGCGGGCGCCCGGAAATTCTGGGTGAACTTGAACAGACCGTGATCCCCCCCATCGAGCTCGGCTGGTGGAAACGTTCGAAATTCGAGCACTTCTCGATCTATCAGGAACTGACTCGGGAGCTCTGTGCGACCATTGATCTCGACCCCTGGTATTTATCACCCTTGATGCGCGACTGCGGGCACATCGACTTTCTCAAACGCGAGGGCGAGACCTGCCTGCAGTCTCAGGTTGGGGAACTGCTGGCCGAGATTCAGGCAAAATACGACGAGTATCAGATCAAGGAAAAGCCGTTCGTCGTCATCAAGGCAGATGCGGGCACCTATGGCATGGGCGTGATGACCGCGCAATCCGCGGACGACATCACACAACTCAATCGCAAGCAGCGCACGCGCATGAGTGCGAGTAAGGAGGGGTTAGGTATCGATCGGGTACTGATCCAGGAAGGCGTCCACAGCTTCGAAAAGGTATCCATTCATCCGGACGATGACCGCTACGTGGCCGAACCGGTCATCTACATGGTTGATCACTTCGTCGTCGGCGGCTTCTACCGTGTGCACACACAAAAGGGTATCAATGAAAGTTTGAACTCCCCTGGCGCAGCCTTTGTTCCATTGCCTTTCAACGAGGCCTGCAGCCTGCCCTCCCCGGAATGCGCCCTCGACAGCGAGCGCAACCGGCACTACGTTTACGGTGTGGTTGCCAGACTTGCTCTGCTGGCCGCGGCTTACGAATACCAGTCGATCCGTGAAGCAGAAGCCGAAACCGTTGAGACCCAGGTCGCATGAAAATCGGCATCCTGATGGATCCCATAGCCCGGATCAAACCCTACAAGGACACCTCCTTTGCCCTGCTGCTGGCTGCACAAAGTCGCGGGTGGTCCGTGTTCTATCTGGAACCAGACTGGCTGCATGCCGAGCAAGGCCGTCCTCGCTCGCGAATGCACCCCATTACGGTATTTGATCGCAACACCGACTGGTTCGAACTCGGTCCCGCTCAAACACAGGATCTGGACGAACTCGACATCATCATTCAGCGTCAGGATCCGCCCGTAACCCTGAACTATCACTATGTCACCGCTCTGTTAGCGCTGGCCGAGCGTCGGGGGGTTCTGGTTGCCAATCGCCCCAATGCGTTGCGCGCAGCGAATGAAAAACTGCTGGCCCAGCATTATCCGGACTTGTGTC
>NZ_DAIESY010000069.1:0-18104 GCF_027346185.1 Halothiobacillus sp.
AGCCGCCGGTGCCTCTGGACGATGAAAAAAGTCTGCACCAGACGGTGGATGCAGCCCAAGTCAGGCAGCAGGCAACGCCCTCTTTCAAACCGGCTCCCGATCACATCTGGCGTCATTCCCCCATCGGCAAGGCTGCGCACATCACACCACCCACCCCGCGCTAGGACAACTCAGAAGGGGACATTTCAGCTTTGGAAAAAAGGGGACATTTTAGAATTGGGTTGACAGAGAATGGGCGATGCCGGTGTTTCACTGGAAAGCTGCTATGGTACAATGCGCGATTAAGTTCGGCGATCGCTTTATGATACGGGTGATGTAAATTCAGGCAGCAAAAGATGAAACTTCAAACGCCTCGCGCACAAAATTCATTACATGCCTAATAAAACACCATCAGCGCTGCTGATGGAGATTTCATCCCATCGCCTCTGTGTTGACTCAGGGGCTCCAGCAGGAGTCGTGATGCGAATCATTTTTGGTATTTTGTGCCTGTACTTGGTGTGGGCTTCGACCGCGCAGGCAGCAGGCCAAGCCGTGATGGAGACTGAACAAGATGGTCAAGTTGAGCAAACACGACTGTTCTGGCTGAATGATCGGGCCATGCGCATGGACCTGACACATCCACCCGCGGAAATTCTGCTACATCAGGGATCACTGTATGCGATATCTCAGATCGGTGGCCTGTCGGTAGTTGCCTCGGTTGCGAGTGCTGACCAACTCGCCCAAGCCTTGGGGCAGGGGGCCGGCGTTCTCGACCAGATCAATCATGAAATGGCCAGTTCGGTCAGCCGTTTCGAGGCCACCGGGCATCAGGAAACCATCGCCGGTATTCGAGGCGAGCAATATCGGGTGGTATGGGTTGATCAGCAGGGAAAGTCACATACTGATGTCGCTGTAC
The DNA here is from genome assembly GCF_027346185.1 of Halothiobacillus sp. Lineage (GTDB taxonomy): Bacteria > Pseudomonadota > Gammaproteobacteria > Halothiobacillales > Halothiobacillaceae > Halothiobacillus. Next base: position 896 of record NZ_DAIESY010000069.1, read on the forward strand.
AATCCCATGCGCCGGTAGTGGTTGAGTTGACACGAGCTTTGCAAAATATGGCTCTGGCTGCAAACAAGGGGCAGGATGCCCGAATGATCGAATTTGTACGCAAAGGTTGGGGTGTGTTGCGCTACGGTCAGGCTTATCGGCTTGAATCCATCAGCGAGAAGTCTCCGGAACCAAGCCTGCTTGCATTGCCCACTCAATCGATCGATGTTCAGGGTATTCTGCAGGGATTGAGTCGTTAAGTTTCAATCCGTTGTTCTCCTCTGTTTGACCTGAAACGACAAGTAATGCCTGTTAATGGCGTGACCCGTGGTATTGGTGATTGACCTCCGTTGTCATATTCGTACACTGTCACCAGTTTTTAATGACGATGGTGTAACCGGTTGCCGTAGGGTTCGGGTCACGTTGGAGGAGCGATACTGTGCGGATTCACGCAATTCCCGTCCTGTCCGATAACTATGTCTGGCTGATCGAAGGTGATCGAGGGCATTGTGCCGTGGTCGATCCGGGTGAAGCCGCACCGGTTCTGGCAGAAATCGAGCAGCGCAATCTTAGCCTCTCGGCCATCATGCTGACACATCATCATGCCGATCATTGCCAGGGCGTCGCCGGATTGCGTGCTCGCTTCCCCGTGCCGGTATATGGTCCCGCACTTGAATCTAAAACCTGGGTGACAAACCCATTGGCCGATCTTGAAACCTTTGATTTGCCGCACATTGGTCGATTTCAGGCTTGGCATACACCAGGTCATACTCTGGGGCACATCAGCCTGATCTCTGAGGGGGGCGCCTTCGTGGGCGATACCCTTTTTTCAGCGGGCTGCGGGCGTTTGTTCGAGGGTTCTCCCGAGCAGATGTTGGCGAGTCTGGATCGTCTTTCGAGCTTGCCTGACGATACGATGATCTATTGTGGACACGAATATACCGCTGATAGCCTGCGATTTGCGCACTTTGCCGAACCGAACAATGAATCGATCGTCCAACGAATTCGCGAAGTGAATGAAGCGCGCGCGGCAGGCTTGCCGAGCGTGCCAACCTCGATGTCTATGGAGAAAAAAACCAACCCATTCTTGCGGATTCGTGAGCCATCCTTACGTGCTGCGATACTGAAACAGGCCGGAAGCGAATCGCTCAGTGATGCAGATGCCTTTTGGAAGCTACGTTGCTGGAAGGATGAGTTTGATAATTTGCCGCTTCTCCCTCGTCACTCAAAGAACTACTGAATAATGATCCACCGCGTTATGATTTTCATGGGCAAAAGGCTGGCTTGTCATCGCGCCGAACAGCCGCAGCGAAGCATGTTGCTCCGTTTACTCACCCTCCTTGTCCTGCCCGCTTTGCTTGCTTTGAGCGGTTGCGCCAATTTGCCGCAAACAGCAAGTAATGCGCCGGTAGCGTCCAGTGCCTTTGACGATGGCTCTTCTTCGGACAATGTGGATTACAGTATTCTGCCCGCTATTAACACGCCAGCGCAAAGTGCGCGGGAGGCGGTCTGGATGAATGATGGCAACCTCTGGCACTACATCGCGGCTCGATTCACCCTGCCGATTCCTAATAACCCTCGGATTCAGCAACAACTGGCCTTTTATTCCAGCCATATTGATTATCTTGAGCGTGTCACAGAACGTGCAAAGCCCTATCTGCATATGATTGTGGCGGATTTGCAGGAGAATAAACTGCCGTTGGAGCTGGCCTTGTTGCCGATTGTCGAGAGTGCTTATCTGCCTGGGGCCGTCTCATCCAGCAACGCAGCGGGTATCTGGCAGTTTGTTCGGAGTACGGGGGAGCATTTCGGCCTCCGGCGTACGGTTTGGTATGACGGCAGACGAGATATCAAGGCATCCACCGATGCCGCAATGCTGTATTTTACGCGTCTGCGGATCATGTTTAACGACGATTGGCCCATTGTTATCGCCTCCTATAACGGTGGTGAGGGCACATTACAGAATGCTATTGCTTACAACCAATCCAAAGGGCTGCCAACCGATTTCTGGGATTTGACCCGAATCAGCAAGCAGACGGCTGATTACCCTGCGCGACTTTATGCGTTGGTGATTATTTTCAGTAATCCGGAGAAATACGGCTTCCACCCTTATCCGATCCCGAACCAGTCTGTGGTGACCGAAATCGCGTTGAATAAGTCAGTCAATTTGAACAAGCTGGCTTCGCTGACTGGTATGACGCATGACGAGCTTTTTAATCTGAACCCCGGTTTCGATAAATCGATTACCGGACCGGAAACGACCAACCTTCTGGTGCCCAAGAGTTTGGCATCACAGTTCACCCCGACTGCTCTGGAAGAAGCCGAGAAATCAGCCATGAACTGGGGGCGCTATACCCTTCGTCGGGGAGACAATTTTCACAAGCTGGCTTACCGTTATGGCTGTGACGTGGATGAACTGCTCAAGGTTAATCGTTTGAGTTCGGCTTATGCCCGTCCCGGAGAAACGATCATTGTCCCGTTGGGGCGAGGCAAGACGCTTTTGGCAAGTGGCGAAGACCAGCTTTATACGGTGCAAGGCGGGGATTCGCTATGGGGGTTGGCCCACCGTTTTGATATGGAACTTACGGATTTGAAACGTATCAATGGCCTCAAATCCGTAGATTCAATTCATCCGGGCCAGAAATTGATTGTGGCGGCGCATCACGAGCGTCTGCGTGCTGACCAGAAGCAGTCGAAAAGGATTGCCGAGTCATCTGGACAATATATCGTTCAGAAAGGGGACACCTTGTGGAATGTAGCTCTGCGTTTTTCGACGACAGTTGAGCAGTTGATCGCGTCCAATCGTCTTGATTCCACTACACCACTTCAGCCTGGCCAGGTTTTGATGGTTGCACGAAAGTAATATGTTTGGAAAATCTTCGCCATCTAAAAAAATCAGTTTCAACAAAAAAACAGACAACAAAAAACCCCGCTCAATGGCGGGGTTTTTATTGGCTCAATCAGAATTACTGGATGGTACCGCAGGAAACGACTTTGTCACCTGATTTGAGGGTGTAAGAAAGTACATCGCCTTCGAAGATCTTGGCAGTTTGAACATTAACAACCGTTTCTGACTTACCGTTAACAACGTTAGTCAGTGGGTATTTAACCTTGTTGGTTGCTGAATCGCGGCAACGGCCTTCGTTGATGGAGAATGTCAAAGGGCCTGTAATGTTTTTACCCTTGAAGGTTGCGATGAATTTGGTTTTGTCGGCAGCAACTGGAATGATGTTGATTTTACCGAAAATGTCAGATCCGTTCATCGGTACCGTGTGTCCCAAAAACTGAACGTTCGGGTTGACGATCACTTCTGCCTTGGGTTTGTCTTCTGCTTGCGCGATGCCTGTCATCATGCTTGCCACGGCGGCTACAAGGATAATTTTTTTCATGAATGCCCCTAAATTGTTTTTTTCACACGAATTGAACGCCAGGTTATTTCTAAGCGTCTAGCGATTTTAGATGATTCTGACCCCAAACGGTTCCCTTTTATCATCCTGTTCCAGAATGAAATTATTGATTGGAGGATAAGAAAACTCTAATTCTCCTGCTTGGTGACGCCAAAATACCGCACGCGATTGTAGCAAAGTGACTCTGTTTTAGGTACCTGTTGCCCAAATGTGCAGGTTAATTGTTTAGGGCGACAACAAACATAAAGCAACTGCGTTGACGCTTGCTACCATTGGGGCCTACATTGGCCGCCCTGGTTCATGAGTTATTAGGTACTTTGCATGAGTGAGACGATTTTCTCGAAAATTATTCGCCGCGAAATTCCAGCCGACATCGTGTTCGAAAGTGATCGCGTTCTGGCTTTCCGGGATATCAACCCCCAGGCGCCGGTGCACATTCTGATTATTCCCAAAAAGCCCATTCCTACCTTGAATGATATTCAGGCGGAAGATGCTCCCCTGATTGGTGAGTTGTTTGTCATTGCGGCGCAACTTGCCGATCAGGAAGGGATCGCAGAAGCAGGTTATCGAACGGTATTCAATTGCCGGGATCATGGTGGGCAGGAGGTGTATCACCTGCACCTACATCTGCTGGGCGGGCGACAAATGACCTGGCCGCCGGGTTGATTGCTGGCTGATTACTTGCTGATTACTGGGGGCACTCGCGCTTGAGCGATTGGTAATTCTCAAACCGCCTGCTGTCCAGTTGGCCATGCGCAACTGCCGCCCGAACGGCGCAGCTGGGTTCTTGACTGTGGGTGCAGTTGTAAAACCGGCAGCCTTCGGCAAGTGTCAGAATATCCGGAAAGGCGCGGTCGATGGCTTGGGCGTCTTGCGCTGCCACGGCGAAATCTCGCACGCCGGGTGCGTCAATCAGGCCGCCTTGCATGTGATCGAGCCGAAACAGTGTGCTGTGTCGCGTGGTGTGCTGACCTTCCTGACTGTGGCTGGATAATTCGTTGACTGCAGCGGCGGCAGCCTGAGAGGTGATGCTGCGGGCCAGGGATGTTTTACCCACGCCGGATAAGCCGATCATCATGGAGATCTTGTCGTGCAGCACGCCGCGCAGGTCGCCTATCCCTTCGCCGGTTTTCGTGCTGATGCGCAATATATCAATGTCTTGCGCCGCCCAAAGGGCTAATGTCTGCTCGATGAGCTTTCGGTGTTCGGTTTGCGTTGTTGCGAGAAGATCGACCTTGTTCAATACAATAATGGGGGTCGTGGGCAGGTCGAGGGCGGCTACCAGGGTGCGTTCAACCACGTTCGGATTCATCCAGGGTGTCGGGGCCAGGATGATCAGGACCTGATCAATATTCGCAGCCATCACTCGCTCTTTGCCGTGCGTGTCCGGTCGAATCAGAGTGTTGCTGCGTGGATAGACGAATTCGATGATTTCCCTGGCATCTTCCCCTGTGCGCCACCCCACGCGGTCACCCGTTGTGAGCACGCCCAGCGTGCGGCGTGCGGTAGCGCGTAACAGTTTGCCTTCCGCGTTTTCGATGATGAACTCGGTACCGTGATGAGTGATCACGGTGGCTTGCTCCAGCGATTGATCCGGTGCGGACTGGCGGCTGGCGATCTGGTTCTTTTGGCGGTCGGTCAGTCTGATTTTCATTTGAGCAGGAACAACGTGGCCAATCCCAGAAAGATGAAGAACCCGCCGGAGTCGGTGATGGCTGTGATCAATACCGAGCTGCCCAGGGCGGGATCACGGCCTAGTCTCATCCGAGTGACGGGAATGGTGACACCAAAGAAGGCGGCGGCGAGGAAGTTTAGGCTGACGGCGGAGACCATGACAATCGAAAGCGCCGGGTCGTGATACAGCGCAAGCGTAATCAGGCCCAGAATCCCGCCCCATACGATCCCGTTGATCAGGGCGACACGCAGTTCCTTGCTATACAGGGTGCGGATGTCCCGGTTATCCAGTTTGCGGAAGGCCAGTTCACGGACGATCATGGTTATGGTCTGGTTGCCGACATTGCCGCCCATGCCCGCGACGATCGGCATCAGCGCGGCCAGTGCAACCAACTGTTCGATGGCACCATCGAACAGGCCGATCACCCGCGAGGCAATCATGGCCGTGACCAGGTTGATGGCCAGCCACGGCGCGCGATTTTTCACGCTTTTGAGGATGGGAGCGAAAATATCCTCCTCTTCACGCAGACCGACCTGTGCCAAACGCTCTTCATCGCTGGCTTCCCGAATGAAATCGACCACGGCATCGACGGTTACGCGGCCAATCAGCCGGTCTTGTTCATCGATGACCGGTGCGCTGATCAGATCGTAGCGTTCGAATGCATCCGCGGTTTCCCGTGCCTTGTCTTCGGGGTGAAAACGCACCACATCGCATGCCATGACCTCTGAAACCTCCTGTTCAGGATCGCTCAGAAGCAAGGTCTTGAGGAAAAGCACGCCCTGAAATTTGCCCAGGCGATCGACCACAAAAAGTTTGTCGGTGTGGTCGGGCAGGTCTTCCATGCGCCGCAGGTAGCGCAGAATCACTTCGATGCGTACATCGGCACGTACGGTCACAAGGTCGAAATCCATCAATGCGCCGACGGTGTCCTCGGCGTAGGACAGCGCGAACTTGAGCTGTTCCCGCTCTTCGAGCGGCAGGGCGGTGAACACATCCTGCATGACGTGATCGGGCAGATCAGGGGCGAGGTCAGCCAGTTCATCGGCTTCCAGCGAATTGGCCGCATTGATCAGCTCGTCCCGGTCCATGGTCGCCAGCAGACTGGCGCGCACCGAGTCCGAGACTTCGAGTAGTACATCGCCGTCCTGATCGGGACGGACGAGTTCCCAGATCGCGAGTCGGTCCTCGTTGGGCAAAGCCTCCAGAATCAGAGCGATATCGGCCGGATGGAGTTTTTCCAGCTTCTGGGCCAGCCGCGTCAGGTTCTGCTTTTGCACGATGCGCTCGACCAGCGCGTGATTCGGTTCATCCGAACGATCGACCAGGCCTTCAACCAACCGGTTGCGTGCCATCATTTCGCGGATATCACGAATCAGTGTGGCAATTTCGGCCGGTTTTTCCTGATCGAGCACATCCGTCATCAAGGGCTTCCTGGGTGTTGATTGGAAATTTGGACCCCGCTCAAAACAAGGCGAGGGGCCATTGTGCGCGTGGTGAAAAGAAATGTGACAATCGAGCGCGTCGATTATAAAGGAACACCCCTCTTGGCGCAGAGAAACCTTCGTTTCGTGTTAGGCTGTCGCGGTTCCACGATGACACGAGTAAGCCCATGAATACGCCTGAACCGACCGAAAACCTGATTTGGATCGACCTTGAAATGACCGGGCTTGATCCGATGTCGGATACCATTATTGAAATGGCGACGCTGGTCACGGACAAGCACCTGAATATTCTGGCGGAGGGGCCCGTGATCGCCATCCACCACCCGAAAAGCACTCTCGACAGAATGGACGAGTGGAATCGCCGCACCCACGGCGAAAGCGGCCTGATCGCACGCGTACTGGCGAGCACGACCTCGATGCGCCAGGCGGAATTACAAACCCTGGAATTTTTGCAGGCATGGGTCGTGCCGGGTAAATCGCCGATGGCCGGGAACAGCATCTGTCAGGATCGGCGTTTCATGGTGCGCTTGATGCCGCAACTGGAACAATTTTTCCACTATCGGAATCTGGACGTGTCGACCGTCAAGGAGCTGGCCCGACGGTGGAATCCGGAAATTATGCAGGGTTTCAGAAAGAATGCCAGCCATCAGGCGCTAGACGATATTCGCGGTTCAATCGCCGAGTTGCTGTACTACCGCTCGCATTTTTTCAGGCTTTGAATCTAACGTCTGCCTTATAACAACGTCCTGTTTACCTGCAGATTACCTGCAGACCTTCCCTAGAAATGCTTCGCAATATTGAGGTATAATGCTCCTTAACTGATGTCTGATCATTAAACATTGAAGTTATTAACATGATTACAGCCGCTCAAATTCGCGCCGCCCGTGCCCTGATCGGTGTCGATCAGCGTACTCTGGCCGAGGCATCCGGTCTGTCGTTGCCGACCATCCAGCGTATGGAAGCCAGCAACGGGCAAGTGCGTGGTCACGTGGATTCGCTGACCCGTGTTGTCGATGCCTTGGAACGCGCGGGCGTGGTGTTGATCAACGAAAACGCCACGAGCACCGCAGGCGGTCGTGGTGTGCGTCTGAAACAGGTCGAAGGAGCGCTGCCATGAGCATCACGCTTGCTTTGCAGTTGGCCGAGGGCGCTATTGGTCTGGCGCTCTTGTCCGCGTTGGTGTCTTTTTTCCCCGCCACCATCCGCCGGCGTGTGGCCATGCCGCTATTTACCCTTTCGGGGCTGGTTGCACTGGCAGCGGGTTTGGTCACCCTGATCAATGGCGGGGTGGCAACCGCCCAACTGCCGCTTGGCCTGCCGTGGTTACCCTGGCAGGTTCGCCTGGATGTCCTGTCCGGCTTCTTCCTCAGCATTATCGGTGTGGTGAGCTTTGCCGTCGGCATTTACGCACCCGGTTATGTGCGCGGTTTCGAGGGAGGGAAGGACTCACTGCGCGTGCTGGGCGGGTTTACCGGGCTGTTCCTCGCGGGCATGATGCTGGTGGTTCTGGCCGATGACGCCTTCATGTTCATGGTGGCCTGGGAACTGATGTCTCTGTCGAGCTATTTTCTCGTCGCTTGGCATCATGATTCCGCCGCCAACCGGCGCGCGGCATTTCTTTATCTGCTCATGGCTCATATAGGCGGTCTGAGCATCCTGCTGGGTTTCGGGGTGCTGGCTTCCTTCGGCGGCGGTTTCACCTTTGAAGCAATGCGCGGCGCGTCTCTTTCCTTTGGCTGGGCCAGCGTCGCTTTTGCACTGGCCTTTATCGGTTTCGGCATGAAGGCTGGTTTGGTGCCCTTGCATGCCTGGTTGCCAGAGGCCCACCCGGTTGCGCCATCCCATATTTCGGCGCTCATGTCCGGCGTGATGCTCAAGGTGGCGGTCTATGGTTTTATCCGGTTTGTCTTCGATCTGATCGGTACTGTTCACTGGCAGTGGGGCGTCGCGGTGCTGATCGTCGGCAGCCTGTCTGCGATCATCGGTGTGTTGCTGGCGCTGATGCAGAATGATCTCAAGCGCCTGCTGGCCTACAGTTCCGTGGAAAATCTCGGCATTATCTTTATCGGCCTGGGTTTGGCGCTGTTGTTTCTCGCCGAAGGTCATCCTCTTATCGCTACCCTGGCTTTTGTCGCGGCGCTTTATCACTGCATCAATCATGCCCTGTTCAAGGGGCTGCTGTTTCTCGGGGCGGGCGCAATTCTGCACAGCGCGAATGAACGCGATCTGGAGAAAATGGGGGGGCTGCTGCGCCGCATGCCCTGGACGGGCTTCTTCTTTCTCGTGGGCAGTATTTCCATTGCCGCCCTGCCGCCGTTCAATGGTTTTGTTTCAGAGTGGCTGAGTTTTCAGGCCGCGCTGCAGGCCTGGCAACTGGAAGGGGGAGTGTTGCGCAGCATCGTGCCGATCGTGGCCTCATTGCTGGCGCTCACCGGCGCGTTGGTGGCCGCGACTTTCGTCAAGGTTTATGGCGTGGCTTTTCTGGGGCAGGCACGCTGCCGCGCCGTACGTCGTGCGCGCAGGGTGCCGCTCAGCATGCGGACAGGCCAAGGTATTCTGGCATTTTTATGCCTGTTGCTCGGGATTCTGCCGACTTTCTTCATCGATTTGATCAATGCCGTGCCGCGAGAAATACTTGGGCAGGGTCTGTCACAGGTATCGGCACATGGCTGGCTATGGCTGACGCCCATTTCTCAGCAGACAGCGAGTTATGGCGCGCCTTTGGTGGCCATGATCCTGTTTGTCGCACTTGTGCTTGGCTTATGGCTGGTCGGGCGGGGCGCTCGTCGGGTGCGTTTAGGCGATGCCTGGGATTGCGGCTATGCTCCGCCCACGCCATCGATGCAGTACACCGGCACGGCCTTTGTGCAGCCGATTCGACGGATATTTGGGCTGTTGTTCCAGATCAGTGATGGGGTTGAAACGCAGCAGGACGGTAGACGGCGTTATTATTTGCAAGTGGTTGACCGGGCCTGGGGCTTGTTGTACGCGCCGATCGCGCGCTGGGTCGAATGGTCGTCGCGACAGGTGGTGCGTCTGCAATCCGGCAGTATCCGTACCTATCTCGGCTGGACCTTGGCTACTTTACTGCTGTTGTTATGGCTGGTGGTGTGACGATGGCTGCCTGGGGATTCGCATTGATTCAGTCCTTGTTGTATCTGGCGCTGGCACCGTTGCTGGTCGGATGGGTACACAAGGTCAAGGCCCGTTTGCAGAATCGTCGGGGGGCGCCGATCTGGCAGCCCTACCGGGATCTGTACAAGCTGTTTGCCAAAGAGGCGCGCATGGCGCACACGGCATCGCTGTTGTTTCGTGCCGCTCCTTATATCGTGTTTGTCGCCACCTGGCTGGCGGCAGCGGCGATTCCGCTGCTCAGCACGGACCTGCCGACCGCAGCCATGGCCGATGTTATCGTGATCGCCGGTCTGCTGGGTCTGGCCCGTTTTTTTCTGGCCTTGGCGGGTATGGATGTTGGCACGGCATTCGGGGGCATGGGCGCTTCGCGTGAGATGTTTGTCTCGGCGCTGGCCGAGCCTGCCATGCTGATGGCGGTATTTAGCCTGGCCATGACCGCGCACAGTACCAATCTGGCCAGCGTGGTGGAATATCAACTGCTCGGTGAGCCATTCCTGCGCCCCTCGTATCTATTTGCTCTGGCCGCGCTGGTCTTGGTGGCGATCGCCGAAACCGGCCGTATCCCGGTGGATAATCCCTCCACTCACCTCGAACTCACCATGATTCACGAAGCGATGATTCTTGAGTATTCAGGCCGTCATCTGGCGTTGATGGAGTGGGCGGCACAACTCAAGTTGCTGCTGTATGCGGCGCTGCTGGTCAATGTGTTCCTGCCTTGGGGGATTGCTCAGAGCATCCGCCCCGATATGCTCGGCATGGCCTTTGTGCTGCTTGTGGTCAAGCTCGCCTTGTTGGGCGTGGCGCTGGCGGTGAGTGAGACGCTGTTGGCAAAAATGCGCTTATTCCGGGTTCCGGCTTTCCTTAATCTGGCCTTATTGCTGGCTTTGCTGGGTCTGATGAGCCATGTGATTCTGGAGGTGGGTGCATGAACATGGCGCTGTTGTCGCTACTGCAACAATTGATCATCGTCCTCGCGGCGGCAGTGATGTTCAGCTCCTTCGTGCTGTTGGGGCAAGTGCGACTGGTGGCGGCCATTCATGCCTTTGCGTGGCAAGGTTTTCTCGTGGCCATGGTGACGGCACTCGTTGCCGCCAGTGATGGTCATGGTCATCTTTATTTCTCCGCCATACTCACCCTGGGCTTAAAGGCGCTCTTGATTCCTTGGATGCTGCACCGTCAGGTGCGCCGGCTTGAACTGGATCGCCATCGGGAATCCTTATCTCATCCGGCCCTGGTGATCATGGCCGCATTGGGGTTGGTCATTTTCAGCTATTGGCTTGTATTGCCTCTGGTACAAGCGGAAATGCAGTTCACCCGTAATATCGTCGCCGTGAGTCTGGCGGTTGTGCTCATCGGCCTGTTGATGATGGTGGTTCGTACCCAGGCGGTGGCGCAGGTGCTGGGTTTCATGTCCATGGAGAACGGTTTGTTCTTGGCCGCGGTATCGGCTACGGCGGGTATGCCGCTAGTGGTCGAATTGGGCGTAGCCTTCGATGTGCTGGTGGCCATGGTGCTGTTTGGTGTGTTCTTCTTCCAGATCCGCGAGAGCATCGATTCGCTCGACGTGGACCGCATGAATCGGCTCACTGAACGCACGGGGGACGAGCCATGAGCCCGCTGGTATTGACCGTGCTCACGCCTTTGGTCGGCGCCCTGCTTTTGCCCTGGTTTAGCCGTCTTTCCTGGGCCGGTTGGCTGAATGTGCTGCTGAGTGCCGCTGCACTGATCGCTTCGATTGTTCTGGCATTCAATGTGGCCAATGCGGGCGTGGTGGCCAATTCTTTATTTCGAGTGGACGCGTTCAATATTTTTCTCATTGTATTGACCGCTTTTGTCGGCTTCACCGCCTCCATTTTTTCCCGCCCCTATATGAGGCATGTCTGTGACAGCGGGCGGATCAGTCCACGCGGGATGCGGCTGTACCATGCGATGTTTCAGGCATTCATGTTCACCATGTTGCTGGCTTTGTCCACCGATAACCTGGGCGTTTTGTGGGTGTCCGTGGAGGGCGCCACTCTGGCCACGGTGTTGCTGGTGTCTTTATACCGCACACCCGAGGCCATTGAGGCCGCCTGGAAGTATTTCATTCTTTGCGGGGTTGGCATTGCGCTGGCGCTGTTCGGCACCGTGCTGCTGTATTTTGCCGCACAGCATGTCATCCCCGATCCGGCGGCGGGATTGAACTGGAGTGTGTTGCATTCGGTGGCACCGCAATTGCAACCGGACATCATGTCTCTGGCTTTTGTATTCCTGCTGGTGGGCTATGGCACGAAGGTGGGGCTGGTACCGATGCATCAATGGCTGCCCGACGCGCACTCGGAGGGCCCGACACCCATGTCCGCGATGCTTTCCGGCTTGCTGCTCAATGTGGCCTTGTATGCGATTGTCCGGCTGAAGATGCTGGTGGATGGCTCACTGTCGACGACACAAACACCGCATCTGGCTGGTCATCTGTTGATGGGATTCGGCTTGGTATCGTTTTTGGTAGCAGCGCTGTTCCTGCACCGCCAGCGTGACATCAAGCGCATGTTCAGCTACTCCTCGATCGAGCACATGGGCCTGATGACCTTCGCCTTCGGCCTCGGCGGGCCGCTGGCCACCTTCGGCGCCTTGTTGCACATGTTGGTGCATTCGCTAACCAAATCAGCGATTTTCATTACCGTCGGCCATGCCGCGCACATTGCCGGAACCCAGTCCATCAATCATATTCGTGGCCTGATTCGCACCCAGCCAGCGGTAGGTTGGGGCTTACTGATCGGCGTCGCCGCTATCGCCGGTTTTCCGCCGTTCGGTGTGTTCACCAGCGAATTTCTGTTGCTGACTGCCACGATGCAAAGTCAGCCATGGTTTACAGTGATTCTGGTGACAGGATTAGCGATTGCTTTCGCCGGTTTATTCCGCCATCTTCATCCCATGGTGTACGGGCCTGCTCCCGAAGGACAGCAGCCGGTGGACGCCAACATGCTACCCGTCATCGTGCATCTTGGGCTGGTATTGTGGCTGGGTTTGTCCATTCCCGTTTTTCTGGCGCAATGGCTTGACCGGGCCACGCAACTGATCTCGGGGGCGCACCTGTTATGAACCGTTTTGACTGGTTGCCCGGATTTATCGCGCTTCTGGCAGAGGAGCGGGTAACCATCCTGCACAGTGATCCGATCCGGCTGGCGCCGGCGCATTGTTTGCATCTCGATGCCGAAGACTGGGGTAGGGCAGCACGGGTCGCGTCCGCGTCCGGTTATCGCTGGGCTGGCCTATGGGGCGATCAGCTGGGCGAGCGGCTGGGAATATACGCCGTGCTCGTCCATGAGGGTGACTATCTGGTGCTGATGACCGAGGTGCCATTGCAAGCCCCCATATTGGCTTCGCACACGCCGTATTTCCCGGCAGCCGACCGGCTGGAACGCCATCTGCATGACCTGCTGGGCGTCGATTTTCAGGATCATCCCGATGCGCGCCGCTGGACCCGGCATTGCGCCTGGCCGGAAGATGTTTATCCGCTTCGCTCGGATTTTCCCGTTGGCGGAGATTCACCCAAACGGGCACCCGCCGATGTGGATTATCCTTTCGAGCGAATTTTGGGCAACGGCGTCTACGAAATACCCGTCGGGCCGGTTCATGCCGGTATCATCGAGCCGGGGCACTTTCGTTTTCAGGCCGTCGGCGAACAGGTACTGCGTCTGGAAGCGCGGCTGGGTTACACGCACAAGGGCATTGAAAAGATTGCCGTGGGTCGTGATGCCTCCGGGCTGGCCCGACTGGCGGGACGCGTGTCTGGCGACTCTACCGTAGCGCACACCTGGGCGGCCTGCATGGCCATGGAGCGCGCGGCGGGCGTGGATGTACCGCCAAGAGCCTTGCATTTACGCGCGCTGCTTGCCGAGTGTGAGCGCATCGCCAATCATCTGGGCGATATCGGCGGCATCTGCAACGATGTGGGTTTTGCGTTTGTGCATCAGCAATTTGGCCGTCTGCGCGAACAATGGCTGCGCGGCAACCTGGCCATCTTCGGCCATCGTCTGCTGATGGATGTCATCGTGCCCGGTGGCGTCTGCCGGGATCTCCCCGAGCAATGGGAAAGCATCATCAAACCGCAACTTTCCACACTCTCGCGTGAGCTGGATGATCTGCTGGCCATTATCGACGACCATTCCTCACTGGAGGATCGACTGGTTGACACAGGGTTTCTGACCGCCGAACGGGCGCAGATGCTGGGTGTGACCGGGTATGTGGGCAAGGCCAGTGGTCAGGATTTCGATGTCCGGCGCGATCATGGCTATGCGCCCTATGATGGGCTTGAGGTGCATTCACCCTGCCGGACGCAGGGGGATGTCGCGGCCAGGCTGCAGATTCGGGCGGACGAGATCCGCGATTCGCTGAATCTGATAAACCGGCTGATACAGTCGCTTCCGGCAGGTCCAATTGCGGTGGACTGGCCGCAGTCGGTGTATTCGAGCGAGGGGTTGGCTGTGGTGGAAGGCTGGCGCGGCGAAATCACAAGCTTTGTGCGTTTTGACGAGGATGGCCGCGTAGCGCGCTTTTTCCCGCGCGATCCGAGCTGGTTCAGCTTGCCGGCGCTGGAACATCTGGTTTTGGGCAATATCGTGCCGGACTTCCCGGTCTGCAATAAATCCGTCAACATCAGCTATTCCGGACAGGATTTGTAGGACAAGAAACATGCAAAAAATCCTCAGGAAAATCTGGCAGACCGGCACCCTCACCGAAGCCCCACCGGCGGCTGATGAGATCGAGGCACTCGGCAAAGAGGTCAAGCGAATCATCGATCAGCGATTGGGCGGTAGCCTGGCGATTCGTCAAGTGGATACCGGTTCCTGCAACGCCTGCGAACTGGAAATACACGCACTCGGCAATCCTTATTACGACATCGCGCGTTTTGGCATTCACTTCGTCGCCTCGCCACGGCATGCCGATCTCTTACTGGTCACCGGCCCGGTGTCGCGGCACATGGAAACCGCGCTCCGGCGAACCTGGCGCGCCATGGCCAATCCGCGCTTCGTTATCGCCAGCGGCGACTGTGCCTGCAACGGTGGGGAATTCGGCAGCAATTACGCGACCTGTGGTGGCGTCAGCCGGGTCATCCCGGTGGATCTGCATCTGCCCGGTTGCCCGCCCACGCCGAACGATCTCATGCGCGGGATTCTGGCCCTAATGCGCAAAGAACAACCCCAGTAATTGTATGGCCGGGGCCATACGATCAGGCCCATGGAGTCGCGATCATGTGCGGCGGCCTTTGAAGCCCGCTATTTTTCCCCAACTATACTTCCCAAACTATATTTCAATGGGAAGCTCATCACGGTTGCCCCAATCGGACCAGGCGCCGGGGTAGCCGCGCACATCCTCAAAGCCTAAGTGCTTGAATACGCAGAACATCAGGCTCGATCGGCGGTGGCTCTGGCAATAGACGACAAGGGTTTTTGCTTTTTCTTCGGGGTGAGCAGGAATGCCTTTTTCTTGCAGCCGCGCTCGAATGATGTCATCAGGGAGTAAAAACCCTGGTTTTTCCGGATCGAAAAACCATTGCCAGTCAAAATGGATGGCGCCGGGAATGTGTCCGGCGTTGCGGGATCGTCTGTCCGTGCCGCGATACTCTTCTTCACTGCGCGCATCGACGATGATCCAGCCGTCCGGTTTGCCCAGTTGTTCGGCGATGGTTTGAGCGTTGCAATGGTGTTCCGAGAAATCGTAGGCCAGTTCACTAGCGGGTTTGTGTGCGGTAGCTGCGGTTGCCAGTGGCCAGCCCTCGGCCAGCAAGGCTTCGCGGCCACCGTCAATGAGGTAAATTTCCTCAAGACCGCACAGCGCCAGTGACCAGGCCAGACGGGAAGCGGCGAGACCCTGGCAGTCGTCGAAGATAAAGACCGTCGAATCCGGCGTTATGCCGGTGTGCATCAGTGCCTGGTTGAAATTGTCGTTATCTGGCAGCAGGCCGGCTCGATCGCCCTCATTGCGGACGATCTGATTGAAGTCGACCCACTGTGCCTCGGCCAGAGGTGGCTGACCGGGTTGGCTCATGTCGATCAAGATAGGATTGAGGGCATTTTGAAAACGGGGTTTCAGCTCGTTGGCGGCGATGAATTTCATTTTTTATCAGTAGATTAATAATCGTTATGGTTTTGCATCTATATCGCCTTGAACAATAATCCATTCGCCACCCAATTGCATCACGAAGTTGCTGATGGGGTATTTGGTCGCCGTCATGGTGGCAGGCATTCACGGTATGATTGCCGTCATTATCGAGAATCGAATTTTAGGAGTGGAAAGTATGGCGTGCAGAATTGCAGTAGCAGGGGTGAACGGGCGGATGGGCCGCGTCCTTGTGGAAGCGACGGTGCAAAATCCGGATGCGACGTTGGGAGCGGCCCTGGTTCGGCAGGGTAGCCCGCTGGTCGGGCAGGATGCTGGGCTCTTGGCGGGCATCGGCATTCTGAACTGTGCGATTGACGATGATCTTTCCCGTGTCTCGTCCCATTTAGATGTGTTGATCGACTTTACTTCGATTGAGGCGACGCTCGCCAATCTGGTGGTTTGCCGTGCAGAGCGTCGGGCCATGGTCATCGGTACGACCGGATTTAGTGCCGAACAAAAGGCCATGCTGGCGGAAGCCGGGCAGGACATCCCTCTCGTTTTCGCGCCAAACATGAGTATTGGTGTCAATGTCCTGCTCGGAGTGGTAGCGCAAACGGCCCTTCTGCTCGGTGAAAGCTACGATGTGGAAATCATCGAGGCGCATCATCGGCACAAGGTCGATGCGCCCTCCGGTACGGCTCTGCGTCTGGGCGAGGCGGTGGCCGAAGCATACGGTCGTGACCTGGCTCAAGTGGCCGTTTACGGTCGTGAAGGGCATACCGGCGCGCGCGACCCAAAAACCATAGGATTCGCGACGGTACGCGGGGGCGATGTGGTGGGCGACCATACGGTACTGTTTGCCGGAATCGGCGAGCGAATCGAACTGACGCACAAGGCCTCCAGCCGGATGACCTTTGCCCAGGGCGCCGTGCGTGCTGCGATCTGGTTGAGGAATCAGCCGCCGGGGCTGTACGACATGCAGGATGTGCTGGGCTTGCGTTGAAGCAATAGGCTGTTTCTGCTACAATTAAGCAATTTTGCCGCGGCCCCGAATTCTCTGGCTGCGGTGTAAAGCGGGGGTCGACCAAATCGCCCCCGTTTTTCACATCTTCACGTTGCAGGAGCTATAGTGTCTGGTCGTAACCGCAAACCTGCCATTCTGGTACTGGCTGACGGAACCGTGTTCCGTGGCGTTTCAATCGGGGCTGATGGTCACACTGTTGGCGAAGTGGTATTTAACACCTCCTTGACTGGCTATCAGGAAATTCTTACCGACCCATCTTACTGTCGTCAAATCGTGACGCTGACTTACCCGCATATCGGTAACGTAGGCGTCAATCCGGAAGACGAAGAGTCCGCCAAAATCTACGCCAGCGGTCTGATTATTCGTGATCTGCCGCCGCTGTCGAGCAATTTCCGCAAGACGCAGGAACTGACGGCGTATCTGTCCGAGGCCGGCGTGCAGGGTATTGCCGATATCGATACGC
>NZ_DAIESY010000084.1:0-19685 GCF_027346185.1 Halothiobacillus sp.
GTCATCGTTGCCTGTATGCGTAAACTGCTCACCATCATGAATGCCATGTTGAAAAATATGCAGCCATGGGTGGCTCAAATTGCTTGATTTTTAACACGGTTGCTCCCCCTTTGTAAAAGGGGGAACGAGGGGGATTTAAGATTCAAGACGCCAGTTCATTGCGCCAGGCGTAAATCAAATCCAACGCCTGCTTCGGCGTGAGTGTGTCCGGGTCGAGTTTTTCCAGCGCGGTAATCAACGGATGCGGCTCAATCTCAGGTTCCTGAACCACATCAGCTGCTTCTGGCGCGGCAAACAAATCGAGCTGCGGTGTGGCCGCCCCCACGGGATGTTGCTGTTCCAGCTGTTTGAGCAACGCCTGTGCGCGGCGAATCGTTTCCCGCGGCAAACCGGCCAGCGCGGCGACCTTGATGCCGTAACTCTGGCTGGCCGGGCCTTCCTTCACGCTGTGCAGAAAAATCAGATCGTCCTTGTGCGTCACCGCATCCAGATGCACGTTGCGCACCGTGTCGAAGCGCTCGGCCAGTTGGGTCAGCTCGAAGTAATGGGTGGCGAACAGCGTGAGCGCGCGGTTGCGGCGAATCAGGTGTTCGGCGACGGCCCAAGCCAGTGCCAGGCCATCGAAGGTCGACGTACCCCGACCGATCTCATCGATCAAGACCAGTGAGTTTTCGGTCGCCGTGTGCAGAATTTCTGCGGTTTCGGTCATCTCGACCATGAAGGTCGAACGGCCGGAGGCCAGATCGTCGCCTGCGCCGATGCGGGTGAAAATGCGGTCAATCGGGCCGATGCGCGCGCGTGTGGCTGGCACGAACGCGCCGATGTGTGCCAGCAGCACGATCAATGCCGTTTGCCGCATATAGGTCGATTTACCGCCCATGTTCGGGCCGGTAATCATCAACAGTTGCCGGTTTGGCGTGAGTTCGCTGTCGTTTGGCGTGAAGGGCTGACTCCCCGAGGTTTGTTGACCCGAGGTCAGTTTACTCAGGGCTTCAATCACCGGATGTCGTCCCGCTTCGATGTGGATGCCCGGTTCGCTACCGAGATCCGGGGCCACCCAGCGATGGCGCTCGGCCACCCGCGCCAGGCTGTGCAGCACATCGACCTGGGCAATGGCTTCGGCCATGCGGCGCAGGGCGCTCTGGTGCGTCGAGAGCGTTTGCAACAACTCGGTAAACAGCCACTGTTCGCGCGCCAGGGCGCGGTCGCGGGCGGACAGCACGCGGTCTTCGAAGGTTTTCAGTTCTTCGGTCGTGTAGCGCTCAACTGACTTGAGCGTCTGGCGGCGAATGAACTGCGGCGGCATTTTCTCAGCCTGCAACCGGCTGACCTCAAAGTAGAAACCCTGCACGCGGTTATAGGCGATCTTCAGCGACGGAATGCCGCTTTGCAGACGCGCTTGGGCTTCGAGCGCATTCAGCGCGTCGTCGGCGTGTTCGGAAAGGTGTCGCAATTCGTCGAGTTCAGTGTCGAAGCCGGGGGCAATCACCCCGCCATCGCGCAGCCACACGGGCGGTTGGGCGACCAGCGCGCGGGTCAGCAAGTCACGCGGGGCGGGTTGATCGGTCAGCCGTGCGGCCAGATCCTGCCACAAGGGCAGATCAAGTCGAGCAAGTTGCGCGCGCAACGCAGGCAGCACGCCAAGCGCATCGCGCAGCCCGGACAAATCGCGTGGGCGGGCGCTGCCCATCACGATGCGGGTGGTGATGCGTTCGATATCGTTGATGCCGCGCAGCGATTCGCGCAATGCAGCGATCATGCCGCGCTCGATCAGCTCGCCGATCGCCTGCTGCCGATGCCGCAACACGGCCCTCTCTCGCAGCGGGCGGCCCAGCCAGTGCTTGAGCAGCCGCGAGCCGTGCGCGGTCACCGTCTCGTCCAGCAGGTTGATCAGCGTGGCTGCCGAACGGCCGTCATCGTGGCTTCCTTCTTGGTTTGTGCTGAACAGTTCCAAGTGGCGGCGGGTGTTGCGGTCGATCAGCAAGGCATCGTCCGGATGCTCCACCCGCAGGCGCTCGATGTGCGGCACGGCGCTGCGCTGAGTCTCATTCACATAGGTCAGCAGAATGGCGGCGGCACCCAGCGCCGGTTGATGGCTTTCGGTTATGCCGAAACTTTTAAGATCGTGAATCTGCCAGTGTTTGAGCAAGGCCGCCTGCCCGCGTTTGGCATCAAACTGCCAATCGGCACGCGCGCGCCAACGCTTGGGGTCCACGCCAATCTTTGCCGCCGTATCGGTCGCCTCGGCCAGCGATTCGGGCATGAGCAATTCACGCGGATCGATCCGCGCCAGCTCGGCCGTCAGCGCCGATTCATCGAGTCGAACCAGCACAAAATCGCCCGCGGCCAGATCCAGATGCGCCAACCCGTATTCCGGCGGCGTGGTTGCCAGCGGCACCAATGCCGCCAAACGGTTACCTTCGCGCTGATCGAGCAGGGCATCGTCGGTGACCGTGCCGGGGGTGACGATCCGCACCACCGCACGCTCCATCGGGCCTTTGGTCTTGGTTTCACCGATCTGCTCGCAAATCGCCACCGACTCGCCCGCCCGAATCAACCGCGCCAGGTAACTCTCATAGGCATGAACCGGCACACCCGCCATCGGAATCGGCTCACCCGCCGACTGCCCGCGCGACGTCAGCGTCAAATCAAGAATGCGCGCCGCCCGCTCGGCATCGGCGTAAAACAGCTCATAAAAATCCCCCATGCGATAAAACAGCAGCACATCCGGGTGCGCCTGTTTCATCGTCCAGAATTGCTGCATCATCGGGGTGTGTTGGCTTAGGTCTTTTGAATCAGTCACTTCTTGCCTGTTTTGTCTAAAACTCGGAGCCTCGGCAACGACGGTGGCGCGGCCGCGAATACACCGCTTTGTCATCGCTTCGGTGGCTTGTCCAGCCAAAGCTTGGGCATTAATACCCTGTTTTTTTGCGTCAATTTGTGCAAGTTTAAAACACTCGCAGCCTTACGTCTTGAAATTCCCTCGGGGAAAGGGCGCGTGTCAAGACGTAAGGCTGCTAGACCCAAGTATATGATTATTTGACACAAAAACGAGTGTCAGATATTGCCCATCTGGACGTTAAGGAGCGCCTGAACAAATCGACCACAAGAGATTGATTCCAGATTCAGGCATCATTTTTTTGGCTTGTTCCCATGAATACAGAAAAGCGGACCAAAATCATCTGTTTTTAGCCTGCTCTGGTCATTTTGTACGCCAGTAGTAGCATTTATTCTGATTTTTGAGACACAGCCATCGCCATGGGAATGCTCATATCAACGGCCAGATTAGCAGATCCCAAACTTTTCTCTGTTTGCAGGAATCGCTCAATCATCTCCTCCATGCCAATCACGGTATTCATCGTTTCGATGCCAATCACGATGTTCGTCGTTTCGATGCCAATCACGGTGTTCATAATTTCGACGCCAATCTCGATGCTCATCATCTCTTTGCCAGCGATGATCGTAGTCATGATCATACGGGGGCGGATAATCGGGCACGATGACAACCCCGGGGATGCCCAGATATAAAGAAAACCCACCATCGGCGTGTGCGGGTGTGAGAAACATCGGGCCGATACACAAAAGCACCGCGCGCAGTACTCTCACAGGCGCGGTCGCCTGACGGCTCAAACGATACGGAATTGCTTTTTGTTTCATATTATTGACCATGGAAATCAGGGTGAGTAAAGCCTGTACAAAACTATCATGCCAGCCTGATAAGCTCACATTACAATTCGGCAATTACTAACACAGTGGCTAAAACATGACCTTGCCTGCGACTGGCGTATCCCATATTCGTCGTCATCTTGAGCTGACCTTTTTGACCCGGTCAGCCTGCCAGCGTCCTTCGAACTGCATTGGGCTTAAGTAGTTCAAGCTGGAATACAATCGAGATTGAATGTACCAAAGTCGCCAGGCGAGGGTTTCATCCTTGGCGTGGTGGCGGGTGATGAATCGCTGGCGGTGCAACCGCTCCACCTTCAGTGAGCCGAACAGGGGTTTCGCTACAGGCGTTGTCTCAACCTACGGGCTAGCTCGCCTCCCTCTTTGTAAAAGGGGTAACGAGGGGGGATTTAAAGAAGCGCCGATCTGAGGCATGCTCAAATCCAGGCGCTTTTTTCGATTTTGCCACAGGCTTGCAGGCCAAGAGAGGAGAAAGACTTTATCAGAGTAGCTGCTCATCGCAGGCCTACTCTTCCTCACCCGGCGCAGCAGGACAGCTGCTTCACGTTCTTGGTAAAGGTTTGGGCGCAGAGCTTCAGCCCTTCGACCATGGTGAGGTAAGGGAATAACTGCCCCGCCAGATCGGCGACCGTCATGCGATGACGGATCGCCAGCGCCGCGGTCTGGATAATCTCGCCGCCTTCGCCTGCCAACACCTGTGCGCCGAGCAAACGCCCGGTGTGTTTGTCGGCCACCAGCTTGATAAAGCCGTGGGTGTCGAAGTTGGCCAAGGCGCGAGGCACGTTGTCGAGCGTCAGGGTGCGGCTGTCGGTTTCCATGCCGACTTTTGCTGCTTGCGCTTCGGTGAGCCCAACCGCGGCCACCTGCGGGTCGGTGAATACCACGGCGGGCACCACGGAGAGATCCAGCGTCACGTCGCCGCCGGTCATGTTGATGGCGGCGCGCGTGCCCGCCGCGGCGGCTACGTAGACAAACTGCGGCGCGTTGGTGCAGTCACCGGCGGCATAGATATGCGGCACGGATGTGCGCAGGTGATCGTCCACGACGATAGCACCGTGCTCGTCGGTCTGGATGCCTGCCTGGGTGAGATTTAGGGCTTCTGTGTTCGGTTTGCGGCCGGTGGCAATCAGCAGCCGGTCGCCGCGGAGCCCGCCCGTGTCTGTATCCAGTTCAAATGCCTTGCCGTCGAAGCGCACGGCAGTCACGCTGGTATCCGTGAGAACCCGCATACCCTCTTTTTCCAGTACCTCTTTGAGCATCTCGCCAATGGCAGGATCGTCCTTCGACAGCAGTGTTTTGCGTGCCACGAGGGTGACGCGGCTACCCAGGCGCAGATACGCTTGCGCTAGTTCCAGCGCGACCACCGAGCCGCCGTACACGATCAGGTTGGTCGGCATGTGCTCGGCGACCAATGCCTCCGTTGATGTCCAGAACGGCGTCCCGGCGAGCCCTGGCACGTCCGGAATCTGTGGCGAGCGCCCGGTGGCGATCAGGATGCGGTCGGGCGTGAGACGCTGCTCGCTGCCATCGTCCCGGCGCACAACGAGCGTCTTGGCATCGTCGAAGCGTGCGAAGCCACGCAGCAGGCTGATGCCCGGATTGCTTTCCAGAATGCTTTCATACTTTGCGTGGCGCAGTTCGTCCACCCGCGCCTGTTGCTGGGCAACCAGCGTCTTGCGATCCATTATCGGCTTGCATTTGGCGAGACCATCAAACGGATGCCCTGCTTGCAGGTGCGCCACTTGGGCGGCGCGGATGAGAATCTTCGAGGGCACGCAGCCGACATTGACGCAAGTGCCGCCGATAGTAGAGGCTTCGATCACAGTCACATCCGCGCCACCCTCGACCGCGCGGATGGCGGCGGCGAAGGCGGCGGAGCCGGTACCGATAATGGCGACACTGAGTTGGGTTTTGGCAGCGCACGCACTGCCGCAGCTTGCCGGAGCGCCGACTTCTGCGCGATAGCCCTTGGCGCGTACGGCATCGAGCAGTGCGGCGACGGGCGTGCTCGCGGCCGCTTCCACGTGGGCAGTGGCATCCGGATACGACACGTCCGCGCGCGTCACGCCGTCAACCGCAAGCAGAGCCTTTTTAACGGATTCGGCGCAGTGGTCGCAGGTCATGCCGGTTACATGGAGGGTTTGGTCATTCATTTGGCTTTTTCCTCTTGCACAGTGGAAGGATAACCCGCATCGAAGGTGGCATCTTCCAACGCCTTGATATTGGTTTTGGCATCATCGAAGGTCACGACGGCTTCTTTTTTCTCGAACGAGACATTGACCTGGGATACCCCCGGGACTTTTTCCAGCGCTTTTTTCACCGTGATCGGGCAAACCGCGCAGTACATGCCGGGAACGGACAGGGTGACGGTGCGGGGGGCGGCGAAAGCCGCGTCGGTGAAGGCAAACATAAGAACGGTGGCAAGCAGGATTTTTTTGGCTTGTGCCGAAATCATGGTTTTCATGATATGACTCCTATTTAATAGAACAGTGGGGCGATATACGGAAAGGTCATGGCCAGAACGACAAATACAGCCACGACCCAGAAAAGTACCTTGTAGATCCGGTTGGTCTGGGGCATGGCGCACAAGGAACCTGGCGTGCAGGCTGCCGCCGCGGGCGCGCGATAGATTTTTTTCCAGGCAAAGAACAAGGCAACTAACGCCGCCCCGAGAAAATAGGGTCTAAATGGTTCCAGCGCGGCGAGATTGCCGATCCATGCCCCGCTGACACCCAACATGACCAGAACCAGCGGACCAATACAGCACAGGGAGGCGCCGATGGCGGCGATGACACCGCCGATGAGCGGTAAACGAGCGGTTTTCTGTTGTGACATGATTCATCTCCTTTCAAATGAATAACCAACGGCGTAACCTTATTTCCGTACCTAAGTACGGAGTCAAGCGGCATGGGAATTTTTTTTGAAAATCTGACTATCGGTGCCTTGGCCAAGTCAGCCGGGGTGAATGTAGAGACGATCCGGTTCTATCAGCGCAAGGGCATGTTGCCGGAGCCGGACAAGCCTTACGGCAGCATTCGCCGCTACGGCGAGGCGGATGTGGCACGGGTGCGATTCGTGAAATCGGCCCAGCGGCTGGGCTTTAGCCTGGACGAAATCGCCGAACTGCTGCTCTTGGAGGACGGCACGCATTGCGACGAAGCCAGACGCCTGGCCGAGCACAAGCTCAAGGTCGTGCGCGAGAAGATGTCCGACCTGGCGCACATGGAAGCCGTGTTGTCTGAGCTCGTACTTGCCTGCCATGCATGGCATAACCCGGTTTCGTGCCCGCTGATTGCCGCATTACAGGATGATGAAAGCGTTACGGAGCCAACTATCTCTTAAGGAAGGTCTGCACAAACGCAATACCATCCAAGCCTCCCACGTTCCCCCTTTACAAAGGGAGGCGCACTTGTTCAAAAGGGCGCTGGTTCGACTCCCTTTGTAAAGAGGTGGGCGCATCAGTTCGAAAAGGTGCGGACAATATCCTCTTTGAAAAGAAGGGCTGCAAAATCTACGCTGTCAGAAACAGCGCTTGAAACGCTATGGCACGGGGCGGGTGGACGGTTGGCGCGTATGTGCGAGACAAGGGGTGACGATAATGAATGAATCCAGTGTGAACGTGTTGGCTTTGTCCGCAGAATTGGGTGTGCTCCTTGGATCGGCAAAACGGTGGATCAGCGTAGCCGAATCCTGCACGGGCGGCGGGTTGGCGGCGGCGATCACCGAGGTGGCGGGCAGCTCGGGTTGGTTCGAATGCGGCTTTGTGACGTACAGTAATGCGGCCAAGACCCGGCTGCTGGGCGTGCCCGAGTCGATATTCGAGCGATTCGGCGCGGTGAGTCGGGAGTGCGTGTTGGCGATGTCTGCCGGGGTGTTGGCGAACAGCATCGCGCATTATTCGGTTGCGATCAGCGGGATCGCGGGGCCGGGTGGCGGCTCTGTGGAAAAGCCGGTGGGTACGGTCTGGATTGCGTGGCGGTTTCGGGCCGACTCATCAATACCGGGCGAGAGCAGCGACACGTGGGCGACCCGATTCCAGTTCGATGGTGATCGGGCCTCCGTTCGTCAGCAGGCGGTGT
The DNA here is from genome assembly GCF_027346185.1 of Halothiobacillus sp. Classification (GTDB taxonomy): domain Bacteria; phylum Pseudomonadota; class Gammaproteobacteria; order Halothiobacillales; family Halothiobacillaceae; genus Halothiobacillus. The sequence continues at coordinate 7,764 of NZ_DAIESY010000084.1, forward strand.
TGGCCGCCTTAAACGGAGTGATCGCACACGCTCAAGGCCCGGCGTGACCCGATTCGACATAAATCCATCGGTTTAGGTGGGGCTTAGGCGGGATCGGTTTCGTTTGCCTTTCGGGCAGCGAAGACCTCTTTGGCAGCCATGATGCCGTTTATGGCGGCGGGAAACCCGGCGTACACCGCCATCTGGAGCATGATTTCAATGATTTCCTGTTCGGTGCAGCCCGAATTCAACGCACCGACAATATGGGATTTGAGTTGCGGTGCGGCATTGCCTTGAGCGGTTAGGGCGGCCACGGTGATCATTTCGCGCTCGCGAAAGCCAAGGCCGGGGCGGGCATAGATGTCGCCGTAGGCAAATTCGGTGACGAAGCGGCTCAGATCCGGGGCGATGGATTCCAGCTCGGAAAACAGCGCCTGCGCCGACTGCGGGTTGATCTGCCGCAAGATGTCCATGCCGCGTTCGGCTCGTTCTGATGGCATGTTTGTGCTCCTGTGATCTTGGGCTTGAATGAGTGGCACGATTTTGTCCGAAACGATCAGGCCGCTTCAAGTAGGGCAGGCGGTTTTTTCCGGTACGGGATCATGCTGATGAGCAAACCACTGAACACAATCGCGCCGCCCAGCAACTGCATGGGCGTGGGGTAGGTGCCGATGGTGATGGCGCTCAGCATGGCGAAGACCGGAATCAGGTTCATGAACAGGGCCGTGCGGCCCGCGCCCAGACGGGCGATGCCGGTGTTCCAGAGCAGGTAGGCGAGTACGGTGCCGCCGATGACGAGCCCGGCCATGGCAAAGCCGGCTTGCAGCGAGAGCGGGTGAAGCCCTTGCGGGTTGAATCCGGCCACGACCAGTAAAACCAGCGCGCCCGCCGATACGATCAGTGCCGTGTTGACGGTCGGGCTGACCGTTTTGGGCATCAGTCGGCGATTCAGTACATTGTAAAACGCCCAGCACAGATTCGCGGCCAGCATCAGCCAGTCGCCCGTCATGACATGCAAATCGCGCAGATGGGCGAGATTGCCATCGGAAATCACCACCGTGACGCCCAGTAACGCCACCGGCAAGGCGATCAGGCGTTGCCAGCCGGGATGCTCGCCGAGAATCAGCCAGGCCAGAAAGGTGGTCAGCAGGGGATTGGTGGCCATGATCAGCGCTGCGTTATCGGCACTGGTGGTTTGCAGGGCGAAGAAAAACAGCAGGTTAAACCCCGCCACACCGATGATACCCAGCGTGAAATAGCTGGCACCGTGTTGACGCATCAACGTGGACAAAGGGGCTTTCTGGCTGAGGGCCACGCCCAGCAGGATCAGCGCAGCCAGACCAAAGCGTAACGCAGCGGACCATTGCGGAGAAATATCGCTGAGGACAAATCCGGCCAGCACGAAATTCGCGCCCCAGAAGAAGGTCGACAAGATGATTAAGGCATACACGCCCGCAAGATTCATGGTGTTCTCCAGAACAGGGTGACACAACAGTTGATAGAGGTAGACAAGATGACTTATCTACCGTTGCTCCGATTTTTAGCAGGGCAGATTAAAAATCCCGTTCAACCTTAAAGGTGTTGAGGATCATGTCCACCGCGCGGTTATAGGCCGCGAGCGTTACTGCATCCAGCATATCGCGATCAGTCCAGCCTAGCGCATGCAGGGCGGCGACGTCTTCGGCATTAACTTCTGCGGGGGTGTGCAGGGATTTGAGCGTGAACAACAACAGCGCCTTGTCTTTGGCGGACAGCGGTGTCTGACTCGGATCTTGCCGTGTCGCGGCGACTTGCTCCGGAGTCTGGTCGCAGGTGTTGATGAGCATGGCGGCATTGAAGTCCACGCAATAGGCGCAATCGTTGGCATCGGAAACCAGCAGGCGAATAGTAGCCTGCAATGCCCTTCCCAAGTTGGGTTGACTGCGAAAATAGCGCGTGGCTTGCCAGCGACTGTCGAGCAGTTCCGGGCTGGCGCTGCCTATTTGCATGGCGTTTGGCACCATGCCGAAAAGATCCTGGATTTCGCGGTAGGTTTCGGCCAATTGACCTTCTGCCTGTTCTGGTGGGGTGATTTGAATCAAAGACATGATGATCTCTCCTGAAAAAAAGCCTGAACAAAGAAAACAAATATTTAATATACCGACCGTTCGGTATGTATATTCGCCCAAAAAATCGCGTACCCAAATCCTGAATGACTCGGCCTGAACAGTTAGGTGGGCACTGGTCAGCCTTGTTCGGTCTGGTTCGCGATGTACCTGTCGAGCGGCTTGCAATGGCCACCCGCCCAGATACCGTTCGAAAAACCCAATCGGAGCTTTTCGGATTCTCTTAACTATATTTTCTGTTATTGATTTCACTCAGCCCGATTTCATGCGGCGGGCGCGAGGCTCAGTACAAATTGACTCAATTGCGCCATGCACGACCGGAACGTCTGGGCGGATTGGCGGTTCTTCGCCATTCCCCAACAACCCTCCCAGGCAGAAACAATAAACAGCGCCGCGGCTTTGCAATCCACATCCTGTCGAATCCGGTTTTGCGTCTGCCCCTTGTTGAGCGCCTGCTCGATCACGACTTGCCAGGCATGCAGAATGTGGTCGAGATGCGTTTTGAACGCTTCATCGATAGGACTCATTTCCTGCACGAGATTGTTCAGCGGACAGCCGAGTTCGAAGGCGTCGTCGGTCAGTTCGCGGATGCGGTTATCCATATACGCGAGCAGGGTGTCGAGTGGCTCGTTCGCTTCACGCAGCGGATTGAGCAAACGTTCTTCAAGCCCCTTGCGGATGACTTCATCCACAACCGCCAGCCCCAAGGCCTGCTTGGATGGAAAGTGGTGATAGAGCGCGCCTTTGGTTAGCCCCGTCGATGCCAGAATATGGGCGATGCTGGCCGCCTGAAAACCCTGCCGATGAATTTCGGCCGCGGCCGCTTGCAGGATTTTCTCGCGCGTCAGATCAGGCGTCATATTGGGCCTCAAATATATTTTGGGTTGTGCATTGCCGTACTTTCCCATCCAGATTTCCATCAGCATACCGACCGGTATGCATGTTGTATTTGACATTAGATCAAGCGATGTAGAATGGCAAGCGTTAAAATACGAGTGTATTTGAATGGATTCGCTAGCAGCTTGTCAGGAGGCAATTATGATCGTTGATCCCAAAACCGAAACATTAAGCGGCGTGCGTTATGTCCGTTCGCCTTTTTGCGATGATCGGCCGTCGAATATGGCCATCTCGCTTGTTGTCGTGCACGGTATTTCTCTGCCGCCGGGTGGGTATGGCGGTGATGGCGTTGAGCAGTTGTTCACCGGAACGCTGGACCCGAATGAGCACCCGTACTATGCACAAATCGCCCACCTTCAGGTGTCCGCACATGTGTTTATCCGGCGGGATGGTTCGATGATCCAGTTCGTGCCGTTCACGCGCCGGGCCTGGCACGCGGGGGAGTCGGAATTCAATGGTCGGGAGCGCTGCAACGATTATTCGATTGGCATCGAGCTTGAAGGCACGGATACCGACCAATACACCTCGGTGCAATACGATCAGTTGCTGGAAGTGCTGGCGGCATTAAAACAACGCTATCCTGATCTCGCCGACGTGCGCGGGCACGAGCAAATCGCGCCGGGCCGCAAGACAGACCCGGGGCCAGCGTTCAACTGGGGCCATCTGGCCGGGCGGCTGCCGGATGGTCTTCGTGTTGCCTGATGCACGCTCGAATGCTGGCAAAGCCACGTTTTTAACCTGATTTTTTCCCCACGGAGCCATCGTTATGAAACTGTTGATCCTGATTGTCGTGATGGTTCTGGAACGCTTCTGGACGACGCTCGATGATGTGCGGGCCGACCGGGCCATCGAAAATCAGGTACTGAGCATTCGTGATCGACTCTCGAAAACCCTCGGTGCCCCTTTGACACTGGGTCTGATCTGGATTCTGTTCCCATTGCTGATTGCCTGGTTCATGTCGTCGGTGGGGAGCTCGCTCATCGGTCTGCTGATCTATCTGCTGATTTCGATCGCCATACTGTTGCTCCTGCTGGCTCCACGGCAGATAAATCAACAGGTGACAGCCCTGTACGAAGCCTGTGAGCAGGAAGACGAGGCGGGGGCAGCGCACTGTCGTACCAAACTGGCGGAAGGCACCTCGCTGGATGCCGAAACGGCCACGACCCAGCAACTCGCCGAAAGAATCATTGCGCTTGGTTTTCAGGAATGGTTTGCCGTGTTGTTCTGGTTTGTTGTGTTCGGTCCGGCGGGCGCTGTGTTCTATCGACTTTCCGATTGGCTGGCCCAGCCGACGTCAACGGAATCGGGCGAGATGAACCTGCCGGGTCGGGTGCAGGCCGTGCTCGATTGGCCCGTTGCTCGGCTCTATGCTGTCCTGTTGTTGCTGGCGGGTGGTTTCAATCGCGGACTCGATGCCTGGATCAATGGCGGGGATGAAAACGAGGCGTCCTTGGCGCAAAAAAATGCCGCTTTGGTCGGACGAGTGGGCCACGCGGCTTTGGAGCTCGAGCGCGAGGATGATTGTGCTGAGGGTGAAGCTTGCCTGGCCGATCAGTCCCGCTGGTACAAAAATGCCTCAGCACTTGTTCTGCGGTCGCTTTTAATCGGCTTGGGTGTCGTTGCCATGCTCACGCTTTCTGGTTGGTTGCTTTGATGCGGGTGGAAATTGACCTCATGCGCCACGGCGAACCGGTTGGTGGCAAACGTTATCGCGGTGATCGGATTGATGACCCGTTAAGTGAGCTGGGTTGGGCGCAGATGCGAGATCGTGTGGCGGCGCAGGAGTCGGTGGGCAAGGCGAGCTGGACGAAAATTGTTTCCTCTCCGCTGATCCGTTGCCGGGCATTTGCCGAAAAGCTTGCCGCCGAGCGTGGGCTGCCGCTTGAGATCGATGCCAACCTGCGCGAGCGGGGGTTCGGCTGCTGGGAAGGTCTGAGTCACCGTGAAGTCAAAGAAGAATTCACGGCCGATTATCTGGCGTACAAGGCCGATCCCGTCAACGGAATGCCCGAGGGCGGAGAAGGCATGGATGCCTTTTTTTCACGGGTGACCACCGCACTCGCGAAGCACGCCAGTGCTGAGGAAGCGGGCGGGAAAATCCTGATCATCGGCCATGCCGTCGTCATCCGTGCGGCCGCGGTCTGGGCGCTCAATGCCCAGCTGATCGCCACGCATTATGTCGATACCGAATATGCATGTCTGCTGCGTCTTCGGTGGCGCGACGGGCAGCCTTTTTTGGTGGAATTGCTGAACGATTGAGTGCGGCGCTCAGGCCATCCTTGGTTTTGCAGGATGGAATGAAAGGCGTTGAGATTGGTTTTAACTCCTCAGCATAGCCTCACCCAGGCCCTCACCCAGGCCCTCACCCTAGCCCTCTCCCTAGCCCTCTCCCACAAGGGGAGAGGGTCCGAAACGGGCATCCTTCCCCCTCACCCTAACCCTCTCCCACAAGGGGAGAGGGGACGAAATGGGCATGCAGCATTTTCCTGAAACGCTTTCACACAACGCGGGTGAGCCAAGTGTCCCCCTCTCCCTTGATGGGAGAGGGTCGGGGTGAGGGTGTGAGGCCGTGGTCTCCATCTCCTTTGATGGGACAAGCGCCGTCAGGGACGGCGCTGGATAATGCGGAACTGGCGTAAGCCCGCACAGCGAGTGCGAAGTTTGTCTGGCATGCCGGATCCTACTCACTTAGCTGGGCAAGCGGGATTCAATCAGAGGCTCTTTGATCCGTCTCTGCTTCTCGCGACAGTTGCTCGGCCAAGAGCCGCACCCGCGCCTGATGCAGGGCGTTTTTGATGGCAAGCCCTTTCAACCCATGAGCGACAAACGCTTCCGGCGACACCGAACGGATCACCTCAGCGGACGCACGGACGCGGTCGGCTTGCGGGTAATCGCAGTTTTCCGAGCCCAAACGCCCACGCGCATCGGCGTGGCAGGCCAGCAGCACCGCTTCCATCCGTTCAGGTCGTCTTAATCCATCGAGTGACTCGATCAGATCCACTAGAGTAGCCGGGCGCATTTCCATTGATGTGTGCACCCGACCGTGTTGCGCGGTGACGAGAATCGCCAATTCCTTGATGGGTTTGGGCACGCGTAACCGTTCGCAGAGTGCGGTGGCAGGGGCCACGCCGCGGGCTTCATGGCCGATGTGCCGCGGCCATTCTTCCGGTGGCGTCAGTGCCTTGCCCAGATCGTGACAAAGCACGGCGAAGCGAATGCCGACATCTTCGGTTAGTTTGGCGGCGGCGGTCAGCGCCAGTAGGGTGTGAATGCCACTGTCGATTTCGGGGTGGTATTTCTCCGGTTGCGGCACGCCGAACAGGGCGTCGACTTCCGGGAACAGCACGGCCAGCGCGCCGACATCGCGAAGAATATCGAAATAACGGGCGGGCGCGGGGCTGGCCAGTGCCTTCTGGGTTTCCTGCCAAACCCGTTCGGCGGTCAGGTCGTTGAGCTCGCCATTGGCGGTCATTGCCTGCATCAGGTCACGGGTTTGGGGTGCCAGTGTGAAGCCGAAGGGCGCCAGTTGAGCGGCAAAGCGGGCGACGCGCAACACGCGCAAGGGGTCTTCGGCAAAAGCGGGGCCGATGTGGCGCAAGATGCGGGCATCAAGATCACGTTTGAAATCGAACGGATCAATCAGTGTGCCATCGGCAGTTTGCGCCATGGCATTGATGGTTAAATCGCGTCGTTGCAGATCGTCATCGAGCGTCACGTCGGGGTCGGCGTGGAAGGTGAACCCTTGGTGGCCGCGCCCGGATTTACGCTCGGTGCGCGCGAGGGCATATTCCTCACGGGTTTCGGGATGTAAAAAAACCGGGAAATCGTTACCTACCGGCAAAAACCCCTGCGCACGCATCGACTCGGGCGTGTTGCCCAGCACCACCCAATCCCGATCATGGACGGGGCGGCCCAGCAATTGATCACGCACAGCGCCACCGACGATCAGGCAGTTGAGTGTTTGCATGGCATTCATCATTGAGTGTCATTCGACAAGGTTTTTCCCTTGTCGATTTTGGGGGGTGGTTCGATGATCAACGTGCTAAACAGCGCTTGAAACTCATTTACGCGCTTCGCGTAGAGCTTCTGATTTTTTTGATTGGTGGTATGAATCGCTCGATGCGCACGATCAATTTTGCTGTCGATCAAACCATTCTGTTCGATAAAGTGATGTACCGGGCACGCGATAGGGTCGTTCCCATCCAAGACATGGACGCACTTTTGGGTTGTATTTTCGGTCAGCAGCAAATGCGCGGCCATGGCACCCATGGGTGTTATTGGGTAGCCCTTGGGTTGATTGGCTCCGTAGTTTTTAACCCAGATTTCAATCTCCGCAGGGGGCATTGGAAAAGCAATGCCATATCCCTGTCCCTGCTCGGCGCCAAGTATTCGTGCGACTTCGATGAGATCCGGGTGCTCCAAGCCTTCTGCGACAACATCCAAATCAATAAGTTGTGTCATTCGAATCAAGGCGCCGATGAATTTGATGATCCGAGGCGGATCGTCATACGCCGAGCGGATAAGCGCCTGGTCGATCTTAACGGCATCAAATGGCATCATGTTCAGGCGGATCAGGCTGTTGTAACCTGCGCCCAGATCATCCATGGACAGATGCACGCCAAGTTCATGCAATTTTTGCATTTGTTGGATCATGAACTCTTGTTCTTGAGTTTCGGAGTGTTCCAATATCTCAAGCCATAAATGGCTGGCCGGTACATTGGCATGAGTCAACGCATCGTGAACCCAGGCAATGCACTGTTCATGCAGTAACGCTTCCAAGGGCAAATTAAGAGACAAGCCCACACTGTTTATGTGCTTGTTTTGATGCCACAGGCTCAGTTGCCGTAAACATAGTTCAAGGCCTTTTTTGAACAGGTAAATGATCTGGCGTTCATTGAGACGGGAAATGAACTGACCGGGCATGATGGTGCGGCCATCGGGTAAATCCAGTCGAGCGAGCGCCTCTACTTTTTTGAGTTGACCGGTGTTCAGGTCAATGATCGGTTGGTAGACGAAGCGCAGGCCGTCGCCATAAAGGGCTTCACGCCATAAGTCGATTTCATGAATGGAGACGTTGGCGCTCGAATCCTGATCAAGTTGGCCCCAGGTCTGGCTGACGATAAAACCAAGCTGATGGCTGAAGGAGGCGCTGCGTGGCGCTTCAAACATGCCAGGATAAGCGCCGTAGAGCGTGAGCACGGCGACCGGTCGGCGTTGTGCATCCAGAATAGGGATGCTCACCGAACTGCGAATGCCCGTGTGTTGCGCCACGGCCCGCCATTTTTCGGCGCTGGGGCTGGTTGCAAAGTTATTGATGCGTTGAACTTGTCCGGTTTCGAAGGCAAGTCCAGTCGATCCCCGCCTATCTGTTTCCTGCGTCAGAATGCTGGGTGGCGCAATCTTGTCAGGATACGCTTCAAGCATCTTTTCGAGCTCTTCCTCGTAGTGGGCAAAATTAATGATGAACTGACCCTGTTCATCCGGGGCGCCGATCCAGGCGGCTTTAATGGCCGGAAGCGCGCAGAGAATATCAAGCAGTTGCTCGTTGAAGTTTTGCCACGATGTGTTGCCTCTGCTCAAGGCATCGATAGCGTTGAGTCCCGCCTGAAATTGTGCGCTTACCTGTTCTTCGGCTTCGAGTTCTTCAGAGAGCTCGACGCTCAGACGGCTGGTGATGATCGATTCTAAGTTATTGAAATCCCTTCGGCCCAGCTGGAATTTAAGCGAAGCAAGATCGAATTGATGCATATATACGGTAATGGCACGCACGAGGCTGCTTGCCGAGACGCCAATGAAGGCGTGAATCTCGCCGACCGTACGCGCCCTGTCGCGGTGGGCTTTTTCGGTGAGATCAGCCGAGAGAAGAAATACAAGATGCTCGGTTTGCCTTGAACGCAAATGTTCATATTCCTCTGCACTGAGCCAGGAGATGATTTTTGCCGAATCACCATCTACGGCGGTCAGTTCCCGGTAAAACCGATCCACAAAGCCTTCGGTCAACTGTGTTATTTCAGCCGACACTTTACCGATCAAGGCGGCCGCCTCGGCCCCGTAGGCCGGGGTGCGATCAAACAGTTCGCCTGAAGTGGGTTGGTTGTTACTACTCAGCTCGTGCCAGAATAGCCAGGGGTTATCCCTTTCGTATTTACGATCTTTGCTGGCATAGAGCGCCGCATCGGCATGTCGAATCAACAGATCGGGGGGTGAATTATCTTCCGGGAACACGGTGATTCCCATACTGAACCGAACGCGGGTTTTGCCTTTGGGCAGTTCATAGGGTTTGTCCAGACTTTCCTGAATGCGCTGAAACCCCTGTGTCAGCTCATTTTTGGAGTTGATGCCTTCAATGAGCAAAATAAATTCATCGCCGCCCTGGCGAACGGCCAAATCCGAAGACCGCAGGGTTTTGTGCAAACGTTTGGCGAAGCAGACGAGCAGTTCATCGCCGACGGCATGACCATATTCGTCGTTGATTGGTTTGAAATCATCGATATCCAGCATCACAATCGCGAGTGACTGGTCATGTCGCCCGGCGCGTGCCATCGCCTTGGGTAGCTCTTCGTCGAGAAAACGGCGGTTCGCCAACGAAGTCAGCGCGTCGTGGTAGGCCAAATAGGCGGTGCGTTCGTATTCTTCGCTCAGCTGTTTGCGCAAATCCAGTTGGCCCAGAGCCGTGTCGATTAATTCGCCCATGCGAGTCAGGGTGCCGCTCACGAGACGGTCCAAAGCCTGATTGTGACTATGAACCACCACCAGGACGGCCCAGGGCAATTCATTGCGAAAGACAGGAATGAAAAATATGCTCAGATGTGCATCATCTGGCGCGAACGGACGCCAGGCTTCGGTGAGTTCGGTGTGATCAGATTCCTCAATGAATACTTGATCCTGAAACTGGGCGCGTGCCAGAAAAGTACTCAACAGCGATCGTTGCTCTTGCGAGAGCCCATCCAGAATGGTTTGCCCATTACTGCCCGCCGCGATTACCGTAAAGTCATTTGCCTTGGGTGATGCCGCTTGACCGAGCCAAGCCCCGACAAACAAACCGGAAGCCAATAATTGCGTACAGACGACATCCAGCAGCTCATGCTCGTCGGCGGCAGAGATGAGAATGTCGATCTGCCCAAGCAAGGATTGCAATAAAGCCTGCTGGCGTTCCATCTGCTCGACTAGAGGCTGCACGGCTGCTGAGTCATCGAGTTGTGGCCCGTCATGATTGTTGGTTGGGTGGGCTGTCATCGCGCTGTGAAAATCCGTGATTGAGCCTGTATTGGGTAAAAAATATTCATGGATGAAGCTTAATCAAGACCATGAATAAAAGCCATGCAGATGATTCTAGTTGCTGCACGGCGAAATGGGCGAATTTTGCGCATAATGAGGTTCTTTAGACTGGAATGATAGTGATGTCTGAACGATTGGAAGAGCGCACTGAATTGCTGATTGGCGAAAACGGATTGGAAGTGCTTTGTCGGGCACGGGTTCTGGTCGCCGGTTTGGGTGGTGTGGGCGGCGCATGCGCCGAATCGCTCGTGCGGGCCGGTGTGGGCACGGTGTACCTGCTGGATCACGACAAATTCGGCCGTTCGAACCTCAACCGGCAAATGCTCTCCACCGAAGCGGTGATTGGGGAAAGCAAGGCCAAGGTCGCCGTAGCGCGCTTCGCATCGATCCGTAACGACATCACCACCGTGCCTTTGCCTTATTTCCTGCAAGAATCCGGCGTGGTCGAATTGCTGGAACAGCACCCCATGGACGCGATTGCCGACTGCATCGATTCGATTGGCGTGAAAGCGGTATTGTTGGCCGAAGCCCGGGCACGGGGCATTATGACCATGACGGCGCTGGGCGCTGGCAACCGCATCGACCCGCGTGCCGTGCGGGTCGGCACACTGGCTGAAGTGCAGGGTTGTGGCCTTGCGCGTGTGCTGCGCACGCGCCTTCGCCGACTCGATTGCACACTGGATATCCCGGTCGTGTACTCCACCGAACTGCCAAGCAAACCAGCCCCGCATGTACCCACAGACACCGGCATTCGCTCGAGAGCCGTCAATGGCACGATCAGTTATATGCCGAATATTTTCGGTCACATTGTGGCCGGGGAGATTATTCGACGATTATTAGTACGGGCAGGCAGTTCAGGCGCGGCTGAATAAGTGCATCCTGGGCTACTCACATCCTTGTGCCAAGGAAGCCCTGAGTTTTCGAAGCGCCCTTCTTTAAGGCGCCTTTGCCCGGTTTTAGCCCTCGCCGGGCAGTAATTGATGCTGTTTGAGTTTCTTGCGCAGGGTGCTGCGATTGATGCCGAGGCATTCGGCCGCGCGGGACTGGTTTTGATCGCAGCGCATCATCGCCGTTTCCAGCAAGGGGCGTTCGATCTGCGCGATGACGAGGTCATAGAGATTGCTTGGCTGGTCACCTTCCAACGTTTCCCACAGGGCATCAAGCGCTGCACGCACGGCCTGCTGAACGGGGTTGTCCCCATGAGCTTCATCCGTGTTCAGACACTGCCAGTGGCCGTTGGCTAGGGGGATTTCTTCCGAGGGTGGTTTTGCATTCATAAGCGGATTTGTTCAGCCGAGTAAGAGAGGTTATCTGTTAGGGAAGGTCTGCACAAATGCAGACCTTCCCGTGCAGGGCATGGATGCCCTGCCGCTCAATGACGTAAGTCATTGAAATGCGCAGCTCGGGCCGGGCGTGTAACGGCCTGAGCGTATCTGAACGCGAACCTGGCGCTAGCCCACGAAGCCACGGATGGATTCGTGCAAAGATTCCTTAGCGTGCTGCGCTAACCATTGGCGTTGCTGTTGTGGGTGTTCGAAGCGGTTGAACACAGCTCGATCTTCTTCACCCAAATCAAGGGACGAAGCATACCAGCCCAGATGCTTTCGGATGATGCGAATTCCTAATGAGTCGCCATAATGTTGATAGATTTTTTCAAATTGTT
>NZ_DAIESY010000094.1:0-7648 GCF_027346185.1 Halothiobacillus sp.
CGACCATTTGCTCGAATAATCTACCCCAATGAGCTGATTGCGCGTCGCTTTGTAGGTATGCGGTAAACGGCGAGCGAAATACTGCGCCAAATGCGCCTGGGCACGGGCTTCATCCACCCGGCAAGTCGCGTCAAAATAGGGGAATGCACTGTGCGGATCGCCCGCCCCCACCGGCGCCGTTGGCATCAGTTCCTGTGCGATACCAACGGCATCCTGAGCCTGCAGGGGTTCTGCCACCAAATCAGGCCAAGCAGGGAGGATCTCTGGTGCCGCACAAGGCTTGTTTACCGATATACCGGCTTTCACAATCTGCGTGCGAAAGCGGGTGAATATATCCGGCAAGTCGCTTAACGCAAATGGCAAGGCATCGGGTGCGATCATCGAAGATTGCCAGCGGGTGTGCAGCTTCACCCCCACCGGCTCAAGCGCTTGGCTTAAGGCATAAACCTCGGTGCGTTCCTCGGGCGCGGCGATGTCTTCAACCCAAACAGCATCCACCGCAAAGCGTTGAGCCAGCGCGGTAATGATGGCCACCGGCTGCCCCTGGCTATAGTACAAACGACTTCCGCGAGATCGAAGCGATTGATCAAGGCCGCGCAACGCCGAGGCAAGCACCGCGTGGCGATGCGCACCCATGCGCGCGAATCCCCAAGCAGTATTTTGCTCGAGCTGTTCATCGTGAATGTACACAGGCAAGAGCCGGTCGGCTGTGGCGCAGGCTTCAGTGAAACAGGGGTTGTCGGCCAAACGCAAATCGTTTCGGAACCAGTACAAAATTGTGTGCACAGACTAAACCCAAAAATTAACTGGATTATTGCGCATAAAATCCCATTTCGCCCACACAGACATTCGCCGAAAACGCACGACCAATCGCCACAATCGCAATTTTTTTTAATGCTTGCGGTCGAAACTGAAGCGAGGTTTTGTACGGCGCAAATTCATCAAAAGAAAAATAGTGGTATTGCGGTTGCTGGCTGGCGACAAACGTTTGCCGATAGGATTGCCAAGGCAACCAAAGTGAACGAGTGCGAAGGTGTATGTTATAGGATTCGCCATTACCCCATGCGCGAACATAAATGCCCGTGTGCTTGGCAATTTCGTTTAAATCCGAGCGTGTAACGGGCCATTTTATTTGAATAAACCCACCTCGATTTTCCAGCGAAACCTGCCCACGTAGACACACCCCAAGGATATCAGCTTGATCAGGTGGGCCCATCTGGGCGACAGATACCCCACCCATCACGCGATCATCGGCCGTTTGCCAGTGATTTGGCAGGTTGACGTCATCGGTACGGAATAGTGGGTAATGCATCAAATGGGAGTTGTTAACATTCATATTAATACCGCTACGTGAATGAACCGATCTATGTCATATGGTTGGCTGATTTGACCAAAGGAGAATCGCATGCTTGTTTGGCATTTGGTTGGCGAAATTTTTACTGATCTTAGTATCAAATTTTTAATCTTACTCATCCTGCCAAAAGATCATTAGTGGGCTACTCTCTTTTCGGACTATTGATTCTTGACTCTGACGCTTTAGGTGGTCTGAAGATGCCCGGATTTCCACTTACTCCATTACATGCAGACTTGTTGCGACCTGCTGTGTTGGATATGGCTGAATTGCCTTAGGGAAGCGCTGATTTATTCAGTGCTTCCCGCTTGGGGCAGGATGCCCCAACACGAACAAAGACGTCAGTCTTTGATTCGTGAGAGCCATCGCGGGCGTGTACCGCGATGAGCGAGCTGATTTATTCCAAGGATGGAATAAATCAGCATTTACTTAGGTTTCATCGCCAGAACTGACCGTAATACTCAAATTGATTGAGCGTGTAGGCGGCGGTGGTAGCCGCCTGACCAGATTGGTGAAATATGCTCCAGGCGCCGCGCGTTTTGCTATTCATGCCCAACACAGTCGGAAAGAGCTGCTGTTTAAATATTTGTTTTATTAAGTTTTTTAATTGCTCAGGAGTTTGTGATGCATATTTTCGACGCTATTCGTTCTCGTCGGGCCGTGAAGTATTTCGACCCTGATTTCAAGTTAAGCGAATCGGATCAGCGTGAATTGCTCGATCTGGCGATGCAATCGCCCACCGCTTTTAATTTGCAGCATTGGCGCTTCGTCGTTGTCGATGACGCGCAGACGCGCCAGGCGATTCGGGCCGTGGCTTGGGATCAGGCCCAGGTGACGGATGCCTCGATGCTCGTCATTTTGTGTGCGGATACACTCAGCTGGCAAAAAAATGCTGCTCAGGTGTGGGCAGGTGCCCCCTATGCAGTGCGGGAGATGATGGTTCCAGCCATCGATGCGTACTATCGTGATCGACCGCAGGTCCAGCGAGATGAAATCATGCGCAGCTGCGGCATCGCCGGCCAGACATTAATGCTCGCGGCTCGAGCCATGAACCTCGACAGCTGTCCCATGGACGGTTTCGATTTCGATGCAGTGGCCAGAATCATTCAGTTACCGGATGATCACGAAATCGCATTCATGCTTGCCATCGGTAAAAAAACGCGCGATGTGTGGCCCAAGCCCGGGCAGCTCAGTATGGAAAATGTGGTGATTCGCAATGGTTTTGACCGCTGATTTTATCAGGACGATATAAGAAGACGATACAAGGCACTCTTGAGATAGCCTGTAGTGCGAACCGATAGTGATATCTGCCTTTGATGTGCCAATTCATGACAGGAGACTCAAAATGATCAAAGCCTACGCCGCATTTGAACCCGGTGGTGAACTCAAACCGTTTGACTATGATCCGGGTCCACTGGGGGATCAACAGGTTGAGATCAATGTCGAACACTGTGGCATTTGTCACAGTGATTTGAGCATGATCGACAACGAATGGGGACTGTCCAGCTATCCCTTGGTACCGGGACATGAAGTGGTCGGCACCATCGGCGCGATTGGTGCCGGCGTGACGCAGCTTCACGTCGGGCAACGCGTCGGACTTGGCTGGCATTCCGGCTACTGTATGACTTGCGCGACCTGCATGGATGGCGACCACAATCTGTGTGCTCAGGCTGAATCCACCATCATCGGCCGGCACGGTGGGTTCGCGGACAAGGTGCGCGCACAAGCAGCGAGTGTTATCCCTTTACCCGAAGGGCTTGATCCGGTTACTGCAGGACCACTTTTTTGCGGTGGTATCACGGTATTCAACCCCATGATTCAGTCCCAGCTTTCACCCACCGCTCGTGTCGGCGTGATCGGTATTGGCGGCCTCGGTCACCTGGCTGTTCAATTTCTCAATGCCTGGGGTTGTGAGGTTACAGCATTTACCAGCAGTGAAACCAAGCGTATCGAGGCGCTGGAGCTCGGTGCCCACCACACGCTGGATTCCCGTGATATTGCGGCGCTGGTCGCTGCCGCTGGCCGGTTTGATTTTCTGTTATCCACCGTTAATGTCACCCTCAACTGGGATGCCTACCTCGGTACACTCAAGTCCAGAGGTCGTTTACACGTGGTCGGCGCCGCCTTGGAGCCGCTGCGTGTGCCTGCATTCAGTTTGATCATGGCGCAACGATCGGTGTCGGGGTCGCCCGTTGGTAGCCCAGCCACCTTGGCAAAGATGCTGGACTTTGCCGCACGGCATGGTATCGAACCCATCACTGAAGACTTTGATTTCTCAGATATCAACGAAGCCATTGCCCACTTACGAAGCGGCAAGGCCCGTTATCGCGTGGTGCTCAATCAAATCTGAGCGTAATTATTTCCGGCGAATTCGGGAACCATGGAAACGCTTAAATCGAGCTGTAGCCACGGGAGCCTGCGTTGGAATATGGCATGAGATCTACATTGTTCAAGCAAATCAGTGTGAGTGCGGCTTCCGCAGTATGCCAAAGATGGGTTTGGCGTTAGCAGGGGTCCACTGTACAGAAGAGGATAATCGAAAGCCTAATATGCTACTGATGCCGCCGCTTTGACCCGAGCCACGTTATCACGGAGATAGATGGGAGCGGCATCTGCTGGATCCTGCCATTGCGAAGCGGGCGTAGTGGCCGCGAGTTCAATGGCATGGCGAGCATCAGGGTAGGCATCCGGGCTAGTACTCCGCCACGCTTTGGCTCTAAGCAGGGCAGGGTAACGTGCAAAACCGGAGCCGGTTGCGTATTCACGTTCGTTCGTGTTTGTGGCGAATTCCAACAGAATCAACTCGGGTGAGATAACGCGTTCCTCTCCCAGTGGTGTGACAACCCCAGCATCATCCACCAGATATCGGCCGTAATAAATCTCTCCCATGCGAGCATCGAGTGCCGCGTGAATGATGCCGCCACCTGCTTGAAACGCCTGTTCCCTCAGTGCTTGTGCCAGGGTGGCGAGTGAAGAAATCCCGAGTACGGGAATATCCAGCCCCAGGGCCATGCCCTGCGCGCAAGCGGTGGCGATGCGTACGCCCGTGAACGAACCGGGGCCGCGGCCATAGGCGATCAGATCGAGCTGGTTGTAATCAATGCCGGCTTCGCTGAGCAATTGCTCCGCCATCGGTAGCAAGCGGTGTGTATGCGCCTTGGGGGCCAGTTCGAATGCGCTCAGAACTGTTCCGTTATGCCAGAGCGCGGCCGTGCAAGCTTCGGTGGCCGAGTCGATAAATAAGATATTCAAACCAAGGTATCCAAATAATCAAACCCAGATAATCAAACCCAGTGTTTATGAATGGTGCTGAGCAAGGCTTCGGTCGATGGGTCGAAGCTACCGGCTACCGGAACTTTGCCGATGGCGGGCAAGAGTTCGCCGGCCATCTGCTTGCCGAGTTCCACGCCCCATTGATCGTATGAGTCGATATGCCAGATGGCGCCTGCCACGAAGATACGATGCTCGTACAGCGCGATTAGCGCGCCGACGGCTTCCGGTGTCATCTGCGGGAACAGGATGGTAGAGCTTGGCTGGTTGCCAAGGAATACCCGGTGTGGTGAAACACGGGCAATCGTTTCGTCGTCAATGCCAGTCGCCTTCATTTCTGCGACAACAGCATCCAGTCCGCGACCGAGCATTAAGGCTCGGGTTTGCGCCAGCATGTTGGCAAGCAGCATGGCCTGTTGTTCACCAATCGGCGAGTGGGTGCGAATGGAGGCGATGAAATCGGTCGGAATCAGGCGTGTGCCTTGGTGCAGAAGCTGGTAGAACGCATGTTGACCATTCGTGCCCGCACCACCCCAAACCACGGGGCCTGTCGCGTAATCGACCCGTTGGCCATCGAGATCGACCGATTTGCCGTTGGATTCCATGCTCGCCTGCTGAAGATAGGCTGGGAGTCTGCCGAGGCGCGTGCCATAAGGCAATACAGCCAGGGTTTCTGCACCGAGAAAGTTGCTGTTCCAAACATCGATCAAACCCAGGATCAAAGGCAGATTCTGTTCTGCTGGCGCCTGGCGGAAATGCTCATCCATGGCGTGTGCGCCTTCGAGCAGGCGCTCGAAGCCATCCATACCGATATAGAGTGCAATGGGCAGGCCGATGGCCGACCACAGTGAGTATCGCCCACCAACCCAATCCCAAAAGCCGAACATGTTGTCGGTATTGATGCCGAATGCCGAAACCGCTTTATGGTTGGTCGAAACGGCCACGAAATGTTTTTCGATGGCCGATTCGTTGGGAGCATGGTCTAGGAACCAGCGTCGGGCCGTGTGGGCGTTGGTCAGCGTTTCCTGGGTTGTGAAGGTCTTGGAGGCGACAACAAATAGTGTGCGTGCCGGGTCCAGTGTTTTGAGCAGACTGGCGATTTCGCTTGGGGCAATGTTTGCGACGAAATGAACGTTTATTCCCGGCAGGCTATGAGAGGCGAGGGCATCGCATACCATTCTCGGCCCGAGGTCTGAGCCGCCGATGCCGATATTCACCACATCGGTAATGCGCTCACCAGAATAACCCAGCCAGCGGCCCTCATGTACCGAGTCGGTGAACTGGCGCATGCGCCCTAATACTTCATTGACTTCTGGCATGACATTCTCGCCATCGACCAGAATCGGGTGATTGCTACGGTTGCGCAGGGCGACGTGCAGTACGGCCCTGTTCTCGGTGGTATTGATTTTCTCACCGGCAAACATGGCGTCACGACGAGCCAGAACACCACAGTCCGCAGCCAGTTGCTGCAACAGATCGAGCGTATCGCTGGTGATCCGTTGTTTGCTGTAATCAACATGCAGCCCTGCGACCTGCTGGGCGTAGATTTGCGCGCGCTCGGGGTGTTGTGTAAAGAGGTCAGAAAGATGAACAGACTTCATCTGCTCACCATGATCTACCAACTTTTGCCATGCGAGGGATCGAGTTAGCCGGCTCATGCTTTTGATAACCTATCGTTTGGAATTTTTTGGATTGTATTGAGTTGCAATAGGTGGCTGATAGTCACAATTTCCATTTTTGCCTGTGTTGTCTAGTTTGATGGAATGGACAAATCATTTCGCCACTGATGACTATCGTCATCGAATAATCGATCAGATTCTTTCGGCCCCCAGGTGCCGCCTTTGTAGGTATGTATATAGTCCCGTTCGACCGACCAGGTCTTAAGGATCGGATCCACCACGCGCCATGCCCAAGCCACCTCGTCGTAGCGCAAAAACAGGGTTTGATCGCCACGCATCACGTCCAGCAGCAGGGCCGCGTAGGCGTCGAGGTTTTCACGCTCTGGAGCGGTGTAACTGGCATCCATCTGCACGGTGCGGGTGCGCATTTCCAGTCCGTCGGTTTTGATCTGCAACTCGAACCGGACGTTCTCCTGGGGCTGAATGCCGATCAGAAGCCAGTTCGGTTCTGTTTTTGTGATGGCCGTCTCGCGAAACAACTGCTGCGGCGGATCGCGGAAGCGAATCGAAATCTGTGAGTGGGTCTGCGCCAGGCGCTTGCCGGTACGCAAATAGAACGGCACGCCTTTCCATCGCCAATTGTCGATGTAGAGTTTGACTGCCGCGTAGGTCTCGGTGATGGAGTCGGGGGCGACGCCATCTTCATCGAGATAGCCGATTTCGTTTTCTCCTTTGACCACGCCACGTTGATATTGCGCGCGGAATGCCTGTGCGTGCACGGCGCGCGGTGAAATAGGTCGTATGCTGCGAAGCACCTTGACCTTTTCGTCCCGCACGGCCTCTGGGTCCATGGATGGTGGTGGTTCCATCGCGATCAAGGCCAGCATTTGCATCAGATGGCTCTGCACCATGTCACGAAGAGCGCCTGCGGATTCGTAATAGCCGGCTCGTCCGCCCACACCCAATGTCTCGGCATGGGAGATCTGTACATGGTCGATGAAATTGCGGTTCCACAAGGGCTCGAGCAGCAGGTTGGCGAAGCGCATCACCATGATGTTCTGCACGGTGCCTTTGCCGAGGTAGTGGTCAATCCGGTAAATCTGTTGTTCACTGAAGTGACGGTGCAACAAGGAGTCAAGTGCATGGGCGCTTTCGATGTCGTTACCGAAAGGCTTCTCGATGACCAGTCGCCGACAACCCTTGGATTCCTCGACCAGTCCAGCCGCTGCCAGATGCTGGCAGATGGGGCCGAACGCATCCGGGGGGACAGCGAAGTAGAACATGATGCAGGCGGGGAATTCGTCATTGAACAGTCGTTGTGCCAACGAGGTGAATGAATCCTCCGCCTGATAATCACCGTTGTGAAAATACAGCTGGGACAACAATTTTTCGAGCGCCGCGGTGGGGG
>NZ_DAIESY010000116.1:0-16476 GCF_027346185.1 Halothiobacillus sp.
CGACGCCCATTCAGAACGCCGCCGAAGATTACCAAACAGCGCTTAGCGCCGTCTATCCACACGCAAGCTACATCACCATCAACATCTCTTCCCCCAACACCAGTCACTTGCGCGAACTGCAAGCGGGCGACGCCATCGGTCAACTGCTCGCCGGTCTGAAAGCCACACAAACCCGTCTGGCCGACCAGCATGGCCGTTATGTGCCGTTAGCCATCAAAATTGCTCCCGACCTGGATGACAACGCCATCCGGCACTTGGCCGACCAACTGCGCCTGCACCGCATGGATGCCGTCATCGCCACCAATACCACACTGTCCCGAACCGGGGTCGAACACCTGCCCCATGCCGAAGAAACCGGCGGACTGTCCGGCGCGCCATTGACTGCACTCTCCACCCACGTCATCCGGCAACTGGCACAGGCACTGGCTGGAGAATTACCCATCATCGGCGCAGGCGGCATTTTGAACGCCCGCGATGCCCAGGAAAAACAGGCAGCTGGCGCGCAACTGGTTCAACTCTACACCGGTCTTATTTACCGAGGTTCCAGCTTGATAAAGGAATGTTCGGACGCCCTTGCAGGCTAGCAGCCTGTCAAAAAACGTCGCGCGCGCAGCCAGGATGAAATGGAACAGGATGAATCAGCGATTCTTTTTACGATGGTTCTTTTTACGATGGATCTTCCTCATCGCCGCCTTCTGGTACACTGCGGCATACGCTGCCACGCCACCCGATTTCGATGTGATCCGCACCGGACACCCTTCATCATGGGCTGTTCTGCGCGATCACGACAACCGGTTTCTGCAAGCCATTCGCCTGCTGCCCGACCAAAACCGTCTCGCTTGGGTGCCGCTTGCCCAGCTCTCGCTCGCCATGCAAAAAGCCGTCCTGATATCGGAAGATCATCGCTTTTATGCGCATCACGGCGTAGACTGGCAAGCCGTTCTCGGCGCCACTTGGGAAAATCTGCGCTACAGCACCCATCGCGGCGCATCCACCCTCAGCATGCAACTGGTCGGACTGCTCGACCCTGACCTGCGCCGCCATCAGGGTGGACGCACTCTCGACCAGAAATGGCGGCAAATTCATGCCGCCTCCGCACTGGAAAAACACTGGAACAAAGCGCAGATTCTGGAAGCGTACCTGAATCTGGCTCCCCTGCGCGCCGGACTGACCGGCATCCACGCAGCAGCGCAAGGGCTGTTTGCCACCTCACCCGATCAGCTCGACACAGCACAATCCGCCATTCTGGCCGCCCTGTTGCGCGGACCAAACGCCAAACCCGACACGGTTATCTGGCGCGCCTGTCACCTGGCGCAACGCATGGGCGAACCATCCGCCACCTGCCATCGCATCCGCATACTGGTGACGCAACATCTCAGCACGCCGCCAACACTATTCCCTGCCGGGATCGCCAATGACGCCGCCCATGCCCTCCTGCACCAACCCGGCGAGACTCTCACCAGCAGCCTCGATATACGGCTACAACAAACAGCGCATCGCATGGTCTATCAAATGACGCATCGCAACACGACATCCTTACCCAACCAAAGCGGCGCCGTCATCATACTCGACAATGCCAGCGGCAAAATTCTCGCCTACGCCAGCCAATACCCCAGCACCATGCCATCCCCGTTTGAACAACCCATTACCGTCACCGCACTGGCGCAACCACTACTTTACGCATTCGCCCTCAATACCGGCACCTCCACGGCAGACGCCGTTGAAAACGACGCGCCATTAGCCTTCATCAGCGCCCCGCTGGCGCCAGCGCCCGACAATCCAATCGATTTCGACACCGCACTTGCCAACGCACAATATCCGGCGGCATGGCGCATCTGGCAACAAATCGACCAAACGGGCTGGAAAAATTTCCTGCAATCACTCAACCTGCAAACCAGCAATACCTCCACTCCCGCCGTCACCGGCAACCTGATCAACCTTGCCAATGCCTGGCAAATGTTGGCCAACCACGGCACCCGCCAAACCGCCAGCTTTTATCCCGATGACACACACCAATCCCAACCGATACTACCCCCCGATATCACCAACCGCGTCACCTCTGCGCTGGCACAACCCCGCATGGTAGCTGGCGTCTGGATAAATTCACGCGCTCCAATGGCATGGCTTGCCGAACAAGACATCTGCCAGACAGAGATTGCCGGTTACACCAACCAGATCACCTTGCTGTTTTTCCGCCAATCCACCACCTGTATTTACGCGCGCTCGCATATTACTGACATGAGGGCATGGTTCCACTATTTCGATGGCGGAAATTGATACAGAAGCGGCCCAAGGGTAACCCCCTGCAAAAAGATAATTGCCGTCAACCACAAGCTTTCCGTCAGTCGTCAGGTCAGACTGTTTGGAATCAGCGGAAGCAGCCGTTTACTATGCACCCCGTCCGGTTTGCAAGGATGAGCTGACACCGATGCGGCGCATGGACGAACTGCATCTGGAATACCCATTTACGGGATCACGCCAGTTGCGGGATACATTGGTTCGTGAGCATTTCGTCACTGGCCGTACGCGTGTGCGTACATTGATGAAGCGTAAAACCCGGCAGGGATTCCACTTGAAATCGCTGAAAATTGTTCAAACAAACCGAACCACTTCTCACCTCAGCTCACTCCTGGTTAATACTTTTCATACTTTCCAACGCATTCAATGCACGGGTACGACTACTGGCCAGATCAACAATGGGATATGGATAGTTTTCACCCAGTCGAACATCTGCCGCACGCAATGCGTTTGGATTGGCAAGCCACGGCGCGAATAAATCTTTACCGTTCAAGCGTGCAAGCTCTGGCAACCATGTTCGAATAAACACACCATCACTGTCATATTTCTCAGCCTGTAACACAGGATTAAATATACGAAAATACGGCGCAGCATCGGCACCTGAACCTGCCGTCCATTGCCAACCCGCAGTGTTTGATCCCAAGTCCGCATCGACCAAGGTATCCATAAACCACGCCGCACCATGTCGCCAATCAATCAGCAAATTTTTAGTCAAAAATGAAGCCACGATCATTCTGGCGCGATTATGCATCCACCCCGTTTGCCACAAGCAGCGCATCGCCGCATCCACCACAGGAATACCCGTCTGACCACGTTGCCAAGCGCGCAAATCATCCGGGGCATGGCGCCAAGGAAATGCTTCAAAACGCGTATCCAAGGCTTGTGTGACCGTGTATGGGAAATGGTACAACAGATATTGCGCGAATTCACGCCAACCTAATTCACGCACATACGATGCAACACCCGAAGGCGCCAGGACGCAACCATAATATTGCGTAATGGCGGCCAGTGCTTGACGCGGTGAAATCTCCCCAAAATGCAAATGCGGGGATAACTTCGAGACACCTTCACCCGCCAGCATATCGCGTGCGTCTGAATACGCCGCCATCTTCGGCATGAATTGTGTCAAACACCGTTGCGCGCCCAATTCACCGGGTGTCCAAACAAAACCTTTATCCCAAGGAATGCGTGGCTGATACCCCAACTCACGAATCGACAAACTGGGAATATCGTCGTTCACTTTAGTCAGATGCGTCGGTGCTGGCAATACATCCATATCCAGCCCTGCCGCAACAATGGCTTTCCAATAAGGGGTAAACACCTTATAAGGCTTGGCTTGTTGCGTCATAATTTGCCACGCCTCGTGCAAGACATTACCCGGAAACGATTTGACCACCACACCCTCAGCGCGTAGCGCTGCTTTAATGCGTGTATCTTCCGCCATGGCAGCAGGTTGCAAGCGTCGATTCCACATCACCGTTCCCGCATTCGTTTCTGTAATCAGTGCACGCAATACGTCCAACGCCTCGCCACGACGCACAATGAGGCGGCCACCCAAGGCACAGATTGACTGCGACAATGCCTCCAGACTGCGATGTCGCCACCAACGGGCAGCCGCACCTTCCGCATCGATTTGACGATCAGATGCAATATAAATCAAAATGGCTGCGCCTTGTTTCAAGGCTGCATGCAACGCAGGGTGATCTGTCAAGCGCAAGTCATCACGGAACCAGACCACACTCAACGCTGATTCAGCGCACACGCCATCTTTACGCGCCATTTCTCCGTCCTCCGCACTACCCATTAATCCATACAGAGCTGATGCACTGTCCGACAAAAACGCCCGTGAAAACTGTAATGAAGTTAATCAGCGCTTCCATAACGTGGAATGCAACCGCAAACAATTATAAAGCCGACGATATAATCCACGATGTCCTTGATTGCCTCCATTTGATACGCATAATCCCTTTTGCCAGACTCGCCAACTCGTGCGTTTCAATCAAAGGCGCACAATCAAACTCCGTGTAAAGACGAGAAAAAAGTAAAATATCTTCATTTTTGATACAAACATTTTTAAACTCCATCCCTGACCCTCGTATGTATATGATGCCTCGAATAGTATACTGCTACAGTCATTGGAAAACAGTAATGCGTGCCAGCACGAGATTATTCATAGGAAAAATTGGTTGCGTAAGAAAAATCAACAACAGATGAAAATGACAGCGACGACCAAGCCCGACAAGAAGACAATCAAGAGAAAAAACGCATGAGCAATACGCCTGTCAGCCTGACTTCACCACCCGTTGGCTATGCCGACTGGCTGGCCGATCTCAAAGCGCGCATTCACACCGCACAGCAGCGTGCCACGCTGGCGGTCAACCGTGAGCTAGTGCTGCTGTATTGGCAAATTGGGCGCGACATTTTGACGCGACAGGCTGAGCAAGGCTGGGGGGCGAAAGTAATCGAGCGACTGGCGCAGGATTTGCACGCCGCCTTTCCCGAGATGAAGGGATTTTCCCGCGCCAACCTGATGTACATGCGGGCTTTTGCCGAGGCATGGCCGGATGCAGCAATTGTCCAACAGGCTGTTGGACAATTGCCCTGGGGGCACAACCTGGTGTTACTCACCCGCCTGAAAGATTCGCACCAGCGCTTGGCCTATGCCCAGAGCGCCATCACGCACGGCTGGTCGCGCAATGTGCTGAACATCCATATCGAAACCCGTTTGCTGGAACGCACAGGCAAGGCCGTCACCAACTTCGAAACCCGCTTGCCCAAACCACAGTCCGATCTTGCCCGCGAGTCATTGAAAGACCCGTACCGCCTGGACTTTCTCGGACTCGGCCGCGAGACAGGCGAGCGCGAAATCGAAAACGCCTTGGTAAAGCATGTCACCGAATTTCTGCTGGAGTTGGGCGCGGGCTTTGCCTTTGTCGGGCAGCAGGTGCTGCTGGATGTCGGTGGTGACGATTTTTTCATCGACCTGTGTTCTATCACCTGAAATTGCGCTGCTACGTGGTGATCGAACTCAAGAGCGGAAAATTCAAACCCGAACACTTGGGCCAGCTTGGATTTTATCTGACCGCCGTGGATCGCCAGATCAAAAACGAACATGACAACCCCACCATTGGCCTCCTACTATGCAAAAGCAAAAACAAAATCGTGGCCGAATATGCTCTGGGCGATAAGACCCAACCTATGGGCATTGCCGAATACAAACTGCTCGAATCCCTACCAGCCGAACTGCAAACCAGCCTGCCCAGTATCGAACAAATTGAGCGCGAACTGGCAGGCGATACCGGCACCACAGGAGACATGCTGGAATGAAATTCAGTCAACGCCAGGGCATTACCCCATTACCCGCTAATCTCAGGCCCGAATCCATGCCTGATGAACTGCGGAATGTGTTGTGGAATGATTTTCTAGTATGGTTTTCGAGTCAATCCGACATATTGAGATTACTACAGGCAGTTTGGCATACATACTGGAACAAACCCGTCGACGAGATCCCGATCTATCCTGGCTATCCCGAAAATGATTATACTAATGCTGTAGAAATAATTCGCCAGTATTTTTTTAAAGCAAAGTGGCACGAAGTATATGATTTTTTGGAGTTCTTTATTGAAACGGATTATACAGGACAAGAGCTTGGTAAAAGTGTGAATAAAGATCTTGCTATAAAATTAGCAGCTTATCGTGTAATCAATCAGCAGATCGTTCCCATTACAAATGAGCATGAAATTTCCGCATTGGAGGAAGTGCTGGCCAACAAGGATAAATTTTCACATGCAGCATCCCATATTGCGACCGCGATTAGCCACCTCAGCAACAAACAGAACCCTGATTATCGAAATTCTATTAAAGAATCCATTTCAGCAGTTGAGTCAGTTGCAAAGATAATTTGTGATGATGACCAAGCCACTCTGGCACAAGCCCTGTTAAAACTTAAAAACTCCAGTAAGTTGCACGGTGCATTAAGCGACGGATATACAAAACTTTATGCATATACCAGTGACGCCAATGGAATCCGTCATGCATTAATGAATGAGCCGAATTTGACCATAGACGATGCAAAGTATTTTTTGATTATATGCACCGCATTTGTAAATTATCTAAAAGCGCTGGCATGACACGATCCATCAAAACAGCATCATCATGCCATGCACGCAAAAATACAAACCAACACATGCCAATTTTGCAACACTTAAAATATCAAAATCGGATGGAAACGGATGGAAACGGATGAAAACGGATAACAACCCAACCAACACCTTCACCGTGCCAGCGGTTTCCATCGCCACTGCACGCACCGGGGCATCGAGCAAGGCCAATGCGCTGGGCATGCGCACCATGCAGGAACGCGCCTACGCCAAACGCGGCGAGCAGTATTTACTGATCAAGTCGCCTCCAGCCTCCGGCAAATCGCGCGCGCTGATGTTCATTGCGCTGGACAAGCTCAACAACCAGGGTTTGCAACAAGCCATCATCGTGGTTCCGGAACGCTCTATCGGTGGCAGTTTTGCTGATGAACCCTTGAGCCAGTACGGTTTTTACTGGGACTGGTCAGTACAACCCCAATGGAATCTGTGCGATGCCCCCGGCGTGGACGAGCCGCGTGTGGCAAAATCCAAGGTGGATGCCGTGCGACGCTTTCTGGCGAGCGCGGATCAAACCTTGGTTTGTACCCACGCCACGTTCCGCTTTGCTGTGGAAGAACTGGGCATTGAAGCGTTTGACAACCGCCTGATTGCCATTGATGAATTTCACCATGTTTCCAGCAACCCGGACAACAAGCTGGGCAGCCAACTGGGTGATTTCATTGCCCGCGACAAGGTGCACATGGTGGCCATGACCGGTTCATACTTCCGTGGCGACAGCGTGGCCGTGCTGACATCTGCCGACGAAGCCCGGTTTGAAACGGTGACGTACACCTACTACGAACAGCTCAATGGTTACCAGTGGCTCAAATCGCTGGACATTGGTTACTTCTTTTATACCGGGCGTTATGTGGATGCTGTGCCCAAGGTACTGAACCCGGCGCTGAAAACCATCATCCACATCCCCAGTGTCAATTCGCGTGAAAGCCTGCAAGACAAGGAACGCGAGGTCAACGACATCATGACCGCGCTGGGCAACTGGCAGGGCATTGACCCCGTAACCGGCTTTCACTTGCTGCAAACCCATGACAACCGCATCCTCAAAGTGGCTGACCTAGTGGATGACAGCGATCAGGGCAGACGATCACGCATTCTGGCTGCGCTCAAAGACCCCGCACAGAAAAACAACCGCGACCATGTGGACATCATCATTGCGTTGGGCATGGCCAAGGAAGGCTTCGACTGGATCTGGTGCGAACATGCGCTCACCATCGGCTACCGCAGCAGCCTGACCGAAATCGTGCAAATCATTGGCCGCGCCACCCGTGACGCCAACGGCAAAGAACGCGCGCGCTTCACCAACCTGATTGCCGAGCCCACCGCCGAACAAGCCGCCGTGGCTGAAGCGGTCAACGACATGCTCAAAGCCATTTCCGCCAGCCTGCTCATGGAACAAGTGCTGGCACCACGATATGAATTCACCCCGAAAGACACCGGGCCGAAAGAAGGCTTTGATTATGGCCCGGAAGGCTACCAAGTTGGCAAAACCAATGTCGGCGTCAATGAAGCCACCGGGCAATATCATGTTGAAGTGAATGGTATTGGTACGCCACAAACCCCGGAAGCCACCCGCATTTGCCGCGAAGACCTGAATGAAGTGGTCACCAGCTTTTTGCAGGACAAAACCGTGCTGGAACGCGGCTTGTTTGATCAGGAAAACACCTTCCCGGAAGAATTGACCCAGATACGCATGGGCAAAATCGTGCGCGAACGCTACCCGGAACTGAGCCCAGTCGATCAGGAGACCGTGCGCCAGCATGTCATTGCTGCCATGAACATCACCCAGCAAGCCAAGCTGAAGCTGGCGGAAGCCGATGCCAACGGCAGCAATGCGGCACAAGGCAACACCTCATTGCTGGAAGGCGTGCGCAAATTCGTCAATGTGCGCGACTTGGACATCGACCTGATTGACCGCATCAACCCGTTTGAAGCCGCCTATGCCGTGCTGGCCAAAACCATGGACGAAAAAACCCTGCGCCAAGTGCAAGACAGCATTGCCACCAAAAAAATCGCCATCCCGGAAGACGAAGCACGCGAACTCGCCCAACGTGCCTTGCTGTTCAAAAAAGAACGCGGCCGCCTGCCCGACATCAACGCCGCTGACCCATGGGAGAAACGCATGGCCGAAGGCGTTGCCGCATTTGCACGTTTCCGGGCAAAAGCCAAAGCCGCGCAAGGAGAAGTCAACAATGGATGATGATGAACTGCTGGAAGCCTTGGGCATCGACATCACACCAGTCAAATCAGCGACTCATACCCCGCGCGAAGAACGCATCATCGCCGGGTTTGAAGATATCCTGCGTTTTTGGCAAACACAGGGCCGCATTCCCCAACACGGAAACGACAAGGATATCTTTGAACGCATGTACGCCGTGCGTCTGGAACAGATACGCAAACTGCCCGAAGCCGCCACCTTGTTGGCTGAACTGGATACACCCGGCCTGCTGGCAGGCACCGCGCAGACGATCAATCCGGCAGAACTGGACGAAGACTCCCTACTGGCCGAACTGGGGGTGGATGCCAAAGACAGTGAAGAAAACAGCATCACCGTTTTAAAGTACGTGCGCTCTGTAGCCGAAAAACGCGCCGCAGAAGAAATTGCCGACCGTAACCCATGCAAGGATTTTGAGCAATACAAGGCCCGATTCCAGCAAGCCGAACAGGAACTGCATAGCGGCATCCGCAAAGCCGTGCGTTTCGGTAAGGATACCAGCATACAAGTCGGCAATTTCTTCATCGTCGGCGGCCAGATTGCCCTGGTGGCAGAAATGGGTGAAGACTTTACCGCGCCGAATGGGGAAAGCGATGCCCGCATGCGCGTCATCTACGCCAACGGCACCGAAAGCAACCTGTTACGGCGATCACTGCAACGTGCATTGTACAAAGATGAAAATGGCCGACGCCTGACCGACACGGACTTGGGGCCCCTGTTCGCTAGCGAAGTCGAACCCGAGGACATTGAAAGCGGCACCATCTACGTCCTGCGCAGCTTGTCCACCCACCCATTCATCACCGAACACCGCGAACTGATCCACAAAATCGGCGTCACCGGCGGCAAAGTCGAAACCCGCATCTCGGGCGCGGAACACGACCCTACCTACCTCATGGCCGGCGTGGAAATCGTCGCCACCTGGAAACTGCACAACATCAACCGAACCAAACTCGAACACCTATTTCATCGCCTGTTTGCCGCAGCACAGATCGACATCAGCATTGAAGACCGGTTTGGGCAGGAAGTGAAGCCAAGGGAGTGGTTTTTGGTGCCGTTGCAGGTGATTGATGAAGCGGTCAACCTAATAACGAATAATGAATTAGAGAATACTGTCTTTAATCCGGAAACGGCAAGAATTGAGAGTACTAATAAATAGTATTTCTTACTAGATCAACCAGAAGTTAATATATGAAATAGATTTGCAACCTACAATTTACTAGTGCCAATTTGATTTTATATAAAGAAGAGATTCAATGATTCTTGCTGACAACGAAACAAAGGTTGATCTGCTGAATAACGAGGCCATCGCCACCACGATCATCGGGCTGCTTCGCGCAAAGCCCGAACATCCCGTAACGATCGGGGTACACGGAGATTGGGGTGCAGGCAAGTCCAGCGTGCTCGAAATGATCGATGCGGGTTTCGCCAACTTTGACGATGTCCTGTGCCTCAAGTTCAACGGTTGGCGATTCCAGGGGTTCGAGGACGCGAAGATCGCCCTGATCGAAGGCATCGTTACGGGGCTTGTCGAAAAGAGACCTGCGCTGAGCAAGGCCGCTGGTGCAGTCAAAGACGTCTTCAAGCGGATCGACTGGCTGAAGGTCGCGAAGAACGCGGGTGGCTTGGCATTGACAGCCTTCACGGGCATCCCAACGCCTGATCAGATCGGCGCGATTGTGGGCGGTCTCGAAGGGATACTGTCAAACCCTGGTCAGCTCGCGACCAAGGATAACCTCAGTTCCGCGATCGAGGGGGTGAAGGCTGTATTGAAGCCGTCAGAATCCAAAAACGTCCCCGAGGAAGTCGAGGCATTTCGTAAGGCTTTCGACAACTTGTTGAAGGAAGCAGGCGTTGATCAGCTTGTGGTGCTTATCGATGACCTTGATCGGTGCTTGCCAGATACGGCGATCGAGACGCTCGAAGCGATACGGCTGTTCGTATTCACGGCCCGTACCGCATTTGTGGTGGCCGCTGATGAGGCCATGATCGAGTATGCGGTGCGCAAGCACTTTCCGGACTTGCCGGACACCACGGGTCCGCGCGACTATGCTCGCAACTATCTTGAGAAGCTGATCCAGATTCCTTTTCGCATTCCGGCCTTGGGCGAGACGGAGACTCGCATCTATGTCACCCTTCTTCTGGCAGGGGCCGAGTTGGGTGAAGAAGATCCCGGATACGGTGAACTGATCAAGGCTGCGCGAACACGACTGAAACGACCGTGGGAGAGTGCACCGCTGGACGCTGCGGCAGTAAGTGCTGCGCTTGGTCAGAATGCCAACAAGGCACACAACGCTCTGATCCTGAGTGATCAGATCGGTCCGATTTTGGCCAGCGGCGCCAAAGGCAACCCGCGGCAGATCAAGCGATTCCTTAACACGCTGTTGCTGCGGCAGAAGATGGCTGAGGCTCGTGGTTTTGGCGAGGAAATCAAGCTGCCAGTGCTGGCGAAATTGATGCTCGCTGAGCGGTTTCTACCCAGTCTGTTCGATCAGATCGCTACTGTTGCGGTGACAGATTCGAAGGGGCACTGCGCGGATCTGGTGATGTTGGAAAAGGTCGACACGCCCGAGAGCTCCAGATCACCCGAGAAGACCAAGCGGGCGGATGCGACAGAGGCCAAAAGTGGCGCGGTGCAAACCAAATCAGAGAGCGCGTTACTCGCGGAATGGAAGTCGTCAGAGGCCATCCTTGCTTGGGCTCGGGTGCTGCCTCCCGTGGCGGACATCGATCTACGACCGTACCTGTTCGCGACCAAGGACAAGAAGGACTACTTCGGGCCAGCTTCGGTGCTTGGTCATTTGGCGGCGGTCGCGGAGAAATTGCTTGGTCCCAAGATCTCCGTCCAGGGATTGGAGTCCGAGCTGAAGCAACTTGCTCAACCGGAAGCGGCGAAGCTGTTTGAAGCTGTCCGGGCCAAGATCGTGAGCGGGGACAGCTTTGACACGCAACCTGCCGGGGTAGACGGCATTGTTGTGCTGGTGAGGGCGCAACCGAGCCTGCAGGGAAGCCTGGTTGATTTTCTGCAAGCGCTACCAACCGGTCGATGTGGTCCTTGGGTGGTCAGTGGCTGGCAAGGGGCACTCAAGGACGCTGATGCGCAGGCGCGAATGGCTCAGTTGGTCGTCGGGTGGGCAACGCAGTCCGACAACAAGATGCTAAGGGCCGCTGCCGAGGCTGCGAATAAGACACAAAAGGGAGGCAGATAGTGGGAACCTCAACAGCATACGACGGACCGGGAGGAGGCACGCCGCTCGTTCCATCATGGCTCGGTTCGGACGATGATGCGGGCGGGCCGGCCCCATCCGCTATTCCACCCACAGGGGCACCAGCAGATGATCCGGCCAGTCCCGCGCCACTGCCACCGGCGCCGCCAGTTCGACCGGCTATTCCGACGCCGGCAGACAGTAGTCGGTTCACCGCGCCGCGCAGCAATTTCACCCGCTTCGCGCACTCTGGTGGCGGCGATCGTGCGAGCTTAGGGCGCGCGGTCTCAGGGTATGTATCCAAGTCCTCGGGTGGGGCGCGGCAGGCGGCTCAGCGCATGGGCGCCTCGCGTGGCTCCGGCGCCCGGCTGCTCGGCTTCCTAGCGGACGTACAGGCGCGCGGCGCAACCGAGGCGTTGCGCTCTTTGGATCTCGAAGGGCTGGCGGGCCGCCCGATCGATGAAGTATTCATGGGGTTGGCCGACTACATCTGCCCGAACGCGGGTACGGTCGACGAAGGTATTGCAAGGGAGGCGTTCATCGAAACGATTGTGGACCTGAGTACGTTGGGCGTGACCGACCTCGATACGCTCAGCTCTGACCAGATGCAAACGGTTTTCGAGTTGTACGCAACCCACGCAATCGAAGCCCGACTGTGCAATGACATCGGTACCAAGCTGGTCACCGCGCCGGCCGACCCGCAGGTAGCGCTGCGTGTTCAGAGCCAGCTGCGCGACTTCATCCGCAATGGCGTTAGTGATGCTTTGACGGCCGCGCGTGCTGAAACACCAAATCTCACGCAGGACCGCGTGCACGCATTTGTCGACACGGTTTATGAACGTGCCTTTGGCATCTTGCAAGCACTCGGAGACGCGGAGGCAGACCAATGAATCGACACCTTCTTGTGGGCCGGTATGGTCCCGACGATCAAATTTCAATTCCCGGTGCGTCCGATGAACAGGTGACTGACCTGCAACTCGTGGCCGGCGAAAAATCGCTTGACCACGGCATTGGCGGGGCGCTGACCAGTTTGAAGGCTCTGGGAGTGCACCCCACAGAGATCGGGTTGGACTTGCTAGTGCTTGCCGCGCACGTGCATGCTGCCGACACGCGCATCTCCAGGGCTGAACAGTCACAAGATTCTTGGACGCGCGAAATCCGTCTTGTCGTGCCCGTGAGCGACCCCAATCGGTGGAATGGTGCCGCGCAGACGGTGAAGCGAACGTTGGATTTTCTGACAGGGGATCGCTGGACGATTGGCTTTCGTCAACGTCCCGAACGTTTCGCTGAAATCATCACACCACCAGCAACGCTGTTGCCCCCGGTCTTTGATGCGGTCAGCCTCTTCTCTGGCGGCTTGGATAGCCTGATTGGAGCCATCGACCTCTTGGAAGAGGGTCGCACACCATTGCTAGTAAGCCATGCGGGAGAAGGCGCGACCAGCGATGCTCAGAATGTGCTCTTCACCGCACTGAAAAAGCACTTCAGCGCAGCTGCCTTTGATCGCCTCAGAGTTTGGATGCTCTTTCCGGCTGACCTGGTTCAAGGCGTGAGTTCCGAGAACTCAACGCGCGGGCGTTCGTTCCTGTTTTTCGCACTCGGCGTATTCGCCGGAACCGGGCTTGAGACGGATTTCGTGCTCCGCGTGCCGGAGAACGGGCTGATCGCATTGAACGTCCCCTTGGACCCGCTGCGCCTCGGCTCGAACAGCACTCGGACCACACATCCGTACTACATCGCGCGGTGGAATGACCTCTTGAGCCACCTCGGCATATCCGGTCGTGTCGAGAACCCGTACTGGGCCAAGACCAAGGGCGAGATGGCTTCGGCCTGCGCGAACCCTGCGCTGCTGAAGGCACTCGCTCCACATGCGCTATCGTGCGCTCACGCTGCGAATGCTCGCCACCTTGGTATCAAGGGCCGCGGCATCGAACAGTGCGGGTACTGTTTGCCGTGCCTGATTCGTCGTGCCGCGTTGGATGCTGCCTGGGGGCGTGGCAATGACACGACCCCATACACCTTGCCGGACCTGCGAGCCCACCCGCTGGGCACGCGCGAATCCAACGGACAACAGGTGAGGTCATTTCAGTTTGCGATAGAGCGCCTCCGCGCGGCACCGCACTTGGCAAAATTGCTGATCCATAAGCCCGGGTCGCTCGCCGATGAGGCCTTGCGACTCGATCAACTTGCCGCCGTGTACCAGCGTGGTCTTGCTGAAGTCGCCCAGCTGATAGAGGGCGTGGAAACGACGTCAGGATAAGTTACGGATGAGTACAAGCAACGGTCTCGTGGACCTTCACTGCCACCTTGATCTCTACCCGGATCATCAGGCTGCAGTGATGGATGCAGAAGAAGCGGGCGTGTTCACCCTGGCGGTGACCACGACGCCGCGAGCTTGGCCGCGCAACCACGAACTGGCTCAACGCACCAAGTACGTTCGGGCGGCGCTCGGACTGCATCCGCAGCTAGTTGCGGAGCGGGCTTCCGAGATTGAACTGTGGGATAGGTACCTGTCGGAGACGCGCTATGTTGGAGAGGTCGGCCTCGATGCTGGCCCGCGCTTCTATAAGTCCTTGGATCTGCAGAAGCAGGTTTTTCAACACATTCTTCAGCGTTGCGCCGAATCGGGGGACAAAGTCATCACCATTCATAGCGTTCGGGCGGTGAAGGCGGTACTTGACCATGTCGAATCGTTCTTGCCGCAATCCAGAGGCAAGGTCGTGTTACATTGGTTCACAGGCAGTAAAGCAGAGGCACAGCGGGCTCTCGAACTCGGGTGCTACTTCTCGATTAACGCGGCCATGCTGGGAAGTGAGCGGCATGCATCGATGACTGCGATCATTCCGCTTGACAGGCTGTTGACTGAAACCGACGGTCCGTTCACAAAGACGGGTGAGCGCCCTTCCAGGCCTGCCGATGTGGGGGTAGTGGTCGAAGCGCTTGGTCGGCTACATGGAATGGCGGCATCAGCGGTTGCCGCAACGATACGGGCGAATCTTCGCGCTTTGCTCGAACCGAATGGCGGGCCGAAGAACGATTTAGTGCTCCCGCCAAAGGCGGTCAATTAATAAGGGAGATTGTCGAAGTGCCAAAAAAATTTCATGTTGCCTTGTCCTTTGCCGGCGAAGATCGTGTGTATGTCGATGCCGTGGCCAGGGCGTTGCAAGCCGAAGGCATCGATGTCTTTTACGACAAGTTCGAGGAAGTCGATTTGTGGGGAAAGGATCTGTACACGCACCTGAGCGATGTCTACCAGAACCGAGCTGTCTTCACTGTCATGTTCGTCTCCGACGCGTACCGCAAGAAGTTGTGGACGAACCATGAGCGCAAGAGCGCCCAAGCTCGGGCATTCACCGAAAGCCGCGAATACATCCTGCCGGCCTTTTTTGATGAGAGCGTTGAAGTGCCCGGTCTCTTGAAGACAACAGGACACATTGCTCTTGCAGGTCGTTCGCCCGCTGCCCTGGCCGAACTCATCATCAAGAAGCTACGAAAGGCCGGTGTACGCTTGAAACAGGCCTTTTCGTACTCGGACGAGGCCAAGGCGGATGTGGACTTCCCGCTAAAGAACGGAAACAAAATCGCCGATCTCATTAAGGCGATGAAGATCTACAACTGGTATCAGCAGAATCCGGCCGTCGTGGCCGTACTAGAACTCGATTGGAGCAAGGTCAGTGCTGACGAAGCCTTTGTGCTGGGTCGCAATCTATATCAATGCGCATGTGGAAACGAGAATCGGGCGGTCGCGTTCTTGGACAAGCTGCGTCAGGAGTTGGCTTCCATTCCAATCGAGCGGGCGCTCGATATGTTGAACGGAATGTTCTTCGAGGTCTACTTCAATGCTGCTGGCGAGTTCCGCTCCGGCAAGATCAAGGGACGGTGTTTGGAGAAGTTGCTGGCTATTCAAACTGTGAAGAAGTACGAGCCCGCAATGCTATTCATCCAACGGACGCTTGAACCGTATCGTGACGAGCTTCCTTTTGTTCCTTCCACCGCACCTCAGGAAGTGGTCGTGAAGTTGAGCGTTAAGCGGAGTGCTCCACCTCTCGTTAAGGCGCTGACGATTGGGGAACGCAGTCTGCTGAGTGAGGACAAGGACAACGATAGCCCAGACGCGCGAGTATGGCGTTTGTCATCCATGGACTTTACGGTCGAGAAACTGAAGAAGCAACTTGCCAACGAGTGGAGCATTCCTATCGGCTGGCTCACGATTTTGCCAGATCGGGATCTAGATCCGAATCTAAAACTTAAGCTTCCAGAAGGCGTAAGCATTCGATGGCCGACACGTTAAGATTTCCAATTTACAAAAATTACCCGCAGTTACCACAAATTCCAGCAACCACTTTTTGCCACAATCTTGCCACACTTAATTGTGGCAAAGCTGTTATTTACGGTTATTTGTGGTGCCTTGCAGTAGTGCGCAGTAACAGTAACTCATTGATTTGGCGGAGAGAGGGGGATTCGAACCCCCGTCAGGATATTATCCTGAACACGCTTTCCAGGCGTGCGACTTAAACCACTCATCCATCTCTCCGGGCAGCCGCGCATTCTAAAGGAGCGCCGGACGTTAGGCAAACCGGCGCGGCCCGCCGCGAGGCTCAGTGCG
>NZ_DAIESY010000135.1:0-22928 GCF_027346185.1 Halothiobacillus sp.
CGCCAGCTGCGCGATACGCTGCAATCGGACAGCGGGCTGCCGCCAGCTTAATGCGCAGCAG
The DNA here is from genome assembly GCF_027346185.1 of Halothiobacillus sp. Lineage (GTDB taxonomy): Bacteria > Pseudomonadota > Gammaproteobacteria > Halothiobacillales > Halothiobacillaceae > Halothiobacillus. Next base: position 62 of record NZ_DAIESY010000135.1, read on the forward strand.
GCGCAAGCCCGCGTTCAGTAGGTTTTTCGAGGTGCCCTTAAATCACTTTCGAGAAACGCTGTAATCCTTCTGGGTTGAGATATTCGTCGAACGCCATGCATATATTGCGAATCAGCAGGCGGCCTCGGGGCAGTACTTCGAGATGGTTATTATCGAGATGGAGCAACTCGTCGGCCACCATTGGCTGGAGTTCAGATAGGGCTTCGACAAAGTGGGACGCAAACGAAATGCCGAATTTCTGTTCCACCTGGGCGAAATCGAGCCGGAAATGGCTGATGATTTCACTGATGACATAGCGGCGCAGCTGGTCTTCATCGGTGAGCACATAGCCGCGCTCGATGGGGAGCCGACCGGCACTGACGGCCTCGTGATAGGCAACCAGATCCTTGGTGTTCTGACTGAACGCGCCACCAACCTGACTGATCGACGACACGCCCACGGCCACCATGTCGCATTCGGCATGGGTGGAATACCCCTGAAAATTGCGGTGCAGTGTGCCGTTGCGTTGCGAGATGGCCAGCGGGTCGTCCGGTTTGGCGAAGTGATCCATACCGATCAGCACGTAACCGGCTTCCTGCAACCTTTCGATGCTGCCGCCCAGAATGCGCAGCTTTTCGGCGGCGTTTGGCAGGTCTTCGGTATGGATGCGCCGCTGCGGTTTGAAACGGGTCGGCAGGTGCGCGTAGTTGAAAATCGACAGCCGATCCGGCGCCATTGCGATCACGGTATCGAGCGTGCGCATGAATGAATCACGGCTCTGGTGGGGCAGGCCGTAAATCAAATCCAGGCTCACGCCATGAAATCCTTCCGCGCGGGCGGCATCCACCACTTCCTTGGTTTCGGCATAACTTTGAATGCGGTTGACCGCTTCCTGCACCCGCTCATCGAAATCCTGCACGCCCAGGCTGATGCGGTTGAAGCCGAGGTCGCGCAGCACGGCAATCGTTCCGGCATCGGCTTCGCGCGGGTCGATTTCGATGGAATATTCGCCCGTATCATCGGTTTTCAGTGCGAAATGCCGCCCCGTGGCGGCCATGATCTCGCGCATCTGTTCATCGGATAAAAAGGTCGGCGTGCCGCCGCCCCAATGAAGCTGGTCTACGGCGCGACCTTCACCGAAGAGCTTGCCCTGCAATGCCAGTTCCAGAACCACATCGTCCACGTAAGGTTGGGCGCGAGCGCGATCCTTGGTTACGACCTTGTTGCAGGCGCAGTAATAGCACACCGTGTCGCAGAAGGGGATGTGGGTGTATATCGATAGCGGGCCGCCTGCCGCGTTGGAACGAGCCGCTGCCGCCCGGTAGTGTGATTCGTCGAATTGATCGTGAAACTGCACGGCCGTGGGGTAGGAGGTATAGCGCGGGCCGGATTTGTCGTAGCGGCGAATCAGGTCGGGGTCGAAAAGTCCGGTGGAAGCGGTCTGCGTCATGGTCATCATGTTCTCAAAACTACAGCAAGAAGGGCCTTCGGATGTGCCTAGTTAAGCAATCGCATACAATAGCCGATTTGGCGCATCAATTCGCCTGAGTATTTTTCTCGGAAAATTTCGAGCAGCGCCGGTCGGTTCGAGTTGATGAAGGTCTTCATCAAATTAAAACGGAGTAAGCATCTGTGGTGATTGGCGATTTATTGCGCGGTCTAGATTATTTCGGCACGGTCGTGTTTGCCATTTCTGGTGCGCTGGTTGCGGCACGCAGGGGGATGGACCTGATGGGTTTTGCCATTCTGGCAACGGTGACGGGGATTGGCGGCGGCACACTGCGCGATCTTATTCTGGCGCGCCCCGTGTTTTGGGTTGTCCATTGGGAATATATCGTGATGTGCGTGCTGACGGCTATCGCCACGTTCTACTTTGTGCACCATGTCCGTCGGCGCTTTTCCTGGCTGCTCTGGGCGGATGCGGTGGGTTTGGCCGCGTTCAGTGTGTTGGGTGTGCAGATTGCCCTGAGTGCAGGAACCAATCCGTTCATCGCCATCATCATGGGCATGATGACCGCCGCGTTCGGTGGTTTGATCCGTGATGTGCTGGCGGGCGAGCCCCCTTTGTTGTTACACCGGGAAATCTACGCCAGCGCTGCGCTGTTGGGTGGTGTGGTTTATGCGTTGTTTGGCGTGGTTTTGCATCAGCCCGTCTGGGCACTGATTCTCGGATTTGTTGTGGCCTTGGTCGTCCGCGCGCTGGGCATCGTCTATCATTGGCATCTGCCCACGGCACGTAGCGCCTGAAACCTGCCCTTCAAGAAGCCAGGTTAGCGTACGTTCTTTTCTGTCGTTTTTTTCAACATCCCTATCGTTTAAATTGAGATTTAATGACTCCTGCTGTCGAAATACACAACCTCACCAAAACCTATGCTGGCGGCGCCGAGGCGCTCAAAGGCATTGATTTGACCATCGAACCGGGCGATTTTTTTGCCCTGCTCGGACCGAACGGCGCGGGGAAATCCACCACCATCGGCGTGCTGTGCTCGTTGGTGAACAAAACCAGTGGCGTGGTGAAGGTGTTCGGTCATGATCTCGACCAGGAACGTAACTGGGTCAAGATGCAGATTGGCATCGTGCCGCAGGAATTCAACTTCAACCAGTTCGAGCCGGTGGAAGAGGTGGTCATCAATCAGGGCGGGTTTTATGGCCTTACACGCAAGAAGGCCCGCGAGCGCAGCGATCATCTGCTCAAGCAGCTTGGATTGTGGGAGAAGCGCAAGGCCATGTCGCGCCAGCTTTCCGGCGGCATGAAACGCCGTTTGATGATTGCCCGTGCGCTGGTGCACGAGCCACGCCTGTTGATTCTCGATGAGCCCACCGCCGGGGTCGATATCGAGTTGCGTCGCGGCATGTGGCAGTTTCTGACCGAAATCAACGCGGCGGGAACCACCATCATTCTGACCACGCATTATCTGGAGGAAGCCGAGCAGCTCTGCCGCAACATCGCCATCATCAACGAAGGGCGTATCATCGAAAACACCAACATGCGGCGGCTGCTTGACACCGTAGCGCAGGAAACCTTCGTGCTGTATTGCGATGCACCGGTGGCGTCGCTGCCGATATTGCCTGCGCTGGATGCGCGTCTCACCGAGAGCGATGTGATCGAAGTGGTGCTCTCCAAGGACCAATCGCTTTCGGAGGTATTTGACGTGCTGCGCGGCCACGGTATCGAAGTCAAACGCATGAAAAACAAGAACAACCGGCTTGAAGAACTGTTTTTGAAACTGGTACAAAACAGTACGGAGCGGACAGCATGAACCCGCAAAAAGAATTACCGATCTCAGGTGAATTTCCACCCTCATCCGGCGGCATGACTGGCCGTCAGATGTTCAATGCTTTTTTGATGCTGACGGTACGCGAAGTGTTGCGTTTCGGCCGCATCTGGGTGCAAACGATCCTGCCGCCGATGATTATGACCTCGTTGTATTTTGTCGTCTTCGGGCACCTGATCGGTCCGCGCGTCGGGGAAATCGACGGTGTGCCCTACATCAACTATCTCGTACCCGGCCTGATCCTGATGTCGGTAATCACGCAGAGTTATGCCAATGTGGTCTCATCGTTTTACGGCGCTAAATTTGCGCGACACGTTGAGGAGTTGCTCGTTTCACCCATGCCGCATTGGCTCATCATTCTGGGTTATCTTGCCGGGGGCGTTGCGCGTGGGCTGTCGGTGGGTGCGGCGGTCACCGTGGTGGCCTTGTTCTTCGCCGATTTGCAGGTGTATGACGTGCTTGCCCTGTTGCTCGTGGCCTTGCTCACTTCGATACTGTTCTCTCTCGGCGGCATGATCAACGCGATCTACGCCAGCAGTTTCGATCACATTTCCATCGTGCCGACCTTCGTCCTGACCCCGCTGACCTACCTCGGCGGCGTATTCTATTCCATCCACATGCTGCCGCCGTTCTGGCAGCAGGTGTCTTTGTTCAACCCGATTCTCTACATCATCAACGGCTTTCGTTATGCCATGCTCGGTATCAGCGACGTGCCGGTCTACACCACCTACCTGATTCTGGTGGTAACGATCGTAATCCTGTTCGCCTATACCCTGCGATTATTCCGCAAGGGCATCGGAATGCGAGGCTGAATATGAAACCCGGTCAACTCGAACTGCTGGCCCCCGCACGTGATGCGGACATCGGCATCGAAGCCATCAACCACGGCGCCGATGCGGTGTATATCGGCGGGCCCGGTTTCGGCGCACGCAAAAGCGCGGATAACGACGTGGCCGATATCGCCCGTCTGGTCGACTATGCACACCGCTTTCATGCACGCGTTCACGTCACTTTGAACACCATCCTGCGGGATGACGAACTCGAACCGGCCCGCAAGCTGGCGCACCAACTCTATGATGCGGGCGTCGATTCGCTCATTATTCAGGACATGGGCCTGCTCGAACTCGACCTGCCGCCCATCCAGCTTCACGCCAGTACGCAATGCGATATCCGCACCCCCGCGAAAGCACGTTTCCTGCAGGATGCGGGCCTGTCGCAACTGGTACTGGCGCGTGAGCTGAGCCTGGAGCAGATCAAAGCCATTCGTTTTGCTACCACCGTGCCCTTGGAATTTTTCATCCACGGCGCGTTGTGTGTGGCGTATTCAGGCCAGTGCTTCATTTCAGAGGCGCATACCGGGCGCAGCGCCAACCGGGGCGAATGCAATCAGGCTTGCCGCCTGCCGTATGAAGTGCGCGACGCCGAGGGCCGCATCATCGCTCACGAAAAGCATGTGCTGTCGATGAAAGACAACGATCAGAGCGCCAACCTTGCCGCGCTGATCGATGCGGGCATCCAGAGCTTCAAGATCGAAGGCCGTTACAAGGACATGGGCTATGTGAAAAACATCACTGCCCATTACCGCTCTTTGCTGGATGGCATCCTCGAACAGCGCCCGGAGTTGAGCCACACGTCCAGTGGGCACAGCACGTTTTATTTCACGCCCGATCCGGCGCAAAACTTCAACCGCGACGCGACCGACTATTTCGTGCAGGGTCGCAAGGAAGACATCGGCGCGTTCGACTCGCCCAAGAATCCCGGCCGCCGGATTGGCTGGGTGAACAAAATCGGCAAAGATACCGTCGAGATCGAAACCGATGCCGACACGTTGCTCAATAATGGCGACGGCCTGTGCTATTTCGACCTGCACAAAGAACTGGTCGGCATGGCGATCAATACCGCCGAGAAAATAGCGGCTGGCCGCTGGCGGGTTGTGCCCAAGGATCCGATTACCGAGCTGCGTCATCTGAAAGTCGGCACCGAACTCAACCGCAACCGCGACATGAACTGGCAGCGGCTTATGGACAAGAAATCCGCAGAGCGCCGCATCGATGTGCGCCTGCGGTTGGATGAAACCCCTGATGGCCTTGCGCTGAATCTGATCGACGAAGACGGTTGCAGCGCCACAGTAAAACTCGCCATCGCCAAGGAACTGGCCAAGGACGCATCCCGCAGCGAGGCCAGTCTGCGCGAGAACCTTTCCAAGCTGGGCACCACAATCTTTAATCCCGTGGACATTGTGCTCAATCTCAGCCAGCCCTGGTTCGTGCCCGCCTCGCTCGTTAACAACCTGCGCCGGGAAGGCATCGAGGCCCTTGAGGCCGCACGCAAGACCATGTTGCGACGTCTGCCGCGTGCCAAACCGGTGGAACCGCCGGTGCCCTATCCCGAAGACACCCTTAGCTACCTTGCCAATGTGTTCAACCACAAGGCACGTGACTTCTACGCCAAACACGGCGTCAAATTGATCGAAGCCGCCTTCGAAGCACACGAGGAAGAGGGCGAAGTCTCGCTGATGATTACCAAGCACTGCGTACGTTATTCACTCAGCCTCTGCCCCAAACAAACCCGCGGCGTCACCGGCGTGCACGGCACCATCAAGGCCGAACCGCTCGAACTGATCAACGGCAGCGAAAAACTCAAACTGGTGTTCGACTGCAAACCCTGCGAAATGCACGTCGTCGGCAAACTCAAGCGTGGCGTGGCACAATCCAAGGTTAAGGAAATTCAGGCCGTGCCGATCCAGTTTTACAAGGCGCGTCCGTCCGTTTAATCTCATAGATAAACCTGAGCACAGTTCAGGTATTTGTGATTCTTCATAGAGCCTTTGTCGGCCTAGCAGCTAGGCCTGCATGCTGACGGCTCTACCTTGAAGTTTCCGAATATTGCTTCAAATCAAACACGCTCATGGAGCCCACAATGCCAGATCAAAAAGGAATCATGTTTCCTGATGGGGTAAGGCAGGTCACTTGCAAAGATTGCATTGACGGCCAATTCACTATTCCAATATCCATGGCCTTCCAGCCGATCGTCAACACCGCGACCAAGCGTGTATACGCCTACGAGGCGCTGGTTCGGGGGATTGCCGGGGAACCTGCGCTGTCGGTGCTGAGCCAGATCAATAGCGATAATCGCTATTTTTTCGACCAGGCGGCACGGGTTACCGCAATCCGCCTGGCATCTGAGTTGGGTTTTTCCTCAAAAGATCCGGACACCAAGCTCAGTATCAATTTCATGCCGAACGCGGTTTATCGCGCTTCAACTTGTATCCGTGCAACGCTTGAGGCCGCTCGTCTTTATGACCTGGATCCGAAGCGACTGATTTTTGAAATTGCCGAGGCGGATCAGATTGTTGATCGAAAACATCTGATGGACATCATCGAGGTCTATCGCACACAAGGCTTTACCATCGCGCTTGATGATTTTGGTGAAGGATATGCTGGCTTGAATCACCTGATCGAGATTCGGCCGGATGTGATCAAGCTGGATTTGAATCTGATCCGCAATATTGACCATGATGCGGGTCGGCAAGCGGTGGTGCGTGCAACGGTGAGCATGTGCAAGGAATTGAGTATCGGCGTAGTCGCAGAAGGTGTTGAAACGCTTGAAGAATGGTCGTGCCTCGAAGACTTGGGCGTTTTCTTGCATCAGGGGTATCTATTCTCGAGGCCAGTATTTGAGGCGTTGCCTGAGCCCCAGTATCCCGCCTGAAGCTTGGAGCTTGGACAGGCATGCCAGCATGTCGCGCCAAACACACTCGATGGTCATTAATTATCTTTTGCCGACGAGTTGGAACGTCTGGCGAAATACATTTCCTTTGCTGATCAGTATTGCATCCCTACGCACTTCGGTACTATTCACGCGGCTGTTCAAGCGCCTGTGAGATCAGTTTCAGGATGTTTGTCGCCAGATAAGCTTCCGATTGCGTTTCTGTGCTGCCGCCGGGCAGATAGGGGCGCATCGGGTTAATCTGAAAGTGGAAAATCACGAGGCCGATCAGGCTCGTGGTGAGGAAGTGCGGATCGCAGGTGGGGTTGATGGCCAGAAAGATGTCATGCAGGGCATGACAGGTTTCGGCCATGACGACGTTCACGAGAAACCTGTATCGATCTTCGTCCTGCTCGATCAGTTCGCGCATGAACAATTGACGGAACATGGGTTGTTCATTCAGGTGGTGGCAGATCAGTCGAATGAAGTTGCCGAGCTTCTCTTCTGCGGGTTTCTCACCCTTCAGGCAGCCTATCAGACTGGCGCCGTGTTCTTCAAACACAAAGCTCAGGGTTTCCTGATACAGCGTCTTCTTGTCGGCGAAGTGGTTGTAGAGCGATGGCGCCTTGATCTGACAGGCGCCAGCGATATCGCGCATGGTGATCGCATCGAACCCCCGTGCTGCGAAAAGTTCGGCTGCGGTCGAAAGTATGGTGTCCCGAGTGCTGCTCAACCTGTTTGGTCCTGTTTCTTGTTTCTGATGGCATCCCAGTCGATGTTGTTGCAGGCGTAGCAGGGTGTTTCGATCAGGCGGAGCCGTACCAGCAACGAGTGGATTTTACATCCAAGGCAGAAACCCATCACCGCTTCCAGCCAGATCATGGCCAGGCAGACCCAAACCAGCGCAACCGGAATTTGGTAGGGGATGTAGTTGACTGTTGTCGGTAGAATGTGATGCGCAAAGAGCGTGTTGACCCATCTGGCAAATACATCGGGATTGAAGAACACGAGACAGAAGCTCGCCAGGAACAGGCCGAGCCCCCAGGCAAAGCGCTTGGGTGCCAGCGGTTTCCACACGGGCGTTTGGTTACGTGTCAGGAACGCGGCCAGTTGAATAGTCGGAGAAAAGCGCGAACTCCAGACGGTCATGCTGACCAGCAGTTCGAATAACGCATAGATCAGCACGAGCGTCTGCGGGGTGTAGTCGATGATGCGCATCTTCATGTCCCCCGAATAGATGATGTTCGACGCCGCATCCAGGTCGTAGGTGTCTTTCACCGTTGACGGATCAACGATCCAGGGTGAAGTGTAGAACACGTAAAAGAAGGTCAGCACCATGAAGAACGGGATGAACATCATGATGCCGGCCCGGATGCGCACGGCATTCTCGTTGATGAACAGATCGGGTTCGCTGGTGTCTCTGAACCATGTTTTCTTGAATGTGCTCATTGCGCGCTCCTGTTCTTTTGCACGGAACCCGAAACGGGTTTGCTGAAAAATGTGTTGATGATCATGGAGACGCTGTAGGCCTCACTATGGTTCCATGGCATCAGTGACATGAAGCGGGCAAGGAAGCAGTAATCGAGCAGCACCATGGCACTGGTGCCGAGAATGACGGGGTAGATCAACCAGGCCATGGGGTGCCAGAGCGCCAGCAACAGAAGCAGCAGATAGGCAATGCGGACTTGGGTGGCAAAGCCGCGAATGGATCGTTCTTCCGCGTAGAAATGCACGACCTGAACGGCGGTGAGGCCAATGGCCAGCATCAGGCCGGTGTGCCCGAAGATGGCTTCAATGATGAGAAGCACGTCCGTGATGAACCAGTAAATCCAGATCTTGTTCGGTATGCGCATGATATCTCTCCCCTGAAATCGTTTTTCTTTGGCTAACTAACGTTCGTTAGTTTCACGTAAAGCGCTTCCGATTGTCAATGGGTAGGCTGTCCGCTGATTCTTGATCTTTCATTTTCGGGCGATACTGTTCTTCCGCATACATCGCCGTGCTGTGTTGTCGGCCGGATTGTCCCGGTTTGCCATAAGGAGTGTTTATGTCCGATTTGAATGACCCGCGTGTCTTTTTTGCCGCCGAACGCACCTTGATGGCGTGGAACCGTACCGGTTTGACGCTGATGGCTTTCGGTTTTGTGATCGAGCGATTCGATCTGTTCGTCACGATGCTGGCTCGGCTGCCCCAGAAACCACTGGATCATGGCTTGTCGTTCTGGATCGGCATGGCGTTTATCTGCCTGGGGGCCGCATCGAGTGCCCTAGCCGTCGTGCAATACCGCAAGGTGTTGCACACACTGAATCCGAACGAGGTGCCTCAAGGCTACTGGGTCAATATGGGCGTGCTGACAAATCTGGCCGTGGCGGTGCTGGGATTTATGTTGACTGCCTATCTTTTTACCAGTCATCCGGTCGGTTAATCGGGTGAGGTTCTGTTTCTTTCTCTCCAACTTTTTTATCTGGCTCGACTACGGATATGATGAAAAGACGTCCATCCCGGTAGAAAGGCACCCCTTCTCATGCAATTGAATCAACAAACTGATTACGCATTGCGCGTCCTGCTGTTACTTGCCGAGCAGGAATCTGTTGAGCCTCAACACCTGTACACAATCAAGGAAATTGCCGAGTTTCATCAAATATCTCGAAACCACCTGATGAAGATTGTTAACTCCCTGGCAGAGCAAGGGTATGTGCAATCACAGCGTGGGAGAAATGGGGGGGTGAAGCTGGGTAGGTCAAGCAAGGACATCAATATTGGCGAGGTCGTGCGCGGCATGGAAAACAGTTGGGCTCTGGTCGATTGTTTTTCACCGACGGGATCCCATTGTCGGATTCAGGGCCGATGCCGATTGCAGCCTGTACTCCAGCAAGCGCTTCATGCGTTCTGGAGTACATTGGATCAGTTCAGTCTTGCGGATGTTTCAACTCGTCCTGTCATACCAGGCAGGTTGTAGTCACGCGGCTCCTGACATCGTTACGATCTTCTTTGCTGGAATGTTAGGAGCCGATTCGCGGTGCTTTATGCGGCGCTTTGCATGGTCGTTGCGATCAGTGTGTATGCTTCTGTCCATGCTCCTTTTACCTCGGGTGTGAAGGCCGGGCCTAGTCCTTTTTCAAGGGCCCACAAGAGAGCGGCCCCCACCGTGGCATATTGGTGATTCTGTACACCGTAGCCTTTGTGGCGTTTCCCCATGTCCTGCAGAATCGGCACCATCGGTTCGAGTCGGTCGAGGGCGTTTACAACCGTGTTGATGGATATCATGAGCTTTTTGCCTTGCTCTGCCATGTCGTCTTTGAACATGGGTTTAACGCTGGGGTCGAGCTCGAATAGTTTGTTGTAAAAAAGTTCGGCGGCTTGTTCCTTGATGGGTACAACTTGCGCCCATGTGCTTCGAACCAGGTCTTTTTGCTGGGGGGTCATAATGATTCTCCGAGTCAAAGTCGTTTGTGGGATGCTCTCGTGCCCTGTCGATCAGCAATGGGGCAACGTGCATGGCACATCCCGGCGACTGAGCACCGGGATGAATTGATAACAGCAGGAAACAGGCCAATTTATAATATGTATCTGAAATACATATTTAATGCGGGTAGTCGTGTGGTCGTGGTATTTGCTCAGATGAATTCCTGCTTCATAAAAGGGAGTTCATTGCAGTGATCGCCCAAGCGTAGTGCATTGTTTGATCGGGCTCGTAGGGGAAAAGCAGGTTCGGTACTGTGTTGTTATTCCGCGTATTGCGTTTTCAGCGGGTCATGAATTATCATATTGAATAATGTAACTTTATTCAAGAGTAAAGATTAGTGGACTCATCTAACCGTTCATCACCTAAAAAAACACGCGTTTGCGATTCCAACGGGCATGGTGGTGCGCGTTCCGGGGCGGGGCGGCCCAAGGGTCAGGGGCGTTGGGGCGAGCCCACGGTGCCGGTTCGGGTGCCGCAAAGCCGGGTGGCGGTGGTCAAGGCTTTGCTGGATACACTGCCCGCGTTACCCGCCCTGAATGGCAATGACCAAAAACTCCCAAATCAAGTGGGTGAGGTACCAGTCATTGCTCGGGCGAGGGCCAGTAAGGAGCCGCTTTCACCGGATGCCTGGTCCGATGTGCTGGCCGCATCGGGGTTGATTCCGCGGCAGCCGGCCACTGTGTCGCCCGTGTTGACGTTGCCCCTGTTCGGTTATCGGATTGCGGCGGGGTTTCCGTCTCCGGCGGATGATTATGTCGAGGAGCGCATCGACCTGAATCGGCATTTGATCCGGCACAAGGAAGCCACGTTCTTTCTGCGCGTGCAGGGGGATTCGATGATCAATGCCGGAATTCACGATGGCGATATGCTGATCGTTGATCGGGCTATCGAGCCGGTATCGGGCAAGATCGTGATTGCGGCGCTGGATGGAGAGCTCACGGTCAAGCGGCTATCGACTATCGGCGGCGTGGTGCGTCTGCTGCCGGAAAACCCGGATTACCCGGTGATCGAGATCGGTGCGGAGCAGGAGTTGGTGATCTGGGGTGTGGTGATTCATGTCATCCATGCGCTGGGCTGAGAAAATGCCGGTTTCAGTATCTCCCCGATTGGACAGTACGCGGCGCAAGCCGGTATTTGCACTGGTCGATGGCAATAATTTCTATGTATCTTGCGAGCGGGTGTTCAATCCGGCGCTCGAGGGGCGTCCGGTCGTGGTGTTGTCGAATAACGATGGCTGTGCCGTCGCCCGTTCGGCAGAAGCCAAGGCGCTGGGGATTGCGATGGGGCAACCATGGTTCCAGATTCAGTCGATGGCGCAGTCGCATGGTCTGGTCGCCCTGTCGTCGAACTATGAGCTCTACGCGGACATGAGTAACCGCATGATGCGGATCCTGGCCGATTTTTCTCCCCGTCAGGAAGTCTATTCGATCGATGAATGCTTTTTGGATTTACGGGGGATGGATGTCGATCTGACGTTATTGGGGCACAGGATGCGCCAGCGTGTCGCACAGTGGATTGGTATTCCGGTCGGAATCGGGATTGGAGAATCCAAGACGCTGGCGAAGCTGGCCAATCATTTGGCGAAAAAACAGCCGCAGTGGCAGGGCGTGTGTGACTTGACCGCGCTGGAGGAATCGGCGCAGGATCGTTTGATGGCTTGTGTCGATGTCGGTGATGTCTGGGGTGTCGGGCGGCGCTTGAAAGAGCAGCTCAACGCGCGGGGTATTGTTACCGCGCTGGATCTGAAACGCGCCGATCCGGTGATTGTTCAGCGGCAATTTTCGGTTGTATTGGCGCGCACGGTACGCGAGCTTCAGGGTATTTCCTGCCTGCCGCTGGAATCGGTGGTGGCGCCCAGGCAACAAATCATCGTCAGTCGCTCATTTGGCAAACCGGTGTGGTATCTACCCGAACTGCGTCAAGCCATCACGGCGCACATGAGCCGCGCGGCCGAAAAGCTCAGAGCGCAAGCCAGCGTAACGCAGATGGTGCAGGTCTTTATTCGCACCAGTCCATTCAGTGCTCGGCCTTTTTATAGCCAGGGCATCACACTGCCCTTGGCTGCGGCCAGCGATGATACCCGCTTGCTGGTTAAAATCGCCCAGCAGGGGCTGGGGCGAATCTATCGAGCAGGTTTCGAATATCAGAAGGTCGGCGTGGTGCTGATCGACATCCAGCCCAAAGGGCAGGGCGCGCGGACGGATTTATTCCACAATGCACAACACGACCGGCGCACAGACCAACTAATGCAAACACTCGACGCGATCAATGCCCGAATGGGCAAGCATACGCTGAAACTAGCCGGGGAAGGGTTCGCACAGCCTTGGGCCATGAAGCGCAATCGGCACACACCGGCCTATACGACTGATATTCGGCAATTGGCGCGGGTGGTGGCAATGTGAATTTTGGCTATCTACCGCCCGGTACCTCTCTGCATGAATTGGAGGCTCGGTCAGTTGGTGGTTTCGATCTCATGCAATGGTTTGCAGAAGGAGGTAACCCGGTAACAGCCACCACCCATCTGCTTGGATTCGTACATGGCCTTGTCGGCGGCAGCAATTAAACACTCCGGTTCACATTTACCGCAACACAAGGCGATACCAATTGAGACGCCGAGGTTGCACTCAACGTCTTGAATTTTTAGCGGTTCGGTAACCATCTGGATGCATTTGTCTGCGATTTTTCCGATACCATGATCCGGTTCTTCAGCCAGATCAGTTGCCAAGAGGATGAATTCGTCGCCTCCGATACGAGCCAGTGTATCCACTTCCCGTACAACAGAGGAAAGCCGTCTGGCTATTACGCGTAAGACCTCGTCGCCAGCGTCATGCCCCATCGTATCGTTGATCTGTTTGAAGCCATCGAGATCCAGGAACAGGACGGCTAGTCTTGATTGATTCCGCTTCGAGCGCGCCAGCGCCTGCCGCAAGCGATCCACTAACAAACTGCGATTGGGTAGTCCCGTCAGTGCGTCGTGATAAGCCATATGCCGAAGTGCGTTCTGACTACTGGCCAGCTTGGATATCAGCTTGTTGAATGCCGCAGTCAGGTGCCCGACTTCATCATTACGGACGACGGGTAACTCCTGGAGCGGCATTTCTTCCCTTGCCATTTTTTCGGCTTTGTCTGCTGCTTGAAACAGGGGCCGCAATATCCACGTCACAAACAACCCAATGGCAGGAAGGGCAATGGCAATGGTAAGCAGCAGATGCCAGAACAAATAGGATTTGGTTTGATCAACGGCGGCAAGCGCGACCGATGTGGGTACACGGGCAATAATGAACCAGTTCGTATTGGATATGGACGCAATCGCTGCGATTTCCTCGATGCCCTTGCTGTGCGTTATGCCACTACCTCGAAAGCCATTCAACGCGCGGTCAAGAAATGGATCGACTCCTGATGCAGGGGCTGGTTCCAGCGCGGCGATGGGGCCGCTGAAATCAACGATCAGCTTGCTTTTTGGTGCGATCAGACTGAAATTACTCGCATCTTTGTGTTGTCCCTTACTCAGAAAATCAAGAAATCCCGGAGATGGTAGCGCTGTTAGGCCGATCATGATGGCGCGAATGTTTCCATTATCGTCTTTAACAGGGACGCCCATTGGAATCAGTATCTTATGTGTCAGCGTGCCAACGGTTGGATTTCCAATCCCTGATTCCCCCTTCATTACGCGACGGAAGTCTGCATTTTGCGCCAAAGACAAGCCAGACCGCCCAGGTACCGAGGGGTAGTCGGTAATCACGGTGCCATCAGGATCTGTAACCAGCAACCCCAGTGAAAACAGCGGCAGCAATTCGGCGCGTTCCTTCAACCAGTTATGCAAACGTACAGGTTCCTGCACGAGATCAAGTGGCATCGTCATGGCGACCCGTTTTAGAAATGCGAGTCGATCCTCCAGCTTGTCATCAATATTCTGTGCGACGGCTTCTGCCAGAGAAGCTTGTTGGGCGGTCGTAATCTGAATGAGATTATCGCGAATATATCCCGCAAGAGCGAAATAACGCGTTACCGTGCCGATCAGGACGAGGAGTATCCCGAACACGATGATGCGTGCCACTAGACTGTTGGCACATCGGGAAATACTCATGCAGGTATACATCCTTGGATTGTTTGTGAACAGCGGTGGTTGAAATAACTCTACCCGAATAGCTTATTAACCACAGCAAGTATAAGCCCATGGTTATTGAGCTGCGAACTTCTTGGAATGCTTATAGCCCTCTGGATCAAAGGTGACGTTTTTAAAATAACGTTTGAGTCGATTTTCGTATTTTGTTTTCGGATATGTTGATTGATATGTAATAAAAAATGCCTGCTTTCGCAGGCACTTATGAATGAATCGGGTCTTTTACCAGACTGACAGGGTGATATTCACCTCATGTCAGGCAAAGCCTGAGTCAGGCGTGCTCAGTGTTTGACGGCCCCTTCGGCACCGATACCGGTTTCCGAACGCACATATTGGGCGTGGAAGCGGGCTCGTTCTTCGGCGGCACGTGCGCTGTTGTCGGTGATCGAGAAGAACCACGCGAAGACAAACGCCACCGGCATCGAGAACAGGGCAGGATAAGCGTACGGCATGATCGCTTTAGAGTAGCCGAGCACATCCACCCATACGCTCTTGGAGAGAATAACCAGAATGACAGCCGTCAACAGCCCGCCCAGCCCGCCCATGACGGCGCCACGTGTGGTGAGATTTTTCCAGTAGATTGCCAGGAAAAGAATCGGGAAGTTAGCCGAGGCCGCAATCGCGAAAGCCAGTCCCACCATGAAGGCGATGTTCTGCTTCTCGAAGGCAATACCGAGGAAGATGGCCAGAATGCCCAGGGTGATGGTGGCATAGCGTGAAACGCGCATCTCGGTTTTTTCATCCACACGACCGTGGCGGAAGGCACTGGCATACAAGTCGTGTGAAACCGCAGAGGCACCGGCCAGTGTCAGACCGGATACAACGGCAAGAATAGTGGCAAACGCAACCGCAGAGATAAAGCCCAGAAAGATGTTGCCGCCGATGGCGTGTGACAAGTGGATGGCCGCCATGTTATCGCCGCCGATCAGTTTATGTGCCGCATCGAGGTAGGCCGGATTGGTGGAAACCATGATGATGGCACCAAAACCGATGATGAATGTCAGTACATAGAAATAACCGATAAAGCCCGTGGCGACAAACACGGATTTACGTGCTTCTTTGGCGTTGGTTACGGTGAAAAAACGCATCAGAATGTGCGGCAATCCAGCCACACCGAACATCAGCGCCAAGCCAAGTGAAATGGCGGAAATCGGATCGTGGATCAAGCTGCCCGGCGCCATGATGGCATCATGCTTCGGGCTGATTTCGATGGCCTTGGTGAACATCGCGTTGAAATCGAAACCGAAGGCATACAGCACGGACAAAGCCATAAAGGTAGCGCCGGAGAGCAGCAGCGCAGCCTTGATGATCTGCACCCAGGTGGTCGCGAGCATGCCGCCCAGCGTGACGTACAGAATCATCAGCACGCCGACGATCACTACCGCATAGTTGTAGGGCAGGCCGAACAGGATTTCGATCAGTTTACCCGCACCGACCATCTGGGCAATGAGGTACATCGCCACCACAATCAAGGATGAAATGGCAGCCACTGTGCGGGTAGGGATTTGCGACAGACGATAGGAAGCGACATCGGCAAAAGTATATTTACCGAGGTTGCGCAGCTTTTCCGCCAGCAGAAACAGCATGATCGGCCAGCCGACCAAAAAGCCGATGGAATAGATCAGGCCATCGAAACCGTTGGCGTACACCAGACCTGCGATACCGAGGAAGGATGCGGCAGACATGTAATCGCCCGCCAGAGCCAGACCATTCTGGAAGCCGGTGATATTACCGCCAGCCGCATAGAAGTCTTTGGTGGTGCGTGTACGTTGCGCGGCCCACCAGGTGATGAACAGGGTCAGTACCACGAAAATCACGAACATACTGACGGCAGGTACATTGATTGATTTTTGTGCGGCATCCGCGGCGAAGGCGCCGGTAGAGAATAAAGTCGCTGTTGCCAGGGCTGCAAGGCCAGCCAACATGAGCAGTGGGTTTTTCATTCGTGTGATTCCTTGATCTTGGCTGTGATCTCATCGAACTGTGCGTTCGCCTTGTGCACGTACAGTCCGGTCATCACAAAGGAAAAAATGATGATCAGAAAGCCTGCAGCAATACCTACGGAAATAGTCGATCCGGCAGAGATTTTTGTTGCCAGTAACTGCGGGTTATAGGCAATCAGCAAAATGAAGGTGAAATACACCACGATGATGATGAAGGCCATCATCCAGCCATACCCCGTACGGCGTTTGATCAGGTGTTGGAAATCGGGATCGCTGGCGATCCGTTCGGCTAAGTCTGCTTTCATGAGGCTCCCCAATTCAATTTTTGTTTGTTTTGCCAGCCCGACTCTTCATGGTTTTTGACTGGCATTTCTCCCGCCCAGCGTTGGCGAGATGAGGTTGCAAACCCTGTGTTTGGAGTCCTTTCCTCCAAGGGTGCGTGATTATACGCACAAGTTTGGGGCGTAGAAGGTGTTGAATGGAAAATCAGAGAAGCTCTGAATAATTCCATCTTGGAATCTTCAGAGGGCGAAAATCAAAAATTGAGATAATTGGAGTCAGAACAAAATTAAGCCCGTTTAGCAACCCCCAGGTTTCCTTCCCCCGACGCTTTGTTTCTTCGGTCCGACGTCCGGTCAATCGAGCCACTTCTTCCCTGAATCGCTGATTGCCCAAAGCCCTATTCTGGTTGGTTGCCGATCGTATGGCGTCTGTTTGCTTGGGATCAATATGTGCCTGAAACAGGCTACAGTTACGCACCCAATCTTTCTTCATGCGTCGCACCTAGGATTTCGTCGGCGCGCTTGGATGCTGTTCACGCAGATCGGGCAGAAATAGCGCAATCACGCCGATCAAGGGTAAAAAGCTGCAATAGAAAATCAGGGTTTCGATACCGAAGTGATCGGCAAACTGACCAAGTAGGGCAGCCCCGATACCCGCCGTGCCGAAGGCGAAACCGAAGAACAGCCCGGACACGGCGCCGATCCGGTTCGGGAATAACTCTTGTGCATACACCACCATGGCAGGGAAGGCCGACGCCAGCACGAAACCGATAACCAGCAGCAGGATCGATTGCGCTTCCAGCCCCATGTGCGGCAGCATCAATGTGAAGGGCGCAACCCCCAGAATCGACAACCAGATGACGCGCTGACGACCGATGCGATCACCGATCGGCCCGCCAAGCATCGTGCCCGCAGCCACGGCAAACAGCAAAATGAACAAATGCAGTTGCGCGGATTGCACCGGCAGGTCGAAGCGGTGCATCAGGTAGAACGTCATGTAGTTGTTCATGCTGGCTAAGTACAGGAACTTGGAGAACATCAACGTCAGCAGGCCAACCAGGATCCACAAACGCAGCGAACGGGACAGATCGACCGGCGGCAGATGGCGTGCGGTTTTGGGTTTGCGGTGTTGAACGGTCGCCCAGCGCCCCACGAAAAAAAGCACCACCATTGCCAATAAGGCCGCTGCGCTGAACCAGGAGATGCTGACCTGCCCATGCGGAATGACGATCAGCGCGGCCAGAAGTGGGCCTGCCGCCGTGCCCCCGTTGCCACCCACCTGAAAGATGGACTGGGCCAGACCGGGCCGTTTCCCCGATGCCATGCGCGCCACGCGTGAGGACTCTGGATGGAAAATCGATGAGCCGATGCCCACCATCGCCGCGCCCGCGAGCAAAAAGCCATAACTCGGGGCAAACGCCAGGGTGATCAATCCACTGAAGGTAAAGCCCATGCCGAGCACCAGCGAATAGGGCATCGGTCGGCGGTCAAACGCCTGACCGATCAACGGTTGCAGGATGGAGGCCGTCAACTGGAAACACAGGGTGATCAGCCCGATCTGGGCAAAACTCAAGTCAAAATTGCTTTTGAACAGCGGATAAATCGAGATCATCAGCGACTGCATCAGATCATTGAGGAAATGCGAAACGCTGATGGCGCCGAGGACGCGGTATTGCGTTTCCACCGGTGCCGCTGGTGACACAGGCTGGGGGGTATCGGTCAGGGTTGTAGACATGGGGTGCTCGATGTGAGGCAGAAGAAAAGTGTGCTGGTGCTGATTCTAGCAGCCGGTCCACGGTTTGTTTGGCTGGAGTTTTTTGCACTTGGTCAGTGAAACCGTCTTGTCCCTCATAGGGCGGGCGAGATCAAAATAAGGGTAATTGGCCCTGCTGTTTTTTTTTGGGCGTTTTGCATTCAGCGGTTTTATTTAATCCTGATTTTCTGCTGCCGTGCTTATGCACAATTCGTTGAGCCCATTGTTTGTGATGGGGGTTGGTTTTTCGCAGCTGGAATATTTTCTCGGCGGCAGCCTTGCGTGATCGGGCTTCGTCAACAATTGGCGCTGGGTAATCAGGGGGTGGATTCGGGGCTAGCCAGGGTGTGTGGATTAATTTTTCATCCAAATGAGCCAGTTCGGGCACCCAGCGACGGATGAACGTTCCATCGGGGTCTTGGTCGATGCTTTGTTTTATCGGGTTGTAGATGCGAATGGCATTGATCCCGGTGGTACCCGATTGCATTTGCACCTGACTGTAATGTATGCCCGGTTCGTAATCGGTAAACAACTGGGCAAGATGTAGGGCGGGTGGGCGCCAATGAAGCCAAAGGTGGTAACTGGCAAAACTCATGACCATTGCACGCATCCGAAAATTCAACCAGCCCGTGGCATGCAATGCGCGCATACAGGCATCCACCATCGGGTACCCCGTTTTTCCCGCCTTCCATGCTTCAAAGTAGGCGGTATTAAATGTCTGTTCGCGCAAGCCGTCGTAGGCCGGGTGCAAATTTTCAAATTCGAGCCGCGGTTCATCCTCCAATTTCTGGATAAAGTGACAATGCCAGCGGAGCCTGCCTGAAAAGGAACGCAGAGCTCTGAGCCATTGGCCGCGTTCGGCAGCGGGTAGTGCTTTAATCGCATGGGCACGGCGCTGTGTCGCCTGAAAGACTTCTCGGATGGACACGGTGCCAAAGGCAAGATGGGCCGACAAGCGGGAACATTGTTCAAAGGCGGTAATCGGCGAGGACATCCCTCGGCTGTAGTTTTCTCCCCGTGCAAAAAGAAAGCTTTTCAGCAGTTCAATGGCCTGCGAACGGCCACCGATTTGCCATTGTGTGCCGTCCCCGTCGAAGGCTAGCGCCAAGTCACTGGCCGAAGGCCAAGGGTCGCTCGTTTCATTGATTGAGATTATATTTTGCGGCACAGGGAAAACCGGCTGCTGCATTTGCCGCTGCCAGCGGGCCGCCCAACCGTTGCGATCCCGAAGTCGTCGTATCACACCATGTTGCATCGGCTCATGCCATGGGATTGCCTGAGCTTGGCACCATGCCCTGACATCCCGATCTCGGGCGTAGGTATGATCATTGCCTGTTTCTTGATGCGACCATAGCCCGTGAATCGGTTGTTTTTGCTGAATTTGGGCCAGTACATCGATCGCCTCGCCCACACGGATCACGAAATGCTGGTTTAATTTTTGCGCCGCGCGACGAAGCTCCTCGATACATTGGGTCAAGAATCGATAATGCCGGGCACTCATATCCGGTTGTCGCCATAGGCTGGGTTCGAGAATATACAACAGCAAAACCGGTCTATCGGCCGCCGCCTGTACCAAGGCGGCATGATCATGCAGGCGCAAATCCCGTTTGAACCAAACCACGTTCATAAGCGCAACATTTCTTGCTTTTGTTTATGTTTTGTCACCCTGCATGTGACGCGTTGACGCCATAAGCGAAAGCTTGAGGGTTTGAGTTGCGCACGCATCAATCGGACGGTTTGAGCTTCGCTCAGACCGGTGAGATTTTCGATATCTTCGAAAGCGACATGATCGCGCCATGCCATTTCGATGATTTCGCTGATGATTTCCGGGCGCAACTTCATGGTTGTATCTCGTGGCCGTCCCAGCCGAAAAATCGACCAGATTGTTCCGGCGTTAATTGATCGAGTACAGAAAGCAAATGCCCCGCTGATTGATCGGGAGTAAACAACTTGTGGGCTGGCACATTGTTTTGAAAAGGCTTCAACAGGGCCGTATCTACGGTGCCCGGCTCCAACGCCACGACAACCGCTTGTTTGTTACGGCGTGCCACCTCGATGGCAGCGGTTCGAATCAACATATTCAAAGCGGCTTTAGATGCACGATAGGCATACCAGCCACCGAGCCGGTTATCTGAAATACTCCCCACGCGCGCAGATAACACCACAAAATAAGCGGGCGCCTGTCGGTTCAATTTTGGCAAAAAGTGCTTAGCGATCAGGGCGGGGATGATGGTATTTATTTCAAAAACATGTTCAAAATTAGCAGCAGATAATTGACCCAAGGCTTTTTCAGGAGCGACTTGGTCATCATGCAAAATGCCATTGGCGATCAATATAAAATCAAGCGGCTCGGTTTGCGTGACTCGTTCAGCGGCCGCGGCAAGGGCCGATTCGTCCAGATAATCGATTGGGTTATCGCCTTGGCGAGAAAATGCGTGCACTGTCGCTTTGGGAAATCGTTCGGACAACCGGTTAACCATAGCCTGAGCCACCGCACTTGAGGCACCAAACACCGCGATATTTTTAGCTTTTAGGCTCATTTGGTCTAATCAAAGAAAAATAAAAATGAGTATAGAAAAGAAAATTTGTTTGGCAGGGATTGATATGGCTTGGGTGAGCGATCGCAACCCCACAGCCATTGCGATTGGTCAAATCCATGAGCAGCAACTGCTGGTGACTGCCATACACACCCAGCGATATGGCATCGCACAAATCATCGAATCGCTGGAATCGGCGCCCGATTTAACAGGCGTGGCCATCGATGCACCAACCATCATCACCAATCAAGGCGGTGCGCGCGCATGCGAGATGGCCCTGAACAGGGTGTATGGACGGCGCAAGGCCGGTTGTCACCCAACGAATCTGGCGCGTTTTCCCTATGCCGATAGCGTAGCCTTGGCGAATTGGCTGGAACAAGAAGGGTTCGAACACGCCAATCCGATGGCCACACGTTGGCAAATCGAGTGCTATCCGCATCCGGCGTTGATTGAGATTTTTGGCCTACCCGAGCGTCATCGTTATAAAAAAGGTACGGTACAAGAACGCAAAGAAGGACAGGTCGCGCTTGCGGATATGCTTTTACGGCTCAAAAGATCAACTGTACTGAGTTTGCAGGTTGCCGCTGACCTGAACTATTTTTTTGACGCTGAACATATATACCATCTGCGCGGAGCCGCACTGAAACACAATGAAGATGTACTCGACGCCATTATTTGCTTGTATATCGCAGGCCTTTTTGCGTGTCTAAGCTCGGGGACTCTATTTGGCGACGCGAAAGCTGGCTATATTTATGTGCCGCAGCGATTGGCAATACTTGAGGCTGAGAGTTGACCAGTCGTGTGCTTTTGGACTCAATCATGTCCTCGCAAAATGAATCATCCCGTTGCGATTCAGTTCCTCATATGAACCGGGTTACGGCTTGGATTGAGCCGATCGCCTGTTCGCTTCAAAAGAGCGACAGGCCAGCAGACGGCATGAGTTCGACCAGCTCTGCCAAGCATTAGACATCAAACATCGCCTGACCAAACCCAAGCCCCCCAAACCAACGGTATGGTGGTACTCGAGATCCAAACCCCGAAGGGGCTTGCGGCAGGGATGCCGCAAGGGAACGAGAGGAAGGACCAGCGCTTCAATAACCGGATTGCCGACATTCTTAAGACCAACCACTTCATCAGCGACGAAGATATGGCGCAAACTCTGATGCGTTATGTATACCTGTACAACCACCAGTTGCCCCAGTCGGCGCTGCACAGTCGAACGCCCGTCCAAGCCATGAAAGATTGCTATCAAACCCATCCGAATCTGTTTGTTAAAAGACCTTATAACCGTCTGGGATGTGACACATAATCAATCCCAATCTTGATGAATTAAAAAGTGGAATCAGTGAGCCGTTGCGCAAAGCCGGCGATGATTGACGCGTCATCCGCGCGACCAAAAAACACACCGCGAACTTGCGAGGCGTGCACCAGCAGCCGAATAAAATCGCTTAATTCTTTGGCATTCGGCGGCGTTGGGTTCATCCAAAAATCATCGAGGATTTGGGTATCCACCAAGCCCGGTACATCATAAACACAAGCACCCAGAACTTTAACGGCGCAGCCCATGTGTGCAGTGCTTGCAGCCCTGATGTGCTATTGACCCTCACCACGCCCCGGCTCATCCCGACGGTCATGCTGATGAAATTGCGTACCAAACCGATCGGCAGGCACCTCGGTCACGAGATCGCGCCCAGCCAGTAAGGCATCCCACAACTGCGTTTGATCAGAAAGCTGACCGGGCAGACGGTGCGCTATACCAATAATCGCGATAGGCGAACCACTTTTGCCGCGAGGAGAAGCCG
>NZ_DAIESY010000157.1:0-17609 GCF_027346185.1 Halothiobacillus sp.
ACCATGGAGATTCGGAGTAAAAACCGGGCAAAGCTGCTTGGAAAGGTAGCCGTTTGTTGTGGAATTTGAGCCGGATTCGGCCACAGGCATGATTCAGTGGCAGAATTCATTGAAAATATCGGGTTATTCGAGCTGCCCGAATAAACGCGCCATAAGAGCGTCATTAAAGCGAAGCGATAGCGAAGCATTGCTGGGAAGGCGAAGCTGACGATGCCCTCGGCACAGCGCAGCAATATGGGTGGGCGGCTACTCCTTCGGAGGGAACAGTGCCACCGTTGGGCAAGACGGCGCGAGAAGGGGAGTTTCCCCGTGGTGCGCGGATAACCGGAAAGGCCCTGCCATTGGCGAGTCTGTCAGCGGGCGTTTCGTCCGAAGGAGTCGCCCCTGCGAGGATGGGTTGCGGCGAATGCAAGCCAATCCATCCGAGCCAAGCGACGGAACGGAGCGCCCGGCAGTCTTGAGTCGGGCGGCAGGGGTAATCCATGCCGCGCTGCCCAAGGCTGGCGGATAGAGCGGCGAAGCCGCCAAAGGCCGGGCTTGCCCGGTCAGTCAGCGTGAGCCGAGCGAAGCTGGGCGAGGGCTAGAGGTATTTGCATTGAGCGGAGCCGTGCGAAGCCTATTGAGCGTGGCGCAGCCATGCGAGGATGGCGTAGCTGGGCGTAGCTGGAAAGATCGAAATAAAAGCGCAATCAAGGTGCAATCAAGACGCATAGAAGCGCAATCAAAGCGGATATTGTCGAATCATTGGGCGACGATAGGGATGCGGGACTGTCCCGTATCCCGGTGAATCCTCTGCATCGGGGGACAAGCCGGTACTGTCCCGCCTGCTGTCCCGATTGTCCCGCTGGTGTGTGTGGTTGAGCCGGGTGAGCGAAATGGAGCGTGGCGTAGCTGGGCGGAGCCTGCGAAGCCGGGCGGAATGGAGCGGCAGGCAGGATAAAAGCGCACTGAAACCGAAGAAAAGCGCACATAAGCCGAATAAATCCGGCATATAACCGGAATCATGGCGAATAAATGTGCGGTAGCGTGGGTCTGCTGCTTCTTCGGTGGGGCGTGGGTGCAACCTTGGGGAAAGACGCCGCGAGAGGGGGAAGATGCTCAGGGGCGCGAGGCAGGCGGTGAGGCCAGTGCAGCCGGAAAGAACCGGGTGGAATGCAGGTGAATCAGAAAAAGACGTTGCCGACCGCAAGAATGAGCCGATGCCGTCGCCAGAAACACGCGCCATTCCGCGTAGGATTGCCTTGGTTGCGATATTCTACATCACCCAATAAGGGGGTACTGCGGCAGGCCGCCCAAACAGCGCCAAGCGCGTTTTAACCAGAATCTAACCAGCCAGCCCCGCCGAGAAACCCATGCGAGGATGAGCATAGGCAAGCGAAGGCGCGCCTATCGTATCCGAGCCAACCACCCAACCAGCACCCAGTCACCCAACGCCACCACCCCGCTTGTGTATTGCCGAACGCAGTGAAGTGGGACACAAACCCAGTTGTGACTCACAGGCGAGACACAAGCCCCCATGCTGGGATTAAGCCGCAGGCGTATCCAAGCCAAGCCCCTACCAGTGCCACCGACCCCCAAAGGCTACGGCATGGCCGTTGTCGCGCTTGAGCGACGGCGAAAGCAGGACAGCGGCTATGCAATGCGCCCTGCCCCACGCGCCGCCACCACCAATCCCGTTGCCAGCTTGAGCAACCGCGAAAGCAGAGCAGCGGGATATGCCCTCGCGCCACCCCATGCAGAGATTAAGCCGCAGGCGTATCCCTGCCCTCACCCAACTCACAGCACCGCAACCAATAGTGCCAGCGCAACACCAAGGCAGGATGACTCAATCCCGTGCCTCAATAAGCGATAGCGAAATTGTGACGCGGGCATGGCCGGTACTGACCCGGCAGGCAAGTTTTTCCGGCAGGTTCTTTACGGGCGGCACTCGTTTTCCGGGGGATGAACCCGGCAAAATGCACGCCAGTTCAGAGTGGGCGGCGATAGTATTTCTCTACGCCCCAAGCGGGAATTTTTGAAGACGCGAACAGCGGCTTAAATAATTTCCGCATCCCCCTGAAATGGGGGTGACTTCGGGAGTAAAGAAGTCAGGACAAAACGCCTTGGGGATATGGAAATTATCCGGGGGTTTTTGCCCTCATTCAGCAGGCTAATTAACACACGCCCCAAGGATACGCCCCAAGCAGGCGATACCAGCCGATTAACACAAGCCCCAAAGGGGGATTGCCCGCCCGTTTCTCACCCGCTCACCAGCCCATATTTCGCCGATATTCCCGACGCCAAAATACCCGCCTGAAAAATATTTTCAATTTAAAGCGATTCTAATTTTTCTCAACCCCTAATTGAGGTATGAGAAAAAAATCTGCAACACACGACATCGGTACTGCCGACTCAATCTTGAATCAATCCAAGATTGATGCCCCATCGCCTGAACATCGCCCAAAGCATCTGAGTGTTGGTATTTATGAAATCCACAAGTTGCTGGCACTGGATGAATCCCTGAGTGATCCCTGGGCATGGCTCACCCTGTCCGTAAAAAAAATTCCTCACTGGACGGAAGAGCAGCGCATTAAACGCGCAAGGCAACTTAAGGCAATCAATGCATCAAGCGCCGGCGGCTGTGCGGCAAATACCTTCGAACTCGTCAATTGTTTTGCCAGACATGTCATCGATGATGAAGAAATTCCTGACCTGATTTATGGCTTGACGATCAAGCAGTACAAAGCTGCGGGGAACATACTGGAGGCAGCTTTCGCCATTGAAACCATTGGGCGATGGATGGAAATGGTGAGCAACTGCGTCTTGCTGATCCATAAACTTCCGTGGAATTTGGCGAAATCCTCAACAAATCGTTTGCGTAGAATCCTCAACGATACAGCCCCGGAAAAAATCCTCGAATCAATCCGGCAGTTATTCAAAAAACTCGACAAAGGCCAAGGCCACATTTATCACTTGGCGTTATTCGGCATCAGCGCCGCATTCGATGAGAATGCGATCAAGTCGCAGTCCGAGGCGCTTGCTAGGGCTGCCATGCTATTGAATCAAAATCATTTCCATAAGAAGCAACCCACCCTGCGCAAGGCAATGCGCGCGCTTGGTTTACATATAGACAATCCGAGTGACATGCAGCGAGCAATGCACGAGAGGTACTGGATGAGAATACTCAAACGCAAACAGTACGAGACAATTGAAAATCTCAGCATAAGCATTGCACCGACTTCGATCGATTACATTTCTGTCGATGGCCGTCGAAAGGCTGCTGCGCAATGGGCACGACAAAAAGCCTGGAGTCAGTGCAATCAACTCACTTCGCTTGATGGTCACGGCACGCTTAGTGGTGAATCATTGCTTGATCCTGATTCGATCGCGCGCAAGAACTACGCGGAAAAATTGTCGATTTTAAATTCGGAAATAACCAACGCATTCGCTCAAGGCATTCGTGTGGTATCGGCTACCGTGACAGCCCCCAGCGCATACCATTCAACCATCGGCGGTAGCCAGAACAGGGGGTTCGCTCGCAGGAACCCGAAATACAACGGCAGCACACCCAATCATACGAACCGGATCGTCTTCAGTCGGCCATTTGGAAAATTTCTCAAAGCCCTGAATAAAAAGCCCGCACTCAAACACGCACTCATCGCCTGGGATAACTTCGCGCAACCTCACCGAGATGGCACGCCACATCATCACTACATTTTTTTTGTCATGCCCGAGTTTGAGGCGGAATTGCTGGCGCTGTTCCAGAAAATTATGCGCCCGGATATTCCGCTCGCCCCAAAGAAAAAACAACAACAAGTGGGAAAAGAGCAACAACATGTGGGCATTAGGATAGAAAAGCTTCTAACGCCCGATGAAGCGATGAATGTTGCGGCCTATTTTTCTCGAGGGTTATACACCCCCACCAGAAAGCCGTACCGAAAGGAAAAATTGAGCACTGAAATCATTCCTCATGCCGGGACACCAGAGCCCTCCAAAATACCGCATGATTTCGTGGCGGACGCCACAAAACCAGATGACCGTGACATTCGAACCTGGAGCAGCCGCCATCGCATCAGGCTACATACTTCCAGCAAGCGCAATGTAACCCTTTATCGAATGCTGAGAGTGCCGCACCTGCCGCTCGTGAACGCCGAGGTAAAAGAGGCGGCTAACTACGCACGGAGCAAAAAATTCAGCGAGTTTCATTCGTTAATGAAGCACCAGCCAATTGCTCCGTATTACGAGGAATCAATCAATGTGTACGACGAGAAAACGAAGCGCCTGCGAGGCTATGTCACAACAGATGGCGAGGTAGCGCTCAAGCCAAGATGGAAGATGCATTTCACACCGAGCACCCGGCAAAGCACCACAACCCCGTCCTTGCCGAAAAACCGCCGCAACCCATTGAATAAGAACAAGAAGGAAAGTTACATTAAGGAGTCAAGGCAAAGCCAGAATTCAGGAGCCAACGAGATAAAAATCGCCATCGACTGGCATCGATCTTCGAGCCAAAAAACCCCTTATGGGTATTATTGCCCACCTTAAATCAGGCTCCTTTGATTCCATACGCCTAAACCGCAGCTGTTGCGGTTTTTGGCTTGCCCAATGGGGCAATATTCCTGCAAAAAGAAGGGGGCGTTGTGAAGCGGATACGACATTGCCCAAACTACTGTTTATTTTCGAGCGTCATTGCGCTTCCGGTTCTAAAGCAGGTCATCCACATCAATGCGCAAAACCTCGGCCAGACGCTTGAGCGTCATGGCTTGCCCCTTGCGCTTACCTGTCTCGATCATTGTCACCATACCTTGCGTCACCTGAGCGGATTCAGCCAATGCGATCTGCGATAACCCACGATATTCCCGCCACACCCGCAAGGGCGATTCTCCAGCCAGAAGTCGTTCGACGACCTCATCGGGAATAGCCTCTTCCTCACCTCGCTCGAGTGCCGCATGTACTCGGGTCACTTCTGCCACATCCTGCATGGACTCAAGCAGGGAAATAAGGCGCTCATACTCGGCATAAGGCAGAACCGCCCATTCTGGCGAACCATTGCGTTCAATCACTTGTACATTCATTTGTAAACATCTCCCCGCGATCCTACCTTCACCACCAAGATCATCAGCACGCCTTCATTGACTTCACAGATGGCGCGATAGCTGCCCACGCGCAAACGCCATGCATCAACGCCCTGCATCTTCTTCCAGTCACCCCCATACGCCGACGGATTTTTTGCCAAGGCAAGCAGTTCACGACGAAGCGCCATGCTGTAATGCGCTGGCATTTTGAGCAATGCCTTAGTGGCTGACTTAGTGTAATGAATAGTGTACATGCCGAAATTATAACAATATGTTTTATTCTTGCGAACATCGCACTACCCATGAACCCGAAAAAATACCCGACTCACCTCGTTCACATTCAGCCATATGCTCAGCAAGGGACGTGTATGGTGTGACAATAAATTGCTAATGCACAGGGGCGTCACTAAAAATGCTTAAGCAAATATAAAAAATTAAACAACTTTATGATATTTAATGAAAATTAAATAAGATCAATCCGATCGAGCATCGGCGCAATGCAGAAGCGCCAAGGAGAAATGTTATTTAAAAGCATAAAGTTAATCCGTCTTTCTCTTCAGTCCAAGATAGAGAAAAACGAGACCGATTCCTAAATTGACCCATGCGATAACACTCAAGGACATCCAACCATTGAGTTGCGACAAAGCACCACTTTGTGTTAAGAGAAAAGCAAGCAAAAGCATACTACCGACCATGATGTAACGCTGCTTGCGCTGCTGATCTTTCATCTCAGCTCGAAGAGCTCTTAGGCTTTTGTCCTGGCGATTAAGTTGCTCAGTCTGCCACTCGGCCTGTTTGAGCGCTGTAAGATGAATGCGCGGCAATTCGGCAAAATGCTCCATGATAAACGGGAGCTCGTTCTTGATTCGTTTAAGGAATGCCTTCGGACCAACTCGCTCGCGCATCCACCGTTCAATAAACGGCTTGGCGGTCGCCCAAAGGTCAAGATCAGGATAAAGCTGCCGCCCCAGACCTTCGATTGCCAGCAGGGTCTTCTGAAGCAAGGTCAGTTGGGGCTGGACTTCCATGTCGAACCGACGCGCCACCTGAAACAAACGAAACAGGAAGTGACCGAAGGAAATTTCTTTCAGGGGTTTCTGGAAAATCGGCTCGCACACAGTCCGAATTGCCGATTCAAATTCTTCGACGCGCGTTGTGGCCGGCACCCAGCCGGACTCGACATGCAATTCAGCCACTCGCCGATAATCGCGGTTGAAAAACGCATGGAAGTTTTCCGCGATATAGCGCTGATCTTCAGGCATCAGGCTACCCACAATGCCGAAATCGATGGCCATGTACTTGGGTTGGGCCGGGTTGCTCACATCCACGAAGATGTTGCCGGGATGCATATCCGCGTGGAAGAAGTTGTTGTCGAATACCTGAGTGAAGAACACCTCCACACCACGTTCGGCAAGGGTCTTCATGTCGACACCCGCAGCCTTGAGCCGATCAGTCTGGGCAATAGGAATGCCGAATATCCGCTCCTGAACCAATACATCGGTACGACAAAGATCCCAGTAGATTTGTGGTACGTAAAGCAGCGGTGAATGCTCGAAGTGACGACGTAATTCCGCCGCATTGGCGGCTTCTCGCATCAGATCCAACTCATCCATCAGCGTCTTGTCGAATTCGGCCACGACGTCCACAGGGTGGAGCCTCGGCCCTTCCGACCAATATTTCTCTGCCAGGCGGGCAATGGTGTAGAGGATTTCAAGATCCTGCCGAATCCGAGGCTCGATGCCGGGACGAACGATCTTTACGACCACCTCATCCCCATTCTTCAAAGTGGCAGCATGCACCTGGGCAATGGAGGCAGAGGCCATCGGCTCAGCTTCAAAACAGGAAAAAACAGACTCGATCGGGAATCCCAGTGCGCGCTCGATCCGCTTCCTCGCCTGCTCTGCCGGAAAGGGACGAACACGATCCTGCAAGGCCGAAAGCGCATCGGCATATTCCATCGGCAACAGATCCTTGCGCGTGGACAGCATCTGGCCGAATTTGACGAAAATCGGCCCGAGGTCTTCTAGCGCTTCGACCAGCCGCTGGCCACGGGAACGTTGACGATTATTGGATAGCCAATACCAGGGAGAGAAGTACGTGACGAACCGAACCGGCCGCAGGAACGGCAGGGTAAGAACCAGCTCATCGAGCCCGTGACGATAAAATACATATTGAATGACGATCAGACGCCAGATGACCGTAAGCTTCATGCAGCACCCTGGTCATTTGCGGTGCGCGCCACCAACTGCTCGATTCGAGCAGCCAGTCGATCCACTCGATCTCGGACAACATCAATTTCATCCAGCTGCGCTCGCAGCGCATCAGGTTCGACCAGCCAGGCACGTTCAAAGACCATGAAATCAGCGGCTTCCAGTTGTCGGGTACGACGCCAGATTTGAGCCTGGGCACGGATTCGATCGACCTTGCGCTCAATGAACCCCGCCGGCGCCACACCTATTTTGTCGGCCAGACGCGCAAATGGGTCGGAGTCGATTGCGCCCAAGATACGCAAAAGCGATTCAGCGGCTGCCTGGTTGCCCTCGATCTGGATATCGCCGTTGAACAGGGCATCCATTTTGTGCTCGGCTCGACTGGCACGTATTAGCCCCAGGCTACTCGCAGTAATGCGCGCGTCGGCATACGCTTCATGATGACGGAGCAGTAAAATGCCCTCGGGCGTTGAGGTAACGAAGAAACACAGTGCAGGATCACGCAAGACCACCTCGAAAACCAATCCATTGAGTTTTTGCAGGCGCTGCAAAGAGGAGGTATCTTGCTTAAGTCGTTGATTTAAATTTTTTTCGACCATCAGCACAAGAGGCAGTGGCAGTTTGGTTCCGATCATGGCGTGTCCATAGAAGGGGTGAACGTCATCCAGGCCGCTCCATCGAGCGGTTGATTCGCCGATTCACGTCCGCACAAAAGAATAGTCCGCAATCTTAGCAAATGCTTCATCCCAGGGTGTCAGGATAATCCTGATGGGATTTTCTTGGCAGAATTAACTTGGCACCATCGTCATTCGGAGCCCGTAAAGTCATGTCGCAACGGATTACACACATCAAGCAACTGCACAAACCGGCAGACCAGGTCGCCTGTCTTATTGTCCTCGATATAAGAAAGGATATGCAAAAGGCCCGTCGAATATGGCTGAATCAGATCGAAAACCCGAACGAGAACGTACAGCAAGACAGCGAAGCCCTGCATGATTTACGTGTTGAAATACGTCGATTACGTGTCTGGTTGCTACAGGCGCATTACCAGATACGAACAAAATCAAAGGCACGCGAACAATTAAAACAATGGTCACACGACAGTAACACCGGCCGCGACCTGGAAGTGATGCTCGGCTTATTGCAACAAGCAAACGCAGAAATCGACCTCAGTTTGCCAGACATCGCTTTACCTGAAAATGCATTGATTCGAGAGAATAAAAAACTCGAAGCGCTCATCTCTCAGCACGTTCTGGCACTTAAACCCAGGCCACGTGCAGAGCGAGACAAACAAAGCACATTTGCGACCTGGCTGGCAGACCGCCTGAGCAATGAACTTGAAAAGACACTGCCGCTACTCAAGGAAGATATTGAGACGCTGCATAAAGCCAGAATCCACATCAAGCACATGCGCTATCTGATTGAACCCATTACATCTTGCGGGCTCGATACAGCACAAACCGCATTGACCCAACTCAAGGAGATGCAAACCAGACTGGGCAACCTGCACGATCTTTTTGTTCTCAGGCAAAGGCTTCCAGGTTTGCTGTGCGGACAACTGAGCGAGATCCTGTCCCATCGGCTCCAGCAGGCTGGCATCCCGATGCGCGGTATTCAACAGGATTTCACCGCAACCCGAAATCAATTCACACACTGTCTACGTTGGCAGTCGACACGGTATGAGGCTGCGATGAACGACTGGCACTCGACTTCGACACAAACCTTAACCCTATTGGAAGGTGCACTGAATGATCTGATTAAAGATTTACGGAAGCTCTGAATAATTCCATCCGGGATTTTCAGAGAGCAAACTAATCCGCCGAAACGGATCAAAACAGCAACTGAACCCCGGCAGACAAAGCGCGTCCGGGTTTCGGCGCCAAAAACCGCATCGTATCGATACTACCAGCCGAGTACACGGTACGGTCGGTGAGATTGGATAATGCGACATACCACTGTCCGCCCACGCGCCCGCCACCAAATGGCGGCGTGAACTGCCGTGTCAGCCGGGCATTGAACATGACATACCCCGGCGTTTCCCCTGCCGCGTCACTCGTGGGTACTCGCGTCTGTCGGGCGGCCATGGGCAACTCGAGTTGCGCCGTCCACAAACCGTACTGCCACAACAATGCAGGCGTGACCGTAAGCGGCGCAATGCGGGGTAAAGGTTCATCCGCACTGCGATTTTCGGCACGGACAACATCGGCAACGATACGCGCATCCACGGAATGCCCGGCATGAGAAAATACAGGCCACAACCCGCTGAATTCCAGACCGTAAATCCGCGCACGAACGCCGCTGTAATCGTACTCGGGCAAGGCATTGGCGTTGGTGCAGCCAATGAACCCGCCATCCTCGTCACGACAGCGATCGGTTCCGAGCAAGCCAATGTAATTCTGGTAATCACTCAGATAGGCCGTGGCGGAGAACTGGGCCTTTTCATGTTGCCAGCGCAAACCAAGCTCGACCGTATTGCTGCGTTCGGTCTTCAAGTTAGGATCACCGAGTTCATAAGCGCCGGTCGCATCGTGCGGGCCATTGGCGTAGAGTTCGTCAAATGCCGGGGCTCTTTCGTTATGACTCAACTGGCCGATCACATGCCACTGCGGCAAGAATTGATAAGCCAGACTCAACGAGGCACTGGCGGGAGTGAATGTGCTTGAACTTGGCGAGCCAAAACGATCAACGCCGGTATCGCCTGCACCATCGGATTGCACCCGAACCCGCTCGACGCGGGCGCCGACGCTGTACGACCAGGCACCGCGCTCGCCCTCGCCCACCGCAAATCCACCGATGTTGCGCGTCTGGGTTTTTGGCAAGAAACCCTCATCACCCAGCGCCGAAAAATCAAACTGGCTGTATTGCAGGCCGTATTGCCAGTTCAATCCCATCAACTCACTTTGTAGTGCCAAACGCAGGCTGTTGCCCTTGTTTTTGAAGGTGGTGGCGGGCACGCCGTCATTCAATTCCTGATGTTGATAGTCCGTGTGGTTCGCTTCCAGGGTGACCTGCTGCACGAATCCGGACAAATTCCGTTGTTGCGCTTTGAAATCATATTGGGTGGAACGCATATCGATTCGTGTGGCAGGATCAACGATCACGCCGTAGTAATCACGGCTTTGACCGATTGAAAACCCGATGGCCGAATCGGCACCTGTCAAACTGAACCCGACCGTGCCGCCGCGCTGACGATCGGCCGAATTACGAATCTTGCCGCCATCCAGTGATGGCCCGGCGTAACCATCAGGCGCATTGTAATCGCCCGAATTTTGCAAAAATCCATCCAGATGCAAGGCATAAAGACCATTACCCGCATTAACGGACGCCGCTGTCGATGATCGACTGTACCCGGTATCCCCTTGCAACTGGGCACGACCGGATACACCTTCGACTGGCTGCATGGCGATGGCGGAATTATCCGTTTTAATCACGCCACCCGCCGCCCCGCCGCTGTAGAGCAATGCCTGCGGGCCACGTAAAATCTCAACGCGATCAAACGATAAGGGATTGACCGGGGCATTGTGATCGTAACTGACCGCAGAGGCATCCAACGCGGGCAACCCATTGCTGAATAGATCCACTCGGTGGGCATCCAGGCCACGAATGACGGGGCGATTGCTGTTCGGCCCATACCAGGTTGAACTCAATCCGGGCAGACCATCGAGCAAACCACCCAAAGTGCTGGCCCCCTGACGCTCGAACAGTGCGGGACCATCGAGCACCATCGTCGGCGCGCCCGGCAAACCGATCACTGTCGCGGGCGCATCGACCGTAATGCTGCCAAGGTCCGCGGCCTGTGCCACATGGGTTATTCCGCCTGTGATTGTCATCAATAGTGCCGAAACGATGGCTGAAGCCATTGGGGCAGGTTTCGACAAATGAAGGGGTTGGTTCACGTTGAAAAAACAATCAGACATGGAATGTCTCTCTGAACTTGTTACAAATAGAACGTTATATTGTTACATTTCTTGCCGCTGCACAAGCCACAGATCCATGGAAAGACTATTAGTTTTATTGATTAATACATAATTAATGCAGTAGAAAAAATTTGTATAGTCTTGCTTTACCCGATAAATTCAGTTGGTCTTTTTAACCCGACGACGGAGACCGATATGAAACGATTGATTATTGCAGCCGCACTTCTAACCACCACCTTGCCCGCACTGGCCAACGATCCCAAGCCGTTGACTCTGGGCGAACAATTCATCGTGCGCGCTTATGCCGGTCAACTCGAAGGCTTGGCACTCAACAACGTTGTCAAAGCAAAAACCCTGGGCATTGCCGTCAACGACAGCACAATTTGTGTCGCCCTAGCTGCATCTATGGCTGGTGAATTTGTTGCCCATAACAAAGCCGATGGTCTGGCTGATAAAACCGAGAACCCCGAGCGCCGACTAGACATCGTAGCTTTTAACAAGCCGGATTCTGCCGCGTTCGCCGCCCAGCAGTTCAAAAATAAAGATGCCATTGCTTTGGTATTCGGCGGTCAAATAAGTGATGAAACCAACGCCAAGGAAGTCAAAATGCTGCTGGCAGATTTGGCGAAGCAGGATTACAAAGGCACCCTCTTCCTGCATTTGACTGTATTTGGCAAAAAATGGGTTGAAATGGCCGCACAAGAAGACAAAGCAGTGGGAACATGGCTGGCAGGCAAAGACAATATCTTCGCACTCGGTGTAAACCCCAAAGAGAAAAAAGGCGTGGTGAACCAAGTCAGCTACAAAGATGGCAAACAAACCGTGACCGGGGCTGTGTTTACCACCGATTTGAACAACGGTTTCATCAATCTGTTCAACCGCCGCTTGCTTAAATAATTCAAGCGTAGATATTGCCATGCACCGTTAGCGCGTTGAGCCAAACACGGACAGGCATTTTTATCACACACAACCGAAGCCAAATGCTTCGGTTTTTTTATGCTTGAAATATCGTACCAATTTGGTACAGTTAACTTAAGTCAAGAAGGTGATCAAAATGCTCAAAATCAGCCGCATGAGTGATTATGCCATTGTGCTGTTGACGGCCATGGCGCGAACGGAAGCCGCGCAATCTACCGCACGGGTTCTGGCGGTCGACACCGGGCTTACCCTGCCCACGGTTGGCAAGCTGCTGAAAATGCTTTCTGCCGGTGGCTTGTTGCTCTCTCAACAAGGGAGAAACGGTGGGTATCGCCTCGCGCGCACCGCAAACGAGATCAGTCTGGCCAATATCATCGAGGCCATAGATGGCCCGATCGCCCTGACTGAGTGCTTTACGGTCGATCATGATTGTGATCGTGAAGCCAATTGCGGCTTAAGACCGCACTGGCAAGCCATTAATCAAGGCGTACGCCAATTACTGGACAGCACATCGCTGGCGGCATTGATTCAGCCCGCGCCTCAAGTGCCGGTTTGGTTTGAACGCCAGCCTAAAAACATGAATCAAATAGCAAGTAAAACACCGCGCCGCCAAGCCAGCACACAATAGACAAGATCAGATATCGCCGATTCGGGAGAAATAACATGACCGAGCAACACATCACAGAGCAGCAGGAAATCGAACACCTGATGCAACGGGAATACAAATACGGCTTCACGACAGACATCGAGCAGGACATCATCCCGCCGGGTTTGAATGAAGATGTCATCCAGCTGATTTCCGCCAAGAAAAACGAGCCAGAATTCCTGCTCGAATGGCGGCTCAAGGCTTATCGTCATTGGCTGACGATGACCCCGCCAACTTGGGCGCATGTACATTACCCGCCGATTGATTATCAGGCCTTGTCTTATTACGCAGCGCCGAAAACCGCAGACGAGTTGGCCGAAATCGAGGCGAGCAAACCGCAAAGTCTTGATGAAGTTGATCCCAAGTTACTTGAAACCTACGAGAAGCTGGGCATCCCGCTGCATGAGCGCGCCGTTTTGGCGGGCGTGGCGCAAACATCAAATGTTGCCGTCGATGCGGTATTCGACAGCGTTTCCGTCACCACGACCTTCAAGGCAAAGTTGGCCGAAGCGGGCGTAATTTTCTGTTCTTTTTCGGAAGCTGTGCACAACCACCCGGATCTGATCAAAAAATATCTGGGCACGGTCGTACCCGCAGGCGATAACTACTACGCCGCGCTCAACTCTGCCGTGTTTTCTGACGGGTCGTTCGTGTTCATTCCCAAGGGCGTACGCTGCCCGATGGAGCTTTCCACCTATTTCCGCATCAACGCCAAAAACACCGGCCAGTTCGAACGCACGCTGATCGTCGCCGAAGAAGGCGCGCACGTGAGTTATCTCGAAGGCTGCACGGCACCGCAACGGGATGAAAACCAACTGCACGCAGCCGTTGTCGAATTGGTCGCATTGGACGACGCCACCATCAAGTACTCCACCGTGCAGAACTGGTATCCGGGCGACGAGGAAGGCAAAGGCGGCATTTACAACTTCGTAACCAAACGCGGTGACGCGCGCGGTGCGCGCAGCAATATCACCTGGACGCAAGTCGAGGCCGGTTCGGCGATCACCTGGAAATATCCGAGCTGCATCCTGCGCGGCGATGATTCGGTTGGCGAGTTCTATTCCGTTGCCGTCAGTAATAACTATCAGCAGGTCGATTCAGGCACCAAGATGATTCATCTGGGCAAACGCACGCGCAGCACGATCGTTTCGAAGAGCATTTCGGCGGGCCATTCGCAGAATGCCTATCGCGGCCTGGTGCACATTGCCAAATCGGCAGATGACGCGCGTAACTACACGCAATGTGACGCGCTGTTGATTGGTGACCGCAATGGCGCACACACCTTCCCGTACATCGAGGCCAAGAATTCGACCGCGCAGATCGAGCATGAGGCAACCACATCCAAAATCAGTGATGACCAGATTTTTTATCTGCAATCACGCGGCATCAGCGAAGAAAATGCGACGAACATGATCGTCAACGGGTTTTGCAAGGAAGTATTCAATGAGTTACCGATGGAATTTGCAGTAGAGGCCCAGGCTTTGCTGGCAGTATCGCTTGAAGGCTCCGTAGGTTAATTCCCGTCCGCTGTTCCCTGAAGGTAAATTTTAGAGATAAAGACAATGAAATTATTAGAAATCAAAAACCTGCATGCAAAAATTGGCGACAAGCCCATCTTGCGTGGTATCAACCTCAGCATCAACGCCGGTGAAGTTCACGCCATCATGGGGCCGAACGGATCGGGCAAAAGTACGCTGTGCCAAGTGCTGGGCGGGCGCGAAGGTTTTGAAGTAACCGAAGGCAGCGTCACCTACGACGGCAAGAATCTGCTCGAACTTTCAACCGAAGAACGCGCCACCGCCGGTCTGCTGCTCGGCTTCCAGCACCCGGTCGAAATCCCGGGCGTCAAGAACATCTACCTGCTCAAGGAAGCGCTCAACGCGCAACGTGCGGCACGTGGTCTGGATGAAATCGACACGTTTGCCTTTATGAAGCAGGTGCGCGAACTCACCAAGACCATGGGCATGGACGACGCGTTCCTGCACCGGGGTGTGAACGCGGGTTTCTCCGGCGGCGAGAAAAAGCGCAACGAGATTTTGCAGATGTTGCTGTTGCAACCCAAGCTTGCCTTGCTGGATGAAACCGACTCCGGCCTCGACATCGATGCGCTGAAAGTGGTTTCCGAGGGCATAAACAGGCTTCGTGGTGCCGATCGTGGCATAGTGCTCGTTACCCACTATCAACGTCTGTTGAGCTATGTTGAGCCCGATTTCGTCCACATCCTGTACAAAGGGAAAATCATCAAGTCCGGTGACAAATCCCTTGCCCTGCAACTGGAAGCCGAGGGCTATCAGGACATCCTTGAGGCCGCATCATGAGTCGTGCACCGCTTCCCGAATGGCTGGCCAGCACGCTGGATCAGCAGGAACCCGTGGCACCGGGGGAAATCCACACCACAGCGCGTGTGCAAGTGGTCGAGTGGGGCCTGCCCACCCTGCGTGATGAGGAATGGCGCTGGACGAATCTGCGCGCCCTCACCCGTCCTCTACCAAAACCGGAACAAACCGCGGCACCGCAAGGATCTGGCGTGAACGCCATCCTGCCGCAGGCCATTTTCATTTGCTTTGCCGGAGGCAAACTCGTCGAGTGCCCCGGTGAACTTCCGGATGGTTTGCGTCTGACGCCGTTACGCGAGGCCGATATCGACCAGCGCGCAGCCGCCTTTGCACCCAAGGCCGTCACACCGGACGACGCACTGCTGGCACTCAATACGGCCACGGCAGCAGAAGGACTGATCATCGATATTGCTGCAAACGCCGATATCAAGCCGCCCATCGTGCTCGAATTTCTCGACGCACCCAGCGAAACTACCGCACAAACGCGCGTTCTGGTTCGATGCGGCCCGCACAGCCGCGTCACATTGATTGAAACGGCAACAGGTGCCGATGGCGTCACTTCATGGCGCAATTCGGTGCTGGTGGCTGCATTGGCCGCTAACAGCCAGTTGACGCATCTGTCACTGGGGGTGGATGGCGATGCCCGGCTGCTGACCGACCGCAGTTTCGTCACGCTCGCGCGCGATGCCCGCTACCGCTCCATCAACATTCAACTGGGCGGGCAACTGGTTCGTCGAGAAATTGATGTCAACATCACCGATACGGGTGCGCACTGCGATCTGTTCGGCCTGATGATGCCGCGGGCCAAGCAGGTTCTGGATACCCACACGCGACTTACGCATGGCGCGGCACATACCACCAGCGACGAACGCTATCAGGTCATTGCCGACGAATCCGGACGCGGCATCTTCAAGGGCCGGATTCTCGTGGCGCAGGACGCACAGAAGATCGAGGCTTACCAAAGCAGCCGGAACCTTCTGCTTTCGGACTCGGCCGAAATCGATACCAAACCGGAACTCGAAATCTACGCCGACGACGTGAAATGCAGCCACGGCGCCACGATTGGCCGACTGGACGACGAGGCGCTTTATTACCTGCAAAGCCGGGGGATTTCAACGGCCAACGCCCGCAAGCTGCTGATTGCCGGTTTTGCCCAGGAGATCGTTGACCTGCTTGTGACACCGGAACTGGTCGAATGGATGGGCGGGATCATTTCACGGCGCCTCGAACGCCAGAACGCGCAGTAGGAAGGCACTCATGTCCGCCACCCCTTTCGACATTGACGCCATACGACGGCAATTTCCAGCACTGGATCAAACCGTCAACGGCAAGCCGCTGGTGTACCTCGACAATGCCGCCACCACGCAAAAACCGGAATGTGTCATTGATGTGGTGCGTACGTTTTATCGTCACGATAATGCCAATATCCATCGTGGCGTGCACACCTTGTCTGCACGCGCCACCGATCAGTATGAAGCGGCACGCGAACGTGTACGCCTAAGTCTGAATGCTTCCGCCACGGAAGAAATCGTGTTTGTTCGCGGCACCACCGAAGCCATCAATCTGGTGGCCTCAAGCTTCGGTCAAACACTCAAGGCCGGTGACGAGATCCTGATTTCCGCGCTGGAGCATCACGCCAACATCGTGCCCTGGCATTTGCTGAGAACCCGGATCGGCGTGGTGCTGAAGGTGATCCCCGTCACGATCGAAGGCGAACTCGATCTTGGCGCCCTACCCGCTCTGATTACCGATCGCACACGCCTGATTGCCGTCAATCATGTCTCGAATGCCTTGGGCACAATCAATCCGGTTGCACAGATTGCCGCCATCGCCAAACAGCATGGTGTGCCGATATTGGTTGATGGTGCTCAGGGCCTCCCGCATGGCCCGGTGGATGTTCAGGCCATTGATTGTGATTTTTACACGCTCTCCGGGCATAAGGTGTTTGCCCCCAGCGGCGTCGGCGTTCTGTACGCGCGCCGCCCCTGGCTGGATGAGTTACCCCCCTATCAGGGCGGTGGCGACATGATCGAAACGGTCAGTTTCGAAGCGGTGCGCTATGCGCCGCCGCCAGGCAAATTCGAGGCAGGTACGCCCAATATTGAAGGGGCGATCGGCTTGAATGTGGCACTGCAATGGCACGCAGCTCTTGATTGGCCAGCCCTCAAGGCACACGAAGCCGCTCTGCTCGAACGAGCGACAGAATCGCTGCAAGGCATCAATGGCGTCAGGATTATCGGCACAGCCAAACATAAGGTGCCGGTGCTCTCCTTTATCATTGAAGGCAGCCACCCGCACGATATCGGCACCTTGCTGGATGCCCAGGGCATCGCCGTACGCACCGGCCAACACTGTGCCATGCCGGTCTTGCAGTTTTTGGGCGCGCAGCAAGGCACCGTGCGCGCCTCATTTGCTTTTTACAACACGCTGGATGAAGTCGATGCGCTGGTTCGCGCCGTGCATCGCGCCCGGCAAATGCTGAGCTGAGAAATCGTATGGAACCCCTGGAACGCGTTCGACTGACTCGT
>NZ_DAIESY010000159.1:0-5519 GCF_027346185.1 Halothiobacillus sp.
ATATGCGACGCTCTTCGTGACCGCCGCCGGGCTGAAGAAGCCCTTCGGACCGTAGAAATTCATCCCGGTCGCGCAGACATCCATTGCCGAATAGCCCACGATGTCGCCCCTGATGCTGAACGGGATGCTTTCCGCCATTTCGTCTTCCTGGAGTAAAAAGGGTATTGTACTCTGCCCGGCGTCCGTCGATGCGGAAATGTCGGGCAGGATGGCAGGCGCCTGGCGCTTCCCGGAAAAATGGCGCATCCCCAATTTCCAGCGGAAATGCGCACTCAGCGATAGTGAGGCCGGGCGGATTTCATGGAGTCCACCGGATTAAGCGGCAACTGAATTGGTCAGTCACTTGTCAACATGAGGACATGGTATCGATTTACCGCGGATGCGGCGCATTCTCCAACATGCATGAGCCTGAGATTATCCGGGGAGTCGATGAGGGATCCCGCACATTGGGTTTTGTATCATATATCCCCGGAATCCATGATATTTCAAGACCAGGCACCGGAACGGCACGCTCAAGAGTGAGAAATCTGCCATGTACAATCCTTGCGTACTGCCGTGTTACGAGTATAGTTGTAGTGGAATGTAATGGAAATCTTATTTTCTGTTAGGCAGTTAACATATAATCCGTTTCTTCAAACGACATGGAAAAACCAGACACCATTCGAGAGCGACTTGATTTGGCGCTGGAAGCAGCGGGCTTGGATTTTTGGGAAAATGACCTGGTATCTGGCACGGTTATCCACAAGGCCACCAGGATATTTTCCGAGCTGGGCTATAGCGATGAAGATGCGCCTTACCTTGTCGACGACCTCTTGTCGCTCGTTCATCCCCAGGATATTCCTGTCATCAAGGAAGCGATTGAACAGCATTTGCAAGGCAGAAGTGCCCAATACCGCTGTGAATTCAGAATAAGGAGCAAGTCTGGAGATTGGGTATGGTATGCCAATTATGGCAAGGTGATGGACGGCGACAACCAGGCTGGAAGGCGTTTTATCGGCGTAACGTTCAACATCAATGACAGGAAATCACAAGAAGAGCTTCTAAAACGCACCAATCGTGCCCTTCACGTCATCAGTCGTTGTCACCGACTTATTCACAACATTGATGACGAAAACGAACTTCTCCAGGAAATATGCCGCATCATCGTGGAAAATGGCGGCTACCGCATGGCTTGGGTCGGTTTTGCACAAAACGATCTGGAAAAAACTGTTGAGCCGATGGCTTATGCGGGATTCGAGGCCGGATATCTGGAAAAGCTGCATATTTCCTGGAACGATGCAGAAGATAACGACAGCCCTACTGGCAAAGCAATTCGGAGCGGAGAGGTAATGGTCATAAGAGGCATAGCAAACAATCCTGACGCTGATTCCTGGCGCTCCATTGCCTTGGAACGGGGGTTTTCCTCGGCAATTTCGATTCCACTGAGGATTGAAGGGCAATCCATCGGGAATTTAAACATCTACTCCGATGAGTATCATGCCTTCGATTCAGAAGAAATTGATTTGCTGAAGCAACTAGCGGCCGACCTCTCTTTTGGCATTTCCCACATCCGAAACAAAATAAAGGCCAGGATAACTGAAGAAACCATTGAGCACCTCGCGCATTATGATGCGCTGACGGACCTCCCCAACAGAACGCTTTTTTCCCATTATCTGCAGCAAGCATTGGCGATTTCGAAGCGATCGAACTCGCGCTTTGCCGTCATGTTCATTGACGTGGACAACTTTAAGCCTATTAACGACAAACTTGGGCATGATGTCGGGGACTTGCTGCTAGCTGAAGTTGCAAAGCGTTTGCGACTGAGTTTACGCGAATCAGACATTGCTGCGAGATTCGGCGGAGATGAGTTTCTTGTGCTCTTGCCAACTATCGAATCAGACGACGATGCAAGGATCGTGGCTGACAAAATTGCTGATTCACTCAGACTGCCGTTTCCCATTGCAGACAATGCTATCCGAATTTCCGCGAGTATTGGAATAGCTATCTACCCTGACAATGGCCACGATGAGAACTACTTGATCAGGAATGCCGATATGGCAATGTACAAGGCAAAGCGCGAAGAGACTCCTGTTTGCTTCTACGCTGAGTAACAAAATTCCAGTCAGCCAAGTGCCACATGCACCATTTCAAGACCCTAACCTCACTAACCTATTATAAAATCACAGATTAATCGGGTCCGATCCCAATTTCTATCATGCTGCGAGTTCGGCCAGCACTTCGGGACGCTTCTGGGCGATGTCAATCAGCGTCTTTGCTGCGCCCGAAGGCTGGCGCCGCCCCTGCTCCCATTCCTGCAGCGTGCGCACCGAAACCCCGAGGAGCGCAGCGAACTGCGACTGCGACAGCCCGGATTTGACCCTCACCTCGACCACAGGCGAGATTGCGACAGCAGCGCCGCTTTCCGCGAGTATTTCCTTAACCGACTGTTCGATCTCTGCGGCGACATCCCGGGACGACTCCCACTTTTCGAGACTCGCGTCAGACATGGGCATTTTCGATGGCATCTTTCAACTCCTTCAGTTTGTGGCCCGCAATTGAATCCAGCGCGCTCTTGGCATAAATGAACAACAGCCAGACTTGTCCATTCGCCAGCCTGTTA
The DNA here is from genome assembly GCF_027346185.1 of Halothiobacillus sp. GTDB lineage: Bacteria > Pseudomonadota > Gammaproteobacteria > Halothiobacillales > Halothiobacillaceae > Halothiobacillus. The sequence goes on from NZ_DAIESY010000159.1 coordinate 2,600, forward strand.
TAGTAGATGACCCGGACACCACCGAATTTTTCCGACCCGGCTCGCGTCCATCGCACCTTGCGTACCCCGCCTGAATCCCTGACCACTTCACCTGCTTCCGGGTTCTGGGCAATGAATGCAGCGAATTCACCCCTTTCCCGCTCGGTCCAGTAGTTCGGCCAGAGACGCCGGAACGTGGGCGTTTCAATCACGGTGTACATGGAAAGATTATACGTCAATGACGTATAATCCCAAGGAGGCGATGCGAATTTCGGCAAAAACGCCATAAAAGTGCGTATTTCGGTCGGTCGTGACCGGCCGTTTCGGCGGAACGTGACCGATGATTTCGGGGAATCGTGACCGGTCATTTCGGTCGATCGTGACCGATTTTGGATAATTTCCGAAACGGGCGGTCATGATAGCGAAATAGCCGGTCACGATACCGAAACGCATTGATTTATCTGAAGTAGTGGTTGCGCATGTATAACCATTTTAGGCATCCTCGGCAATTTGTCGGAGAAGGGGATGCCAGGAAAGAGAGTTTCCATGCGCAAAATCAAGGAATGTCTGCGTCTTAAGCTGACGTGCAATCTGTCGCACGAACGTATCGCCCTAGCTCTGGGTTTGTCCAAAGGGGCCGTCACCAAATATATTCAAATGGCCCGCGTGGCTGGGCTCGACTGGGAGACCCTGGCAGTTCTCGATGATGCTGGCATCGAGGAGAAATTGCTGCCTGCGACCCGCAGAATCGCAGGTGATCGGATTTATCCGGACATGGCCAGAATTCATCAGGAGTTGCGCCAGAAAGGGATCACGTTGCAACTACTCTGGGAAGAGTACCTCGCCGAGCATGCCGGATCGGCCACCTACCGCTATACGCAGTTCTGTTGTCTCTATCATGAATACGCGAAGAGCCTGAAGCGCTCGATGCGGCAGATTCACCGGGCCGGGGAAAAGCTCTTCATCGATTATGCCGGTCAGACGGTTCCGATTGTTGATGCGGCCAGCGGTGAAATCCGCCGGGCACATGTCTTCGTTGCGGTACTGGGGGCATCGAATTATACCTACGCCTGCGCCACCCCAGCAGAAACCCGGTCGGACTGGTTGAATGCGCTGACTCGCGCCATGACATTCTTCGGTGGCGTACCCGCCCTGATCGTGCCTGACAATCCCAAGGCGCTGATTACTGATCCGGATCGATACGAACCCAAGGTCAACTGGGTTGCACAGGATTGCGCACGCCATTACGGCTGCGCCATCCTGCCAGCGAGACCGCGACATCCCCAGGACAAGGCCAAAGTCGAGGTCGGCGTTCAGGTCGTCGAGCGATGGATTCTCGCCAGACTGAGAAACCGGCGTTTCTTCTCCGTAGCTGAACTCAATCTCGCCATTGCGGATCTGCTCGGTGAACTCAACAATCGCCCCTTCAAGAAACTGCCTGGAAACAGACGGGAATGGTTCGAATCGATCGATCGTCCCGCCCTCAACCCGTTACCGGACAAACCCTATGAGGTGGCCACGTTCAAGCGCTGCCGTGTCAACATCGACTATCATGTCGAAATCGAGGGACATTACTACAGTGTCCCGCATCAACTGGTAAGACAGGAACTGGATGCCAGGATCACGCAAACGATGGTCGAATTGCTCGCACGAGGCCGTCGGGTAGCCTGTCATCCGAAAAGCGAGCGACGTGGCGCCCATACCACGCGTGCCGAACACATGCCGGCATCACATCGGGCGCATCTGGAGTGGACGCCGCAGCGCCTGATCAACTGGGCGCGTGACATTGGCCCCAATGCCCTGCGCATCGTCAAGCATCAACTCGAATCCAAACCCCACCCCGAGCAAGGATACCGCGCCTGTCTGGGCTTGTTGTCTCTTGCACGTACCCATGGACGGGAACGGCTGGAAAAAGCTTGCGCGCGGGCGGTCGCCATCAAATCGCTTACCCGTCGCAGCGTATTCAATATCCTGCAAGCCGGGTTGGACGCCCATCCGCATCCGCCTCACAAGACGGACTGGATTGCCCCCGAGCACGACAATGTGCGAGGCCCCGATTACTACCACTGAAGAAAGGAACCGCAGCACCATGATGACGAACCAGACCCTGAATCAGCTCAAGGCACTCAGGCTTGATGGCATGGCCCGCGCCTTCGAGGAGCAGATATCCCTGCCAGCCAGTCACGAACTGCCGTTTGAAGACCGGCTCGCTTTGCTACTCGATCGCGAAATCACCTGGCGCGACAATCGCCGCCTGGAGCGGCTGCTGCGCGCAGCCAAACTGAAGCAGCCGCAAGCCTGTATCGAGGATGTCGATTATCGCGCGAGCCGTGGCATCGACAAGCGACTGATCCTGGCCCTCGCAGGCGGAGACTGGATCCGGCAGTCGCAGAACCTGCTGATCACCGGAGCCACCGGCATCGGCAAGTCATGGCTTGCCTGCGCACTAGCCAATCAAGCCTGTCGCCAAGGCTTCTCCGCCCTCTATGTCAGGATCCCGCGTTTACTCGATTCGCTCTCAATCGCTCACGGCGATGGCAGCTTCGGTCGCCAACTGGCGCAGTTGGCCAGAATCGACGTGCTGATCCTGGATGACTGGGGACTGACTCCCCTCGAACAGCTCGCACGACATGATTTGCTGGAAGTCGTCGATGACCGCGTGGGAACACGTTCCACCATCATCACCAGCCAATTGCCCGTCGATCATTGGCATGCCTGGCTCAATGATCCGACACTCGCCGATGCGATCCTCGATCGCCTCGTCCATCAATCTCACAGAATCATGCTCAAAGGAGATTCAATGCGAAAAAATCGACCGGAACAGACTTCCGGAAACACCCCATCGTGACCGACAGGTGTAGAATTTGATCTTGGCGCAACCCTACTTCTCCGATCGGTCACGATCAACTGAAATCGCCGGTCACGTTCACCGAAATGCGCA
>NZ_DAIESY010000168.1:0-18472 GCF_027346185.1 Halothiobacillus sp.
TCATCAAATGCCAGTTTGGCTACCGGCAGGTACGCTACAAGGGTCTGGAAAAAAACCGTGCGCAGGTCATGAGCCTGATGGTACTGGCGAATCTTTACTTGCTGCGCGGGAGACTGGCGGCATGAACACAGGGAAAATCTGGCCAAAAACCGTCGAAATGCTGAAATTCGGGGAGATTTTCAGCCAAAACCGGCTCCACAAGCGAAAAAAATCGCGTTGAACGTCAGCCGCCCAGTATTTTCGATTCAATCAGAGGTTCCTCAGACGAGGTGGTGCAGCTTGTAGAGCGCTTTGTCGTATGTCTTGGGTTGTTTGCGATTCTTGCGTGGCGCCATCATGGTTTGTGTACCATGGGTTTGGGCTTTTTTCAGGATGTCGTCGCTGTCGTAGCCTTTGTCGGCAAGCAGAGAGTCCATCTTGAACCTGTCCATCAACCGCTCATCCTCTGCACAACCCGCTCAAGTACCTTCAGTGACTCCTATTAGAATGCTGCATCGTGATAAACGCTCTGAACATCCTCAACGTCGTTGAGCATGTCCAGTAGTTTTTCCATGGTTTCTATGTCGTCACCACTGATTGGTGTTGAGGTTTTGGGTACGAACTGGATTTCATCCACATCGAAATCGATCTCGCCAAAGGTGTGGATCAGGGCCTGACGGGCCTTACTGTATTCTGTTTGGGGGACGAATACGGTCACCTTGCCATCTTCACTTTCGATATCGGTGACATCGACATCTTCCATCAGCAGGGCTTCGAGCACGGCATCTTCTTCACTATTGAACACAAAAATAGCGGAGTGATCGAACTGGTGCATGACCGTGCCCGGCGTGCCGAGCTTGGTCTTGGTTTTGGTGAAACAGTTGCGCACGTCACCTATGGTGCGATTGGGGTTGTCGGTCAGGCAATCGACCAGAACCACCACGCCACCGGGGCCGAACCCTTCATAACGTGCCGGAGTGTAGTCTTCGCCGAAACCGCCCTTGGCTTTTTCAATGGCCTTTTCGATGACGTGGGCAGGTACCTGATCCTTTTTCGCACGTTCGATCATGCTGCGCAGCGCCAGATTGCCGTTGGGGTCGGTGCCACCGGTTTTGGCCACGACGTAAATCTCGCGGCCATACTTGCTGTAGACCTTGGCTTTGGCATCGGCCGTTTTGGCCATGGATTCTTTGCGGTTCTGGTAGGCTCTGCCCATGAGGTTCTGCTCCGGAAAATCGTGAGCGAGGATTCTAACTCAAACCCACACCGTTGTTTAAATTGCAGGCTGTGGGTCATTGAACTCAATAACGAAGTACAGTCACAATGATCCAGTTTTATTTGGCTGGTCGGAGGTCGATGAAAATGGATGGGACGATGTATCTGAAAAAACCATGGTTGGTGCTGGCAGGAGGCGTGCTTGTCCTCTCTGCGCTAATCGTATCGGGATGTGGTGCTGGTGGCACCGCAACTAATGCCGCTGCCGAGGCGCAAGCGGCCAAGGCGGCCAAGCAGGATTTGGATTCAGCCAAACGGCAGATTGATGCCGCCCAGAAGTTGCAGGATCAGCACCTCAAGCAAGCAGAGCAGCAGTAAGGCGTATGTATGACTGAACAAGACAAGCCGTTCTGGCTGAGTAAACGTTTGTCTGAAATGACAGCCGAAGAGTGGGAGTCGCTCTGCGATGGTTGCGCGAAGTGCTGCCTGCAAAAAATTTCCGATGAAGACGATAGCGAAGTCACGGTGTACTACACCGATCTGGCTTGCGATTTGCTGGATTTGAACACCTGCCGTTGCGGTGACTATCAGAACCGACATGAAAAAGTGCCCACCTGTGTCTGGCTCAAACCCGAGGATCTGGATGAATTTCATTGGTTGCCGGCGACTTGTGCTTATCGTCGATTGGCCGAGGGGCGTGATTTGCCCGAATGGCATCCGTTGAAAACCGGCCAGGCTGATTCCGCTCGAACGGCGGGTTTTGCGGTTATTGGGCGAGCGCGGCTAGTCGATGGACTGGATGAGGATGACTGGCCGGAACATATTGTTGAGTGGCCTTTAGAAGAAAGCCCTTAATATGGGGTCGGAATGTTTAACGGGAATTGGCTGTTTTTAGGTACTGCTTCGCCCATTGTTCGGTCCAATCTGCGCGCATTACCTCAATCCCGTTTTGCCCTGTCGGTGTTTTCAGCCCAAGGTGTACAGCGGCCGCCATGAGATTTTCTCGCGCACGGTGAGTATTCAATGCAGGCGCGTGATTGGTCTTGCTGAGTTTGAGTCCATTGCTGCCCAGCACAAGCGGCAAGTGACCGTACACTGGCGTTGGCGTATCTGGGTACAGGGCCTGATGCAGGGCGATATGAAGTGGTGTGAGCGCTGAGAGGTCGGCGCCGCGCACCACGTGGGTGATGCCCATCATTCGGTTGTCGACGACTTCGGCCAAGTGATAGGCAAAAACATCGTCCGACCGCCGCAAAATCGGGTCACCGATGGTTGTGGATAATGATTGTTCTATCTGCCCCAGAAAGCGGTCGGTGAATTGGATGGTCTCGGTGGGCACGATAAATCGAATGCCTGCCATTTCGTGTTCGGAAACAGCGCGTTCCCGGCACGTGCCCGGATAAATGGGACCGGCGAGACCTTCACTGGCCCGCCCGTTTTTTACGGCATCACGGAGCTCTTTGCGCGTGCAGATGCAGCGGTAGGTGAGGGCGATATCCGCCAATCGGTTCAACGCCTCCGTGTAGATATCATGTCTGGTTCGCTGCCGGACAATTTCGCCATCGGGCACCAGCCCATGTGCCGAGAGTTGGGTGATGATTTGCTCGGTTGTTGCCGGCAGGCACCGTTGTTCGTCCAGATCGTCAATCCGTACTTTCCATATCCCGTTGTGCGCATGCGCATCAAGATAACTGCCGAGTGCGGCTACCAGAGAACCCAGATGCAATGCGCCCGAAGGTGTCGGTGCAAATCGACCGATATAGGGGGAATTTGATTCGATGGCGAGGTGCCATTTCGTTCTGTCCATTATCTCGTTACTATGGTCTTGGGTCGTTCAAATGCCAACCTTGGCCATGATTCAGGCGGCTCTGCAGCAGGTGGATATGAAGATGAATTCGGATCGATCATTACGCAACCTTTTCGTTCGATGGAAAAGGTTGTTGTTACCGATCATGGTGCTCACGACGATGGTGTTCGCACGTGCTCATGCAGATGCGAACGTGCCCAAGCCGACCATAAGCCCAGCCACCACCCATGTCACTCCAAATGTCATTACCGATTGGACGCCGCCGCCTGCCTTTCTGGCCGGAATGGCGGCCATCGCTCAAGGTGATTCTGCCGCAGTTGATGCTGCAATCGCTGCACTGAAGGATAATCCATTGGCGACCTATCTTCGCTTCCGTTTCCTGCTCGATCCGCCGACCTCTGACACTGCACCCGTCATTGCGTTCTTGCAGGCGCACCCGGATTACGTATTCAGCGCGCAGTTGAAAAGCCAGACATTGAATCGCTTGATTAGCAAGCAACAATTTGCCGACTATCAACGACTTCAAGCAGTCGCTCCTGAACTGAAATCCAACCGACGGCTTAGTTGTCAGGGTTGGCAAGCGGCACTAGAGCTTGGGACGTTGTCTGAACAGCAGGTCAAGGATGCAGAACAATTCTGGGCCCAAGGCCCCAACCAGCCACCCTATTGCGATTCGATCTTCAAGTGGTTGCGGGCCAATGACAAGCTAACGCCAAATCTTTATCGTCAGCGAATTCAGGCGTCGATGATCGCGGGCAATCCGAGCTTCGCCTCGTATTTGGTTCGGGATGGAACATCGCGAAAGATCAATGGATTGGACACCTATTTCAAGCGTTGGGATGAGGCTCGTCAGGATCCTCAAAGCACCTTGCAACAGGCGCTGAAACGATACCATTCATATCCCGGTCACGACGAACAGGCGCTGCTCATTCAGGCGTTCAATGGGCTGGGGCGCAGTGACCCGCAAGCCGCGCATGATTTGCTTGCGCAGTTGCCTAAGTCCTGGCAAATCAAGTCGGATGAACAGGCCGAAATTGCCCGCGTTATCGCGCTGAAGGCCGCCTATACCCGCATGCCGCAGGCGTATGACTGGCTGATGGCTTTACCCGAATCGGTTCAGGATAAAGAAACGCGCACCTGGACGGCTCGTGCCGCTTTACGTGCGGAGGATTGGGCGCGGCTGAAAGTCGCTATCAATACCATGCCAGTTGATCTCACCCAAACGCCGCAGTGGCAGTATTGGCTGGCGCGTGCTGATGCCGAGCTGGGTCGGAGTCAGGAAGCCCGTGCGCGGTGGCAGGCATTGGTGCATACCCCGGATTATTACGGACTGCTTGCGGCCGATCGCCTGGGAATTGCCTATCCGTGGCCCAAAACTCCTCCGCTGCCAGTGATGAATACCCGTGAAGTGGAGAAGAACCCGACCATACAACTTGCGTTTTACTTGCATGCAGCGGGGTTGACAGATGATGCCCGGCGGGCGTTTTTGTCCGCGCTCAAGGAAATACCCCCCGAGCAGATTCCCGCACTAACCCTGCTTGCCGAGCAGTCAAAATGGCATGATCGTGTATCCATCGCCATTGCCCGAATGAACAAACAGGACGATCCGCGCTGGTTTGCGGCGCGATTTCCGACCCCTTGGGAGTCGACGGTGGACGCTCAGGCCAAGGCGCAAGGCATCGCTTCAAACTGGCTGTATGGGGTGATTCGGCGGGAAAGTCTGTTCATGAGCGATGTCGGCTCAGGTGCGGGTGCGCAAGGATTGATGCAGCTCATGCCAAACACCGCGCGCTGGATCAATCGCAAGGCCGATCTGGGTTTGACGACGATGAACCTGCATGATCCCAAGACCAGTATCACCCTCGGCGCCGCTTATCTCTCTTACCTTAAAGACAAGTTCAACGGTCAACTGCCACTGGCGATTGCTGCTTATAACGCAGGTCCCGGCAGGGTGCGCCAGTGGTTGCCGGAAGATCGGAATCTGCCGGGTGATGTCTGGGTGGATACGATTTTGTTCGATGAAACACGTAATTATGTTCGGGCCGTGCTGTCTGCGACCATGATTTACGCGTGGAGAGAATCGATGGAGCCTGAATCGAAATCAACGCAGAATACGGATAATCTGCTTTCATTGCTCACACCCGTCCAGGCAAGCAATCCGACGACTCTGTCTTCAGTTAAACCCGCAGCCACTGTCGTCGCCGATCGAGTTGCGGGTAACTGATGAGTTTTCTGTTCTACGATTTAGAGACCACCGGTTCCGATCCGCGTTGCGATCGCCCAATACAGTTCGCAGCCTTGCGAACCAATGACGAGCTAGAGCCTATCGGCTCGCCCATAACGCTTTATGCCACGCTCTCGCCCGAAGTGTTGCCGCACCCCCAGGCCGTGCTGGTCACGGGCATTTTGCCTCAAACACTCGCCTCTTCCGGTGGTCGGCCCGAAGCGGAATTCGCCGCACTCATTCATGCCGAAATGATGCAACCAGACACCTGCGCTGTGGGTTTCAACAGCCTGCGCTTTGATGCCGAGCTTTTGCGCTTCATGTTCTGGCGTAATTTGCGCGATCCTTATGCCCATGAATGGAAATCAGGCAATAGTCGCTGGGATGTGCTGGATGCCGCCCGGGCGTTTCGCCTGTTGCGGCCTGAAGGCATTCAATGGCCCACGGACGAGCAGGGCGCGCCTACCTTGCGGCTCGAGGCATTGACCAAAGCCAATGAAATCGCCCACGCCAACGCGCACGATGCCTTGGGTGATGTTGAAGCCACACTTGCCTTCGCGCGACTGATGCGCGCCCAGTCGCCCAAACTGTTCGGTTACCTTTTGAGCCTGCGCAAGAAAGCCGTTGTGGCTGATTTCGTGGATAACCCGGAGCGTGAATCCTTCGTGCATGTCTCCGGACGCATCTCCTCCACGCTTGGCAGTGCGTCCGTATTCGCCAACCTTGGACAAGTGCAGGGCATCAATACGCAGCGTCTGCTTTGGGATTTGAGATTCGACCCTACCGAAGTGCTTGATGACGATATGGAAACACTCGCGGCGCGGCGTTTTCTGCGAGACGCGGATGCACAAGATAACCAGCATCGGCTGCCCATCAAGCTGTTGCATCTCAATCGTGCCCCGGTGGTGGTCGCCAACACCATCCTCAAAGAAGGGGATATCGTCGAGCGGATGCAACTCGATTTAGACGCGGTACAAAAAAATACACGCACCATGGCTCAATTCAAGCGTGAAGTTGCCGATAAATTACATGCGGTATTGGCCGAGCCGCCCGCATTTGCTTTACAGGATGCGGAATGTGCCCTGTATGAAGGATTCATGCCGAATGCAGATCGATATCTGCTGGATGATTTCAACCGGGTGTTTGATCAGGCGATGGCCGCGGGAGGCAGTGCACAGGATGTGCCGGTGACCGAGGCCCTGCGCAAGCTTATGGCGCAGTCGTGGCAGGATGCGCGCTTGCCGGAAATGGTATTCAGGTTTGTCGCCCGCTTGCGGCCCGATTTATTGAATGAGGACGAACGGACTCAATGGCAAAGTTTGGTGGATTCACGTTTGAATGCCGCACCTGACCAGCGTTATATGGGTTTTGCGGGATTTTTCGCGGCAATCGATGCCTTGATGGCTGATGCGGCCTATCGAGATGAAGCGACTCTTGCGCTACTGACTCAACTCAAAGCCTGGGGAGAAACGCGAATTCGAAGATAGTTTCACGGCGGTCTGAAAGAGGCTTGTTCACGTTTTGGAAAGAGTGGGCTGGATATGAGTTTCATCGTTTTTGGACCGGGTATAAGTGACCACCTGACGCTGAATCAGGCATTGTCGCCTTCTGCCATGCCTAGCCAGCCTCAGGCCGTTGTTCCAACGAACAGCACGCGGCGAGTCCAAGATACAGACGAAGATCATTCAGGTCATGATGCCTGGCGAGAAGAATTGCAGGGTGAAATGGCTGATGGCGCTGCGCCACGAACTTCGGCCATTGGTGCCTACGAGTCTGTGCGGCACGTTCAGAAAGAATTGGGGCCGGTGCAATTTGCCGAGCAGATCATGACATCGCCCGTACTGAGCTTGATGCCTGATGCACCCATCTCTGAATTTCGTGCGCTCATTACCCGACGGAAAATCGGTTTGGTGCCGCTGATCGATGCACAAAAAAGGCTCGTTGGCATTGTGACCAAAGGCGATTTGACTCGGCAACGCGTGCGCTACACCGATCTTGCACCAAGACCCGTTCCACCATCGCGACGCCCAATGTATTGACAGCAACGACGAACACCAATATCCGCGAACTGGCCCGTGTGCTGCTGGCGCAGGATATTCGCGGCTTGCCGATTGTCAATGAAGCAGGCGAAGTTGTCGGTGTGGTGACGCGCGGCGATATTCTCCGCGCCCTCGTCAACTACGCGCCATTAGAACTGTGGCTGTAGCCAGTGGCTCAATCAGCTCACGATATCCGCCATGCAGCGCAACAGCGCCACGCCATCGGGTTCGGTGCCATCGCGTTGTGCACGCCAGAGCGCCTCACTCAAGCATTCCATAATCTTATGCTCAGCCTTCAGCATGTCGCCTGTTTTGCGACATAGCTCTTGGTGCTGTTGGCGGAAACCGGGCGGTTGGTCTATCTCAACCATCTCCCGTATCGACAGATGAAATCCGAGATGAAGAAAGGGGTTGGTTTCTCCATTCTCGGGTAACCAGTCTTTTTCCAGCGCGCGTTCCGGGTCGCTCATCAGTTCATGGTATTCGGGGTGTTGACCAATCACTTCACTGATCTTGAGTTCAAGTGCCGTCATCGGAAGGCCTTCGCGCTGCTTTTTCCAGGCCTCAAGAAAAGGTTGGCGCATCTGACGTCGGTCATTGCTGTACATGGGCCGTTTCCATAGAAAATGATTCGGGTGTGTTGTATTTGCCGGTGAACTCCGAGTTGCAGCCTTCCGTTTTGTGACGGTAATCACACAGATCACAGACAATGCAGGCGCCGCAATCGGGCTTGCGTGCCTTGCAGGTATAGCGACCATGCAGAATCAGCCAGTGATGGGCGTCGATCAGGTATTCTTTCTGTACATGTTTCATTAGCGCCTTTTCTACCGCGAGCACGGTTTTTCCTGGCGCAAGCCCTGTGCGATTGGCCACACGGAAGATATGCGTGTCCACCGCCATGACCGGTTCACGAAACAGGGTATTGAGTACGACATTTGCCGTCTTGCGACCGACGCCGGGTAACGATTCCAGTGCTGCGCGATCGCGTGGTACCTCGCTGGCGTATTGCTCCAGCAGGATCTGGCAGGTGGCTAGAACATTGCGGGTTTTGGCACGATATAAACCCAATGTTTTCAGATAAGATTCCAGTTGTTCCTCACCCAGCGCCAATAGGGCTTCTGGCGTGTTGGCAACCGGATATAATCGGCGAGTGACTTTGTTCACCGCCACATCGGTCGATTGCGCGGAGAGCATAACGGCGATCAGGAGCTCGAACCCAGTATCGAATAACAGTTCGGTTTTCGGGTTCGGGCGTTGTGCGGCCAGTCGCTGGAAAAACAGACGGCGGGTATTTTTATTCATTGTGGAACTAATGGTTTCTCGCGCTATCTTCTTAAACGAAAGATCTGAATACATCCACGATGGATTTTTCTGATCAGTTTGGCTGCTTGTTTCCGTTTGATTGTAGAAGTTCGGAAATCATCTTACCGGTAAATATTGCATTCGTGGCGCCGAGCCGCGGATGGTGATTGAGAGGCGATTATTATGCAGAAGTTTTGGGGACGCGTCGGCGCGGCGTGGGGGGTGTTGGGGCTAACCGCACTGCTGGGTTGGGCGGTGTATCGGGTCTATCCCTTCGCGCTTGAGGCCACACACGAACCATGGCGCTGGTACGAAATGGCTTTCTTCGTCTTCTGGATGGTGTTCATGCTCTATGGCGAGGGCTTTAAAGGGTTCCAGAAAGGTTTTTCGCCCCGGGTTGTCGCTCGTGCGGCTCATCTGGCTCAAAACCCGGTCTGGTGGCACGTCCTACTGGCGCCGTTGTATTGCATGGGATACATCCACGCCACACGCAAGCGCCGTATTGTCGCCATTTCGGTGACGACGGGCATTGTTGTGTTGATTGTCGCTGTCCATTGGCTACCCCAGCCATGGCGTGGCATTGTTGATATGGGTGTTGTTGCGGGTTTGATTTACGGTCTCGGCGCGATGTGGGTTTACGCCATTCAGGCGCTGATCGGTCATGAAATCAATCACCCGACGGATGTGCCGACGAACGGCTCCATGCCCATGTCGCCACCATCAGCGTGAACGGGTCATTGATGAGCGATTCTACAGATTCCAAAAACCGCCTTACACGTATTGTCACGCGAACCGGAGATGGCGGGATGACTGGCATGGCGGATGGCGCGCGCCTTCCAAAAACACACCCGCGTGTCGTGGCTCTGGGTGAGCTGGATGAACTCAATGCGCATATCGGTTTGTTGCGTAGTTACATGAAGCCTGTGGATGCCCCCCGCCTCGATTTGTTTCTGGAAGTACAACAACACGCGCTGTTCGACTTGGGCGGTTTTATTGCCATGGCGAGTCTGGCCGATAGCTCCATGCTGCCGGATTTGAATGCGCTAGAACAATGGGTGGAGCAAAGCAACGCCGGTTTGCCGCCCCTCAAGGAGTTCATCCTGCCGGGCGGATCAGTCACACTAGCCCAATCGCACATTGCCCGTGTAACGGCCCGGCGTGCCGAGCGGAATCTATGGGCGTTGGTGGCAGAAGATGCCTCGACCGAGCCCGTTGCGGTGTATCTCAATCGGCTTTCTGATGCGCTGTTTATCCTTGCCAGGATACTGGGTGAGGCAGACGGCAGCATGGTCTATTGGCGCAAAGCATCACGCTAAATTCAAGCAGACAAAATCGCCTTTCGTAATTGGTCGAGTGAACGCGTCAGGGTATCCGGCGGGCAGCCGATATTAAGCCGCATAAAACCGCTGCCCGCTTGACCGAAGCTGATGCCCGGATTGAGCCCCAACCCGGCCTGTTTGACAAAAAAATCTGAAAGTGCAGCGTCATCGTATAGCTTGAGTCTTTGCATCAGAACACGGCAGTCCAGCCAGAGCAGAAACGTCGCTTCGGGCGAAGTGACGTTGATCCCCAGATCTTCCGCTGCAAAAATACGGCATACCCGATTACGATTCGCTTCGAGTTGACGCATTAATCCGTTCAACCAGTCCGCGCCGAATTGGTAGGCCGCAATCAATGCGGTAATGCCAAAAACATTGCCGGAACCCAAACCCGCATTGATGACGCTTTCTTGTACCTGTCGGCGAAGCTCCTGGTTTTCAATCACGGCAAAAGCGGTGTTCAGCCCAGCGATATTGAAGGTTTTGGATGGTGCATTCAGTGTGATGCAGTTGGCGGCTATTTCGGGCGAGAGCGAGGCAATCGGGATATGCCGATTGGGTTCGTACACAAGATCAGCGTGAATCTCATCGACAAGAATCAAGACACCCGCATCGATACAAATTTGGGCCATTCGTGCCAATTCTTCGCGTCGCCAGACCCGTCCAACCGGGTTGTGCGGCGAGCAGAGAATGAATAGCCGCGCCTGTCGCGCTTTCGCTGTGAAATCGTCCCAGTCGATTTCATACCCTTCGGGTGTCCAGCGCAGTGTATTTTCCAGCAGGCGCCGATGATGGCTGACGGGCATTTGATGAATGGGGGGATACACCGGTGTTTGTACGAGCACACCATCGCCCGGTTGACTGAACAAATGCACCAATAAACTCAAGGTAGCTACAACACCCGGCAAGGGCAGGATGGATTTGGTATCGACATCCCATCCATGACGGGTGGCTAACCAGCCCCCAATGGCAGAATAAAATTCGGGCGGGTAGATTGCATAACCATAGACGGGATGTGCTGCGCGGGCTTCAAGCGCATTTTGTACGGCTGCGGGTACCGGGAAATCCATATCCGCAACCCAAAGCGGAATGACATCAGCCCGACCGAACCTGGCCGCACGTGCGTCGTATTTGACGCAATCGGTACCGGCTCGGTCAACGCCCTGCGTGAAATCAGGTTTAGGCTCTGTGATCATTTTTTTGGGTCATTCTTTTTTTCCCAGATCGTCATCTCCGCGATGCTGTGCTGGAATTTACGCGCCGTTTCGCGGATGACGAAGGGCACGTCCTGCCGGGAAATCAGCCTGAATTGAGCTTGCAGTCGCTGGGAAAGACCCTCGAAACTGGTAATCGATTCGCCATCCTGACGAATACCGCCCAGCCACTGTTCTTTGGGCGTGTGTTCTTCCAACCATGTGTAGGGTGAGGTCAGGATCAGCAGACCGCCGGGATTTAGGCGTTCTGCGGCATCGCGCAGGAATTTGCCCGGATCGTAGAGTCGATCGATCAAATTACCGGCAAAAATCAAATCGTAGCCGGTAAATTGAGGTTTAAGGTTGCAGGCATCGGCTTGCCAGAAGCTGACTTTTTCGGGTGTTGACGCCAAGTGGGCGGGCAGGGTGGCTTCGCGGAATTCGACCAGCTCACCTTCCGTGGGTAAGGTATAACGAATCCGACCCTCGGTTTTCATCTGCTCGGCAACGCGCACGAAGCGGGCGGAGAAATCCAGACCTGTGACTTCATCAAACACGCTTGCCAGTTCAAAGCTGCTGCGACCGGTGGCGCATCCGATGTCGAGCGCACGGCGTTTGGGTTTGTTTGCCATCGCGTCAAGGCAAAGCCGCGCACATTCGGCAGGGAAATTGGGCACTTCAAAATAACGCGACCCCCAGCCGAATTCGGCGTATTGGCTCACCAATGCGTCGGTTTCGTACACGCTGGCGTTAATGCGCTCGACATAATCGCTGTGCACATAGCGAAAACCGGCGAGTTGAAAGAAGTGCCGCCGAAAGGCATAGCGGGCCGACTGGAGCGCTTCGTTGCCTGTGCTGATGAATGAACCGCCTTTGATCAGATTGTGTTTGCCATCGAAAGTTGGCGTGGTGAAATCGTCATAAAGCGGATGAACCTCGAAGCCTTCGAAGGGATAAATCGGTGTGTTCGTCCACTGCCAGACATTACCGACCACATCGTAAAAGTCCCCCTGCCGGAAGCGGTTCACCGGGCAGGCGCTGGCCTCATAACCCAGCGCAATATTGCCCGGAGGAATGCCGTCCCAGACGCCTTGATCGGGGATATCTGTTTCATCCAGAAGCCGATACCATTCATCTTCGAACGGAAGTCGAATTGTTTTACCGGTTTTAGCTGATAACCAGTTACAGAAGGCTTCGGCTTCCAGTTGATTGACATCGACCGGCCAGTTCAGGGGCAGTGGGATTTCTGTTGCGAGTGTGCGGTGGCGGAATCCATTTGGCTGTGTGGAATCTGCAATCCAGAATATGGGATGTTCCGGTTGCCGAAATTGCCGCCATGCCAAACCTTCTTCACCCCAATAAGAATCGTGGTGATAACCGCCATCCCGAACAAATTCAAGAAACTCACCATTGCTGACCAAAAAACGGCTGGCAGAGAAGGCGGGGATTTGCGCCTCGTGGCGACCGTATTCATTATCCCAGCCGTAGAACCGATCGTGCTTCCCCAAGGTGACCTTTCCGGCAGGCACGGGAATCAGCTCGTTTGAATGGTTCGGCCCCACGTCCTCGCAGACCGGCCAGTGGGCCGGTTGAGGCCGCACCGACTCGATGGGTGTCTGACGAATTAGAACAGAGGAGGTTTCCAGATGAATACGTTCATGCTCGATACCCATCAGGATTGGCCAGAAAGGGGAATCCCAATCAATAGGCAGACTGAGCGGCAGTGTTCGGATGAGCTGATCGACGGCGGCCCTGACCTGCTGGCGGTAGGCTCTGGTTTCCTCGACGGTTGGCCAGTCGTAATGCGCTTCGTTCAGATCATCCCAGCTCATCTCGTCCACACCAACAGCAAACACCGATTCCAGCCGGGGATTGATTCGTTCAGGAAGCAATTTTGCAAGAATCAGTTTATTGACGAAGAATACGGACGTATGGCCGAAATAGAATATGTGTGGGTGGCGCAGCGATTCGGGTCGCTGGTAGAACACGCTATCGTCGATAAACAGGCCGAACAACCGCTCAAAGGTATCCATTGTGGTATGCATATAGGCACGAATTTCTTCACGCTTTGCTTCCACATCTGTGCCATCCAGTCGGGGTGGGCAGATAAAGGACATTCAAAAACTCCGTGGGGCCAGCAAGCCCGAAATTAAGATAAGTCTGGAGTGTAGACGGTGCGCGTTTCAATTGTCACCGAAGGCGTACACCAGATTGACCGAAGTGAAGGTATCGGTTTTCTTCTTGTCGGCCGGGACATTCGTGTTGTGTTGAACGGTATAGGCAACCTTCAGCGCCATGGTTTTGGTGAGATTCACACTCAGTCCGCTCACCGATTCTAGTTCCGTATTGGCCGCGCCGCCGAGCACCAGCAAAGTCTGTTCGAATGTTGCTGTCTCTGAAATCTTGTAGCTGAAATCGCCCTTGGCCAGACCGATCAGATTATTCTCTGCCGGCCCGTCCATTAACTTGGAACGACGATAGCCCGGGCCGGCTTCGACGCTCAAGCCCCCCCGGTCGGATACCCAGAGTTTATGTCCCAGACCTGCGGCGATCGCAGCCTGATAGCTGTAACCAGAGAAGGCATCATGACTCGCGCGGAGCGTATCGAAAGCGTAGTTACGCGGATTGAGATCGTAATGAGTCGACAATTCTCCAACGGTCCGGTTAGCCGTTGAATTTCCATCTTCACTGGCTTGCAGGCTACTGAGCTTGAAGCGATGTGACCAAGGGCCGCTTTCGTACTCGAGCTGAAGCTTCCCATTGACGTTACTGGTCCGGCTATTGCCCGTGGACACGGATGCACCGAGTTCGGCGGAACCTGACCAGGATGAGGTTTTCTTGTCTGTCTTCTCGGCCGCATGCGCCGTCGATAGAAGTAAAACAAATGTGCCCAAACTGGTGAGGAGAATGACTAGAGATTTCCGATAAATCGGCATAAGAACAACCCTTGATCATGTTAAAGAAATTGATGGTATACGCTCCAAGTGCTGATGAACACCTGAAATGGCTTATAACCATTAAGGATTAGTGTCGGTTTGGCGCTTGATTGACGGGTGTATTGCTTGGGATATGCGCTGTTGAGCCAACTCGGCCAACTGGTTGCGAGTTGTTGGTTCGTGTGTGTCGATGGTTTCAAGCAGATAGACCTCTGCGATCAATCTGCGTGTGGCGAGTATGCGACCGATCGAGCCCAGAATATGGTCATTGTCGATATAGGCCGCCGATCGGGCGAGTCGGCCATCGGGCAACCGATAGCGAATGGCGATGGGGCGTACCGATGCCCGACAATCGATGGCGGTTTGAAACAGCCGGGCATGGAAGCGCTTCACCTTGTGGCCATCGGTCGTCGTGCCCTCCGGGAAGATCACGATATGTCGTCCGCTCAACAGGCCTTCTGCAATGGCTGGACGAGCGCCTTCACTACCGGAACCCCGTTGCATGAACAGCGTGCCCGCTGCCGCGGCGAGATTGCCTATGACTGGCCAGGATCGTACTTCCTGTTTTGAAACAAAAACAGCATGAGGCGCGAGACTGCCCAAAAGTGGGATATCCAGCCAGCTTATGTGATTGGATACCCAAAGCTGTGGCGCGTTTTCGGGCAAGCTGCCCCGCACATGGATTTCGATATTGAGAATCCACAACACTTTCTCGTGCCAAGCGCGCACCAGTTCGGCTTGCCGTGCCGGGTCGCGTTTATTTTGCCTCTGCGTGATGTGGTTGCCGCGCAGTATATGGGCCACGAGGCGGGCGGTGCGAAGCGGAACCCACCACATGGCCGATCAGCGCACTTTGTGATGGGCCCGCACGGCGCGCCACGCGGCCAAACCATAGAGAAATCCGGATAGCAGCGTGAGCAGGGCGGCGACAACCAGCAACCAATAGCCGATTTGATAGACCGGCACCACGTCCCAGAGCGGGAACCAGTTCAGCATGAACAGGATGGCGAACATCTGTGCCACGGTTTTGAGTTTACCGATCTGTGATACGGCGACGGCAGCCCGGTTTCCCGTCTCCGCCATCCATTCGCGCAAGGCCGAAATGAATATCTCGCGCCCGATGATGACGATGGTTGAAAGCACCAGCAAAATATCGCCGTTCGAATAAACCAGTAGCATTAGGGCAGCAGCGACAATGAGTTTGTCCGCGACCGGGTCGAGAAAGGCACCGAACGACGATTGCTGGTTCCAGCGCCGCGCCAGATAGCCATCCAGGAAATCGGTGGCAGCGGCGAGACCAAAAATCCAGGCCGAAAGTGGGCGAGCCGCATCAAACGGCGCAAATAAATAGACAAACACCAGTAAAGGTATGGCCGCGATGCGTAACCAGGTGAGAAAGAGCGGTAGCGTCATCGGGTCGTTTCCCTTGCTGATTTGCTTGATTCTGACAGCGTGATGCGTTCAATGATTTCAGTGTTATTGGAATCAAAACGTTCCAGCGTGATCACATCTGCATTGAGTGCAACCAGCCAGCCGTGGGTGGACCAGTCTCCCGTGACCACGCGCGCGCCCCCGTCGACCAACCGATGGATGGCCGGGCGGTGGGTATGGCCGTGGATCAGCACCTTGGCGCCTTGTGTCTGCATCAGGGTTGAAACGGCACTGGCATTCACATCCATGATGTCTTCTGGCTTGCTGCTCGATTCGGTTTTGCTCCGGGCGCGCAATCCTTCGGCGATCGCAATGCGTTCGGCCAGCGGCTTGGCGAGAAAATCACAGCGGAATGTCGGAGAACGCAACTGCTGACGCATGGCCTGATAGGCGAGATCGTCCGTGCAGAGCGTGTCCCCGTGGCAAAGCAGGATGGTTTCGCCTCGATAGGACAGCGGAAATACATCGGGCAGGTTTTCTGCACCAATTCGATCGAGCAGATTCTGCCCGACCAAAAAATCCCGGTTGCCCGCCAGAAAATACTTTTTGCAGGGCAGGGCAGATAGTTGATCAAGCGAGTGGCCGATCGCATCGGGCAAAGGCTGATCATCGCCCACCCAGTAATCGAACAGATCACCGAGAATATAAAGCGCATCCGCCTTGGCCGCACGGGCCATGAGCGCTGCGAATGTATCGGTCTGCGGATTGGCCGGTGAGAGGTGTATGTCGGCTATAAGCAGAATTTCGGCCACTGGGGTCATTCCTTCAATATGCTTGATCAAGTTCTGGAATTAATCAGGCGGTAACGCGTTCTGCCGCAGTGATGATCACATCCTCGGCCGGCACATCGCTATGGCCATTACGGCGGCCGGTAGGCAGTGTCGCCATGGCATCGACGACCGCCATGCCATTGACAACCTGACCGAATACGGCGTAGCCATAACCTTGCGGGTTCGGTGCCGTGAAATCAAGAAAACTGTTGTCCTTGAGATTGATGAAAAACTGGCTGGTTGCAGAATGCGGGTCGCCGGTACGCGCCATGGCGATGCTGCCGCGGACATTCTTCAGGCCGTTATCCGCTTCGTTGGCAATCGGCGGCATGGTTTTCTTTTGTTCCATATCCGCCGACATGCCGCCACCTTGCGCCATAAAGCCCGGAATGACACGGTGGAAGATGGTGCCAACGAAATGGCCGCTATCCACGTAGGCCAGGAAGTTGGCGACGGTGGCGGGCGCTTTCTCGGCATTCAGTTCCAGAGTGATGGTGCCAAGACGGGTGGTGAGGGCGACGCGTGGTTGTGGGTTGCTCATTTACTGATTACTCCAGATAACAAAAGGGATGTTTGGCAAGGAAAGACAGAACTCGCATACTGCGCGACTGCTTTCATATTTTGGGTTGAGATTGCACGATAAAGTCGCAATCATACACGCAACATTTGGCCCTATTAACGAGAAAAGTCACATTATGCTGGTTATTTATGACTCCCACGCACGCGCCAAGCGTGAATTCGTGCCGATCAAACCCAAAACCGTGGGGATGTATGTCTGCGGCATGACGGTTTATGACCGCTGCCATATCGGCCATGCGCGGGTAATGGTTGTGTTCGATATGGTTGTCCGCTATCTCAGGGCAAGCGGTTACGAGGTGCACTACGTGCGCAATATCACGGATATCGACGACAAGATCATCGCCCGTGCTGCCGATAACAAGGAAAGCATTCGTAATCTGACCGAGCGTTACATCGAAGCCATGCACGATGACGCAGCAGCCCTAGGCTGCCTGCCGCCCTCGGCCGAGCCGCGCGCCACCGAATCGGTCGGCGATATGGTGGCGATGATCGAAAGCCTGATCGAGCGCGGCCACGCCTATCGCGCAGCCAATGGCGATGTTTATTTTGATGTCTCCACGTTTGACCGATACGGTGCGCTTTCCAACCGCAATCCAGAAGATTTGCGCGCCGGGGCGCGTGTCGAGATCGACGAGGCGAAAACCGATCCACTCGATTTCGTGCTCTGGAAGGCAGAAAAACCCGGAGACCCGAGTTGGGATGCGCCTTTCGGCCCAGGTCGTCCGGGCTGGCATATCGAGTGCTCGGCCATGTCGACCCGCGCACTGGGGCCGACCTTCGATATTCACGGGGGTGGGCAGGACCTGCAGTTCCCGCACCATGAAAACGAAATCGCCCAAAGCGAGTGTGCGACGGGCCATCATTACGTCAACTACTGGATGCACAACGGCTTTGTGCGGATCAACGAAGAGAAGATGTCCAAATCCCTGGGCAATTTCTTCACTGTCGCGGAGGTGATGCGGCAATATCACCCGGAAGTGATCCGGCTGTTCGTTTTGTCCAGTCACTACCGCAGTCCCTTGAATTATTCGGATCAGAATCTCGATGCGGCGCGCGCCAGTCTGACACGCTGGTACACGGCCATAAAGGACGCACCCCAAAATGGAATACCCATCCCGGCGGTTATGGCCCGTTTTCATGAGGTGATGGACGACGATTTCAATACGCCGGAAGCCTTGGCGATCGTGTTCGAGCAGATCAGCGAATTGAACCGCAGCAAGGACGCGAATTGTGCCGCGACGATACAGGCCATCGGGGAAATCCTGAACCTCGGTCAGCACGATCCGCAAAGTTTTCTGCAATGGGCGCCCGCGTCGCAGAATCAATTGAGCGACGAGGCGATTGAACAGAAAATCGCCGAACGTGCTGAAGCGCGCGCCAATAAGGATTTTGCGGCATCGGACCGGATTCGCGATGAACTGCTGGCCGCTGGCATCGTGCTCGAAGACAAGGCCGGGCAAACCACTTGGCGGCGCGGCTAACAGGGGGCTGATTCGAACACTAGTGTACTGTTTCGCTCTTGGAGGCACATTCAGCGAGTCGCTGGCCGATTAGATGCAAGGCGCGCTCGCGCCGCAATGGCCGCCCCCTTGCAAGCGAGCGCAACGCCGCAGATGATCGGCCAGCGGCTCGCCCGATGGGAGTGCTCCGAATGCGCCATGACGGCGTTGCCGTGCTT
>NZ_DAIESY010000009.1:0-13341 GCF_027346185.1 Halothiobacillus sp.
ACACTCAAGGCGGCCTGTAAAGTCAGGGGCGTTGCGGCACCGTCGTCGGCATGTGCGCCGCCACACATTATCCCTAAGCAAACCGCCGCCCAAATCGCTGTAGCGGGTCGAAAAATCATAGCAATCCATCCTTGCAATTCACGCTTAATCGGCCAGATGACAGTCAAGCCGCAAAACGTTACTCGCTGTGCTCCTTGCGGTATTTGAAGAAGTTCATGCCCGGTTGTTTGTACGCACCGCTGGTCACGAACTCGGCCAGAGTCAGAAATTCCTTGGCCGAGCGGGTCGGGCCAGTGAACAGGGTAGCAACCTTGCCATCCGTATCGATGAAGGCCATGACCGGTGTGGCACGAACACGGAACTGCTTGAAGGCAAAATCTTTTTGCGACATCGATTTGCCTTGGAAATCCGTCATCATCACATCGCCTTCGATATCGATCGATGCGGTGATGAAATGTTTTTTCATGAATGACATGACGTCCGGATCGGTGAATACGGTCGTTTCCATGCGATGGCAGAACGGGCAATCGGCCATCTGGAAAAACAGGAACAGGCCGGTTTTGCCATCGGCCTTGGCCTGTTTGAGATCGGCGGGCATATCAAAGAAAGAGTCATCCCAGAAACCCTCAGCGTTTGCCGCCGGCAGCCAGAAAACCGAGCCAAGAAAGCTTAAGCTCAGCACCAGGGCCGCAGCTAAGCGTCGGCTCATGGCGGCAAAACTGGCCGAGATGGCAATCATCGCTTGGTCAGATCCTGCAAAAGTCCCGTTCACGCGCACCCCTCCTCTTTTGTTTGACCCCGGTCTTTACACCGGGTTAGCAGGTTATTGAAAAACACCCTGGTAAGGCAAGCCATGAAATGGCTTATACGAAGATCAAGCATGCCAAATGCTTGATCTGTGAAGCCCGTCGCTGGCATGCACCACGACGAGGCGAGTTGAAAAAGGGCAGGAAGCGTTCTTTTTCAACATTCTGTTATCGCCTTTCAGGAATTGTTCCCGATCATTTGCACGAGTTGCTCTGCGGTGATACCACCGACATGTCGTGCCACCAGTTCTCCCTTTGGGTTGATCAGAAACGTGGTAGGAATGCCTGGAATATTCCCGAAAACAGCAAGTGAACGTGGATTCAACTTGAAAATCGGATAATCAACACCGTATTCCTGAGCAAACATCGCCAGTTCGTCAGCAGAAGCGTCCGTATCCACACTCAGGCCCCAAACCTTGATGTGATCCTTGGCATGATCGCGGGCAAAGGCCGCAAGCTCCGGGAGCTCCTTGCGACACGGCGGACACCAAGTGGCCCAGATATTGATGACGACCCAGTTCCCACGCTCGTTGGTCAATGAGTGGGGGTGCCCGGTGACATCCTGCGCGGAAAACTCAAAGGGCGCCGCAAAAGCCGACGATGTCAGCACCAACAGCAAAAAAACGCCAAGAACACGTCGCCATAATGACGAAGACAAATTCCCGACCGTAAACCAGACACCTTTACTCATAGTTTCTTTCTCTCAGTTTCATGTATTGACGATCAGACCTAACCGGGCCGTAGCCCCGCACCCGGTCGGCGAAATCGTGATGATTCGCTGCACCATACTAATTCAGCAAACGGTCAGTAATTGGTTATTATGGCAGGCCTTTGTGCGCGAGAGGTGCAAGCCAGCACAGCGACAGCAAGCGCGCGACGCCAAGAATAAGGGCAAACAGCGCATTTTCACCTTTAATTTCAGGAACATCCGTGAAGCATGGCCGACATTCTCGTTCTTTATTATAGCCGTTACGGCGCGACAGCACGTCTAGCCCACCAGGCCGCTCGAGGCATCGAACAAGTAGAAGGGATGCAGGCCCGAATTCGTCGCGTCCCGGCGATAGCGGATTCTAGTGGCAACATACCAGAACCCGCGCCAGACGAACCGCCCGTTGTCGCGCCACAAGACTTCGAGGAGTGCGCTGGTTTGCTGCTGGGCAGCCCTACCTATTTCGGTGGTATGGCGGCACCGGTCAAACACCTGATCGACGACACCAGCCGCCAATGGTTCAAAGGTACGCTGACCGGCAAACCTGCGGGCGTATTTACCTCAACGGGCTCCATGCACGGTGGACAGGAGACTGTATTGCTTTCGATGATTGTCCCGCTGTTGCACCACGGTATGCTCATCGTCGGGATTCCCTATGCAGAACAGGCTCTGGCGCATACCCAGACCGGCGGCACCCCGTACGGTGCCAGCCATACCGCAGGCAATAACCGACCGCTGAGCCAGGAAGAACGCCATCTCACTCAGGCACTCGGTCAACGCGTTGCGGAAGTGGCCAAATCGCTCGAGGCATCGAAGTCTTAAGTGGCCCCCAATCGACTTCGCCTGCTGCGCGGCCTTATCATTGCCGCGCAACCATTGATCGTACTGACCTACCTCGGCATGGCATTCGGAGGTAGCGGACTGGCTCGGCCGCAAGGTGCCTGGCTAATCGTGTTGATCCTGCCTGCCCTGCTCTCATTACCGGGGATGTGGTTAGGCCGCTACCGCGCATTTGTCTGGGCCGCTCTTTTCGACCTCTTCTACCTGATGATTGCCATGACGGACGCATGGAGCAGTCCGCACGATCGGGGGTTCAATCTCGCCATTGTGGTTTTTGCCCTCATGGGTTTCATCGCAGCCTGGATTCAGGGTATTGTTTTGCGTCGACAGTCCAGGCGAAATGCCAGATAACCGTCCAGGTTCACCAGTAAAAGCCCAGCAAATCATCTGAAATTTTTATTAAGATGAGCTTCACAAATTCCTACTCACACTTGTTAAATGAAGGACACCATCTCATGATTCGCAAATGCCTGTTTCCTGCCGCCGGTTACGGTACTCGTTTTCTTCCTGCCACCAAGGTCATGCCCAAGGAAATGCTGCCGATTCTCGATCGGCCATTGATCCAGTATGGGGTCGAGGAAGCCATGGAAGCGGGCATCAAGAATATGGCCATTGTCACCGGCCGGGGCAAGCGGGCGCTGGAAGACCATTTCGATGTGAACTATGAACTTGAACATCAGATTCGTGGCACATCCAAGGCAAGCCTGCTCGCCAGTATCGATAAACTCATCGAAAACTGCACATTTTCCTATACCCGCCAGATCTCAATGCTGGGTCTGGGCCACGCCATTCTCACCGGCGAACCGCTGATCGGGAACGAGCCTTTTGCCGTTGTACTCGCTGATGATCTGTGCGTGAGTAGTCCCAAAGGGGTACTGAGCCAGATGGTCGAGATTTACGCGCGTCACAAATGCAGCGTGGTTGCGGTTGAAGAAGTCCCGATGACCGAAGTTCACAAATACGGAGTGATCGCCGGCACACCGATTGACGAGGACACCATTCAGGTGAGCCAGATGATCGAAAAACCGGCCGCGGATCAGGCTCCGAGCAATCTCGCCATCATCGGTCGCTACATCCTCACACCCGACATTTTCGATATTCTCGCAGCGACCCAGGCCGGTGCTGGCGGTGAAATTCAAATCACCGATGCCTTGCGCACCCAAGCAGAACAAGGCAAAGTCATTGCTTACAAGTTCAAGGGGCAGCGTTTTGACTGCGGTAGCCCCTCGGGTTTTGTGGCAGCAACCAACCATTTTTACCATCTGAGCCGTCGTTGAAAACGGCATTTAACTTGAGGGCGCTAACGAATGCACGTGACTGAGAACAAAGTGGTATCAATCGAATACACACTGAAAAACAATCAAGGTGAGGTGCTGGACAGCTCCGTAGGCCATGATCCGCTGGCTTATTTACATGGCCACCACAACATTATTTCCGGGCTGGAAAATGCACTGGTCGGGAAAAGTGTCGGTGATGCGTTCTCTGTCGAAATCCCCCCTGAAGAAGCCTACGGGCTGCGTGATGAAAGCATGACTCAGGTCGTGCCTCGTCATCTGTTCCAAGGGATTGATGAAATTCTGCCCGGCATGAAGTTCCACGCCGAAGCCGAACATGGCGTCAACGTCGTGACGGTTATCGACGTGAAAGGCGATCAGGTTCACCTGGATGCCAACCACGAACTGGCCGGCGAAACCCTGCATTTCGATGTCGTGGTCAAAGATATCCGTGACGCAACGGCTGATGAAATCGAACACGGCCACGCACACGGTCCGCACGGTCACCACCACCACTGAGTGCGTTTGCCTGCTCTTCAGCAATAGCGACAAAAACCCCGGATTCTACTCCGGGGTTTTTTATGCGTTTGTTACGCTCGAAGCGGTCGGAACGAACGCAGTTGAGTACACTCAATTCGAATCACATGACTGTAGAGGCGCGTTCCTGAACCACACGGCCTTGATCCCCCCTATCGGAATAGCCGCCAACAGGATGATCGCCCCAGATATCCTCGAAGGCGATAAACACACTGGCAATCATCAACGGCAACAGCAGGATGAGACTCAGCATCAGCGTGATGGGCACGGTCAAAAACAGCAGGAACAAAACCAACGCATAAACCAGAAAGGCCGACCAATTGCGCCCAACGGCACTGAAGCTCAGCGACAGAGCCGAACGCAACGTCTCGCCACGCAGCACGATCAATGGCACGGCAAAAAAAGTCGCCATGCTGTATGCCACCGAAGCGATCAAAACCCCGATCCACAGCACCAAGGCATCCGGATTCATCAGATAAGGGATCAAGAAGCGCACTCGCTGCTCATCCGTCGCTGTCAAATCAGTCAACACCGAATGATCAACGCCAGATAGCTTAACGGTCACAAAGATAGCCAAAACCAGCAACAACGCCAGTGAAAAAGCGATGGAGACGAAACCCAACCAAAGCAGTGCTTTTCTCGGGGCGGGATCCTTGAATACGGAAAACAGCAAATCAAAGGAGATCGGCTGTTCGCTCGCCAGCGGTTCGATGCGCGACCGCTGTTCGATCTCCCGCACCCGCCGCAAGACCACATAGACACCGCCGGCGAGGAACGGTGACAGGATCGGCGTGATGACGTTTCCGATCAACGGGATCATGCTGGCAACGAGCAACAGGACGTACATCAACATCACCGTCCCGAGGACCAAGCCGAATCTTGGTCTGATTAAACGCCACGCTTCCTTGATCCACTGCCATCCTCGGCCCGCATTCACACGTCGCATATATCCTCACCTATTCTGTGGTTTTCAGTACTCGCTGCAAAACGTTTGGCAAGCAAGCCTTGCTAGGATAGCCTAACGCCTTAATTTTACCGCAGCTTCAATTCAGGTTTATTTATGTTCAAGGCAATTTTATTCGATGTAGACGGTACGCTCGCGGAAACTGAACGCGATGGTCACAGGATTGCGTTCAACCGCGCTTTTGCCGATGCCGGGCTGGACTGGGACTGGGGTGTGGCGCTGTATGGCGAACTGCTGGCCGTCACCGGTGGCAAGGAACGAATTCGTTTTTTCATCGATGAACACCAACCTCAATACCCGGCTCAATCGGATGAAGCGGCCTGGATCGCAGGTCTGCACAAAGCGAAGACCACGCATTACCTTGAGCTGCTCGATCAAGGTGCGATTCCGCTGCGTCCCGGTGTGCGACGCCTGATCGACGAAGCCCGCGCACAAAGATTGCGTCTGGCCATTGCCACGACAACCACACCCGAGAACGTGACCGGACTGCTCGAAGCAACACTGGGCAAGGAATCCCTGGACTGGTTTGAAGTCATTGCCGCGGGCGACATCGTGCCGAAGAAAAAACCGGCGGGCGACATCTATGTCTATGCACTCGAAGCGATGAATCTGCGCCCCGCGGAATGTTTGGCCATTGAAGATTCAGCCAACGGCGTCCTCTCGGCACTGGACGCAGGGCTCCCTGTACTGGTCACAGACAACGCCTATACAAAAGAAGATGAATTCAACGGCGCCCTGGCAGTATTGAGTGATCTGGGTGAACCGGGACAGCCGGTTGTCGTTCGTTCAGGATCAGCGCCTCAATCGGGCTATGTTGATTGTGCTTATTTGCACAGTCTTGCTCCGACTGCCTAGGCATTGAGTGAAATACCACACTGACAAGCACAGATTTCACAGCTACACTCGTGATTGAACTTGACACTTGGGGATACCATGACTGCGCACCATTCGACAAAAGCCAATACCTTTGACTACGACCAATTCATCAATGAATTCGAAGAGGTAACCTATTGGCATTTTGCCTGGTACAGCCGGATCATGGCAGCCCTGCTGTTTGATCAGAGCAAGCACATTCAAGGGCATCACGATTGCAAATTCGGGCAATTTCTGGACCGCACGGAGATTCCCCCTGCGCACAAAGCTGAATTTGACGCCGTTCGCGACTTGCACAAGCAGATGCACGAGTCGGCCAATGCGTTGATAGCAAGCCGGAATGACAGCAAGGAAGTCGAAGAGGAACTCTTCCAGGAATTCTCGGAATTGCAAAGCCTGTTTGCCGCCGCCTGCAATGCGCTGTTGCGTGCCACCATTACACGTTTCGCCAAGCAGGCCTAGTGCCACGGATTCACATCCCTATTGTTCAGCCTACTGCCAGCTGATCCTCCAACGCCAGATCAACTGGCGTTTTTTTTGACCGCCGCAAGACTGCCTCAAGAGGGTCCGGCACTTTAGCGAGCCAGAAGACCTTCATGGAAAAAAACATCGACGAAATACGCGCCCGCATTCGCGGCCTGCAGGAAGAGCTTGAGGCTGAATACCTCAAATCCATCGAAGCGTTCGAAGAAAAACGTACCCATCTGGCCGAGGATTTTCAGCAGCAACAGAAGCGCTACAAAACGGGACTACTGCGATTTCTCATCAAGACAAAACCGCTGACAATGCTCACCGCGCCGGTGATTTATCTCGGCTGGATTCCTTTCTTTTTGCTCGACTTATTCGTCACGCTCTATCAGACAATCTGCTTTCCGATTTACGGCATCCCCAAGGCACGCCGTTCGGATTACCTCATCTTCGGGCGCGAGGACTTGCCCTACCTGAATCTGATTGAAAAATTGAACTGCCTGTATTGCTCCTATGGCAATGGTGTCGTTGCGTACGCTCGCGAGGTTGCGGCCCGAACAGAACAATACTGGTGCCCGATCAAATATGCCCGGCGAGTTAGTTCCGCGCACGACCGATATCCCGAATTTTTCGATTATGGCGACGCCGAAGCCTATAAAAAGGGGCTGGATCGTTTGCGGCAGTCCTATGAGGAAGAAAAGCCCAAGTGAGCTGACCGGAGCTCAGGAAAACAGCACTGAGCGGACAAACGGAATCGTCAATTTACGCTGAGCACTCAATGAAGCGTGATCGAGATCCTGAATGATATGTAGCAAGCTGCCCAGATCTCTCGGGCTACGCTGAAGCAGGTAGACGGCACTTTCAAACGGCAGATCGAATCCACGCTCCTGGGCCTTGCGCCGCAATAGCTCGATTTTTTCCGCCTCATTCGGTGCGTGAATCAGCATCGTAATACCCCAGCCCAGACGCGACAACAGATCGGGCAACTGGAATCCGCATGCGGCAGGCGGCAGGCTGGCTGTCATCAACAAGGGGGTTTCCTGCTCACGCAAACGGTTGATGAGATCGAACAGCTGGAACTCGCCCTGCTCATCTCCCGCCAGCGCATCCACGTCATCCAGAACCAGCAGATCAATCTGCGACAGATTCATGCGATCGAGGTGAGTCGGATTTTTCTTCACATCAACGTAAGCGGCAGAACGCCCCCGTTGCCCCGCATAGAAACAGGCCGCCTGGGCCAGATGGGTCTTGCCACTATTCTGTGTGCCATGAATGAATAGCTGAGCTTCTCCCCGCCCGAGCGCAAGCTGAGTGATCAAGGCGCGCAAAAGCAGGTTTTCACCACCGATGAACCCGTCGAGCGAACGCGGCGCGTTCAGCGCCAGATCCAACGGTATCTGCTGCATCTTGCCTGAAGTGTTCATAGGGAGCGTTAAACAGCGTTTTCCGGCATGGACGAAGGGATCACTTTGATTTTTCCGCTACGTTATCCTTAAATGGGGCCAGCAGTATCTTGACCTTATCCGCATCCTCATAAAACGGGCTTTCGCGGTACCATTTCAACGCATGGCGCCCGAGCACGACAAGAATGGCCGATACCGGTAGCGCCAGCAGCACGCCGAAAAACCCGAACAACACACCACCTGCCATCACGGCAAAAATAACCGCCACCGGGTGCAAACCGATACGCTCACCCACAAAACGCGGCTGCCAGAGGACACTTTCCAGTGTTTGCCCGATAACGAAGACTATGAGCACCCAAAGTAATGGCATGAACTCGCCAGTCTGGATATACATCGCGATCAAGGCGGTCGTGATGCCAATGACATTACCCAGATAGGGCACGAAGCTGAGCATCCCCGCTGCCATGCCGATGACCACGCCGGTTTCCAGTCCCACCACGGTCAGGCCGATGGCATAGGTAATCCCGTTCGCGAGCATGACAGCCAATTGCCCACGCAGGAACCCACCCAGCATCTGGTTGGATTCCTGCGCCAAAGCCACCCATTGCGGTTCCTGTTGGCGCGGCATCAGTGCCTGTATTTTCTGGAGTAATTGCGGCCAGTCACGCAGCAGGTAAAAGCCGATCACGGGGATCAGGATCAGATTCATCATGGAAAGGACAACAGCACTGCCATTGCCGAACACGACGGTAGCACTCTTTGCCAGCACAGTGCCGATTTCCTGCGCATGCTGAACGGTGAGCTGCGTCACCGAATTGAGATTGATGTCGAGGCCCAGCCTACCATTAAGGTAGGGAACCAGCTGATCCTGGAGCATCGTAAGCAGTTTCGGAAATACGGTGACCAGTTTGACGGCCTGATTGATGATCACAGGCACCAAGGCCAGTACCGCCAGTATCATCACGAGCATAATGACGAAAAAGACCACCGTGGTGCCCAATGTGCGGTTGATTTTCCAGCCGACCATCCGTGTAACCAGAGGGTCGAACAGATAAGCCAGAACCGCACCGGCCAGAAACGGGGTCAAAATGGGCGACAGCAAGTACACGATGTACATTGCCAACGCCAGACTACCAATCACAATCCAACGCATGTGCTGACTCCTTCCTTAAACCCGTTACCTGATATGTTCAGCATGAACGATCGCTCATCCCGACTGCTCTTGAACCCAGATTTTAACAGCAAACCACGACGACATCGGCATGAAGTAAGCCCATGAAAAAAGACCAGTCGGCTAGACTACGATCAGGTTGGTCAGATTGACCAAGAGATCGACTCCGTGGCACAGACTTAAGGAAGCGCTGATTTATTCTGTGCTTCCCGTTTGGGGCAGGATGCCCCAACACGAACAAAGACGTACGTCTTTGATTCGTGAGCGCCATCGCGGACGTGTACCGCGATGAGCGAGCTGATTTATTCCAAGGATGGAATAAATCAGCATTTACTTAAGGAACTTCAAGGATTGTTTGATGGCGACCACTGCGAAAATCCGCATAAGACCCAACAAGATCGGCTTTGGATTTATCGCCTTGTCGATCGCCATGCTGCTCGCTGCGATCAACTATGGCAATAATCTGGTCTTCTTCATCAGTTTTCTGCTTCTGGCTCTGATGGGCAATAGCGCATGGCAGACCCGCCGCCACCTCAAAAGCTGCCAAATTCGGCCGCTTAGCCCGCTGCCGCGTTTTGATGGCGAAGCAGGCGCATGGCCGGTTCAGATTGAAAGCAACCTCAATAACCCGTCGATTCACGTCCAAGCCATCAGCCAAGCTCTCAATCAGAACGGTGAAGCAGAGCCCCTCACAATTAACCTGACCGCTGGCCGGACGGAGTTAGTCGAGCTTCTCTTAACCACAATGCCTCGGGGCCGCTATACGACACCAGACGTCATCCTTTCCACTCGCTATCCCATTGGTTTGTGGACCGCCGAAACCCAATGGGTATCATTACCGCATTGGCAGTGGGTTTATCCCAAACCCTTAGGCGAAGCACCCCTGCCAACTAATGTGCTGCCGGCTCATGCGGAAAATGCAGACGTATCTCTGCAATCCGGCGACGATCAGTTCGACCACCTCAGAACTTATGTGCCCGGCGACGCCTTGAGCCGGATCGCGTTCAAGCACTACGCCCGATCAGGGCAACTGGTTACCCAGTACTGGCAGTCGAGCGAAGCCATACATGACGAAATCATCCTCGATTACAAATTGCTGACCGGCAACACGGAAGTCCGACTACAACAATTAACACGCTGGATTCTGTCGCTTGCCGCAGACCACCGTGCGTTCACACTCAAACTACCAGGCGAATCGGATCGACACGGTGCTGACTCAACCCATGTCACGCATTGTCTCGAAGCGCTGACCCTGTTTTCCCCCGCGCACCACCCACGTCTCGCTTCATGAACAACAAGATACAGCCACTGGATCGTCCCCTGGGTATCGTGATTGCCCTCGCCATCGCCTCGCATCTGCCCCATATGCCCATCTGGGCCATACCTCTGGTGTTGTTCGGGCTGATCTGGCGCTTGCAGCACGAATGGCGTGGCTGGCCTTTACCACCTAAACCGCTACTGATTTTGCTGGCCATGGTTATCAGCTTGCTGGTGCTGTTCACCTACCATAGCCTTTGGGGGCGTGATCCCGGTGTCACACTGCTGACGCTCGGTGCCCTGCTCAAACTGCTCGAAACCCGGCAACTGCGGGATCAGTTCGCGCTGCTGCTGTTGGGGTTCTTCCTGATCGTCAGTCTGCTGCTCTTTGACCAAGGCATACTCACCGCCTTGATTTCCCTTGGGTTGTTCGCAGGCTTGGTCACAGCCTGGATTGGTTTGAGCAACCCGAACATCCGCCTGATCAAGCCACGCATAAAGGCGGCTGCCGGCCTGATGCTGGCCGGTTTGCCAATCGCGCTTCTGCTTTTTTTGCTTTTTCCTCGACCACCGGGTGCTTTATGGGGCACCAAACAACCTGTGTCTGCACAAGCCCGAACAGGGTTATCCGATCAACTGACCGCAGGAGAATTTGAACGGCTGTCTACCGATTCGACACCGGCATTTCGCGTCCACTTCAGCGGCACGATGATTCCGCCCGCTGATCGCTATTGGCGGGTTTTGGTCATGAGTGATGAGACAAACAACACCTGGCATGCGGATATCCCCAATATTTTGCAGACCGTGCCTGCGCCAAACGTGCGTGTTGACCCGACCAGTGCCGTTGAATACACAGTCACGCTGGAACCTTCCGATCGTCGGTTTTTGCCCACCTTGGCCATGGCAACGGTGCTGCCGCCGCAATCCGTTCTGAGTGTTACCGGCAGTCTGTTTTCGCTTCGCCCACTGAATGATCGTTATCGTTACACCGTTACCTCAGCGATACGTTATCACCTCGATGAACGCCGATTATCGGCCGACACCCGCGAACGCAACCTGAGCCTGCCCGCCGGCGACCCTAAACTCAAGGCGCTGGCAGCAAGATGGAAAGGGCTTGCCCCGCTCGAAATTCGTGACCGGGCATTAAACTACTTTCGTTCGCAAGGATTCAGCTACACCCTCACGCCGGGCAAACTGCCCGAGCAAAACCGAATGGACACCTTCCTGTTCGACACCAAACGCGGTTATTGCGAATATTACGCCAGTGCGTTCACGCTGCTCATGCGCGCCGCCGGTGTTCCCGCCCGAATCGTGACGGGTTATCAAGGCGGCGAAGTCAACGGCGATTATCTGCTTGTTCGTCAGGCCGATGCCCATGCCTGGAGTGAAATCTGGGTCAAAGGCGAGGGTTGGATACGCGTCGATCCAACCCAGACTGTTGCCCCGGAACGCATTACCGACGGCATCGCGCTAGCCGCCCAACAAGACGCAGCTTTACCCGCCGCGCTGCGCCGTAATGACAGTCTTGCTCGTCAATGGTCGTTACTGAGTGATCGAGTGGAGAATGGCTGGAACCAGTATGTTCTCGGTTACAGCGGCAGCACCCAGACCGATCTGCTGCAATGGTTTGGCCTAGAAAAGCTCGGCCAGTGGGGAAGGCTTGGATTTGCTTTTATTGTCGTCGCAATCGCGTGGCTTATGATCTTCGGCTTGTGGCGGCATCTTAGCCGCCCGGAAAAACAAATGCCGCCCGTCGATCGCGCGTGGTTCGCCGTCGCCACCGAGCTTTCCCAATTGGGCATTACGCGTCAACCGGGCGAAACCCTGCAAGCCTACTGCCGACGTGCGGAACAGCTCCTGCCCGATTACGCGGCTGCAATCAGACAGACCCAGCATTTGATTTCGCAATGGCGTTACGCTTCCTGCTTCAGTCAACGCAGCCAGGCACTGGCTGAAAAAACGGCACAGAATCTAAGCCTTCAACTTAAATGGTTGCGATGGCGGGAGAACCTATTTCCGGGTCGGAAAAGAAATTGATTACCGGCCGTGCAGCCGGAGTGAACATATCAGAAGGCTCCGCCGATCTTCAACCTGCCCTTGAACCGGCGTTGGGTTGATTGATACGCAACAGCAACTGCGCCTCGCTTTCGGACAAACCGAAATCGTCGACAAGCTCCTGCAGGGTCACGCGGCCTTGCGCGCTGAGACGCAAGGCATTCTCGAAACCGCGTTCGGTTGAATCACTGGCAGTGACACTTTCAAAACGCGTTTGGACATGCTCCATCTGCTTAGCCTGCTGGACGAGCTTCTTGTCGAAACCATCCATGTGCCGCCCCAATCCGGCCAGTGCAGACTCAATTGAACCTTGTTCGTTCTCGATCCGTTCCATCCGGGCCTGCAACCAACGGGCGTTACTGGTCTGCGCCTTAAGCGCGGACTGAAGACGAGCGATTGCGATCAAAGAGACCACAGCCAACACCAGAGCGGCAGCTGCCACACCGATCAACCAATATTGATTCATTTTTCACCGAGATCCGATAATCCTTTGAGATCGACAAGGATAATCAATTTGTCGTTACCCTTCTCGGATTGTTGGGTCACCACGCCCATAATATGCGACGAACCCTCGTCACTGCCCGAGCGCTTGGCCTCATTCACGATTTCCTCATCCAGTGCGATGACTTCGGCCACACTGTCGACTAAAGTGGACCCTTCAGTCAAGACACTAATTCATTGAGTTTAAGAGGGTAGCCTTTGACACGCAGCTGCATGGCGCTGCCCCGGTTTTTGATTCTGTTTTTTCCTGGCGATATTCTTTTCGCGCAGTGAGTTTATCCACAATGCTTGCCCCGCCTCCGCTCGCTGTCCGATAGACCTCATCCGGCGTGCAGTAGTCCCGCGACTGGTGCATTCGTTCCGTGTTGTAAAACACAAAGTATTCCGTCAACCCCAGCAGCAGCTCCGGTAGCGTGGCATAGCCTTGCAAATACACGTCCTCGTGTTTGACGCTGCGCCACAGCCGTTCCACAAAGATGTTGT
>NZ_DAIESY010000014.1:0-6743 GCF_027346185.1 Halothiobacillus sp.
TGTGGAACGGCTGGTTGACCATTACAACCTGGAGGTGATTCTGCACCTGGGCTATCGGGTGCGTTCACATCGGGGTACGCAGTTCCGGCGCTGGGTGACAGAACAGTTGAAGGACTATCTCGAAAAGGGTTTTCTGCTGGACGATGAGCGCTTCAAGGGTGGGCAGGACAGCGGCTATTTCGAGGAATTGCTGGCGCGCATCCGCGATATCCGTTCTTCGGAAAAGGTGTTCTGGCGCAAGGTGCTGGATATCTACGCCACCAGCGTGGACTACGACCCGCACACGGAAACCTCTCAGCTGTTCTTCGCTACCGTGCAGAACAAGATGCACTGGGCCGCGCACGGCCATACGGCGGCGGAATTGATCGCGCTGCGGGCGGACGCGCAAGCGCCGAACATGGGCTTGACGAACTGGACAGGGGCCAGCAAAGGCGCACCGGTACGCAAAGCCGATGTGGGCATTGCCAAGAACTACCTGAACGCCGAAGAGCTGGACACGCTCAACCGTATCGTCACCGCTTACATCGAAGTGGCGGAGCTGCAGGCGCAGGCGCGGCAACCGATGACCATGCGTGATTGGGCGGGGGAGCTGGACAACTTCCTGCGGATGACGCGCAAGGACATTCTGACCCACGCGGGCAAGGTGACTGCCGAAGCAGCATTGGCGAAAGCTCAGGCTACGTATGCCGAATATCAGGCACGGGTTCGCGATCTGCCGTCACCGGTGGAGAGGGATTTCGATGCCGCCATTGCGCGACCGGTCAAGCAGCTTGAAAAAAGCAGGAAAGCATTGCCGAACAAGAAAAATGGAGAACAGGCATGAGCGCCCGCGTACAGAACCACATCACGGGCCGTCTGTCCCTGCGCCCGCCGCAAGCCGAATCGTTAGAAAAACTGCGGCAAGCGCTTGAGGCGGCGCCCGAGTTGTTGCGCAAAGATCAAAATGTGGCGGCGATTTTAGCCACGCTCAAAGCTGAATTTCCGACCTTAGAAGATTTCGAGCGCGAGTTCCCCTCGCTGTGTTTTGCACTGGCCACGGGCGTCGGCAAAACGCGCTTGATGGGCGCGTTCATTGCGTATCTGCACTTGGCGCATGGCATCAATAATTTCTTTGTGCTGGCACCGAATCTCACGATCTACAACAAGCTGATTGCCGATTTCACGCCCAATACGCCCAAGTATGTGTTCAAGGGTATTGGGGAGTTTGCAATCCATTCGCCACGGGTGATTACCGGCGATAACTACGATCAGCAACCCCTGCCTACGGGTGATTTATTCGGCGATGTTCGGATCAATATCTTCAATATTTCCAAGATCAATTCCGAGGTGCGGGGTGGCAAGGAGCCGCGCATCAAGCGCATGAAGGAAGTGCTGGGTGATAGTTATTTCAACTATCTGGCGAATCTGCCGGATTTGGTGCTGCTGATGGATGAATCGCACCGCTACCGTGCCAGTGCCGGGGTGCGCTCGATCAATGAGCTAAAACCGCTGTTTGGCCTGGAGGTGACGGCTACGCCCTTTGTGGAGTCCAGCAAGGGGCCAGTGCCGTTCAAGAATGTGGTGATGGATTATCCGCTGGCACGCGCCATGGCCGATGGGTTTGTGAAAGAGCCTGCCGCCGTGACCCAGCGCAATTTCGATGCCAAGGCGCATACGCCAGAGGAAGTAGAGAAGATCAAGCTGGAGGACGGCGTGCGTTTGCACGAAACCACGAAGGTGGAGTTGCTGACCTACGCCCGCGAAAATGGCATGCCGGTGGTGAAACCCTTCATGCTGGTGATTGCACGCGATACGACCCACGCCGGGCAACTGTTGGCGCTGCTTGAATCGGCTGCGTTTTATGAGGGGCGCTATCGGGGCAAAGTGATTCAAGTTGATTCCAGCCGAACGGGCGCGGAAGAGGAAGCAATGATTACGCGGCTGCTGGCGGTGGAAAGCGTGGATGAGCCGACCGAGATTGTGATTCACGTCAATATGCTGAAAGAAGGTTGGGATGTGACCAATCTCTATACCATCGTGCCGCTGCGCGCCGCCAATGCGCGCACGCTGATCGAGCAGAGCATCGGTCGCGGTCTGCGTCTGCCCTATGGCAAGCGCACGGGTGTCGCAGCGGTGGATCGGTTGAGCATTGTGGCGCACGACAAGTTTCAGGAGATTATCGACGAGGCGAACCGGGGTGATTCGCCGATTCGTTTGCAACACGTGATTCTCGACGCGCCGAGTGCAGACGATACCAAGGTTAGCGTACAGGTCGGCTCAGGCGTGATGATGCGCTTAGGTTTGGCGGATGCCCCAGCGATTGACCCTGCGCCACCAAGTGCAGGAGCGGCTGCACAGACTCCGGTTCCAGCGCCCGTATTTGTGACCGAGCGTGAGCGCCAAGCAGCGCGCGTGGTGATGGAGGTGATTGGTCAATACGAAGTGAAGTGTGATTTGGTGCCAACCAGCCATGCACTGCTTCAGACGGATGTGCAGGCGGCGATTCTGGCCGAAGTGACTGAACGGCTGAAGCCCGTTCAAGGTGAATTACTGACGGATGCCGAGGAGGGTGCGCCTGCGTTCGATCTTTCGTCTGTGGTGGCCAAAACCACCGAGATTATCGTGCAGCAAACCATCGACATTCCGCGTATCGCCGTGGTGCCTACAGGTGAGGTGACAACGGGTTTTCATCCGTTCACGCTGGGTATGTTGCCCAATTTCCAGCCGGGGCAACGTGAAATTGTGGGGCAAGAGCTGCGCACGAATCTTCAATTCACCATGAGCCGGGAAACGGGCATGAGGGAGCAGCGGCTTGAGGATTACATCGTCAAGAAGTTGCTCGATTTTGACGACATCGACTATTTCACAGAGGCCGAGCAATTGTATGACCTGGCGGGTCAGGCGGTTGCGCATTATCAGGCGCAAAATTACTCGGAGAACGCGCTTCACGAGATATTCGATACCTATGGCACAGAACTGGCGCGACTGATTCACGCCGAGATGATGGCCCACTTTTGGGAAGAAGCTACGGGGTACGAGGTGCAGGTCAGCCGGGGCTTTACGGCGCTTAAACCCTGCCATTACACCGCGACCGCAGGACAAACGGCGCATCATTACCGTGAAACCGTGACTGAGTTAGGCAAGATCAAGCAGATGCTGTTCGGTGGATTTTCTAAATGCCTGTATCCGTTGCAAAAATTTGATTCGGACACGGAACGGCGTTTTGCTGTCATCCTGGAGCGGGATGCCTTGAAGTGGTTCAAACCCGCCAAAGGCCAGTTCCAAATTTACTACAAGCTTGGCTCCGAACAGCCGGAGTACATTCCTGATTTTGTCGTCGAGACCGATTCAACCATCCTGTTGGTTGAAACCAAGGCGAAAGCCGACCTCGACAGCCTGGAGGTTCAGGCCAAGACCGCTGCCGCTGTCCGCTGGTGCGAGCACGCGTCGGACTTCTCGGCGAGCGTCGGCAACAAACCGTGGAAGTATCTGCTTATACCGCATGATGAAGTCAATGAGTCGCAGCGGTTTACCGATTTTCTGCGTTTCGCGCCTCGCGGCAATGGCGTAGGCCAAGGCCAAGATTGAGGGAAGCGCGAAAACGCACTTCGATCAGGAACAGGCCACAGTTGAGGCCAAACTGGCGTGGCGGGATGATTAAGGCAAATATCGGTGGGTCACACTCGGTTGATTTCCAACCATCGGTTGGACTACCTCTTTCTGGTGCCGAAAATCCAGCGCATGCACCGCATCGTCGGCTGGTTCGTGGCGAAACAAGATCACATAGCCGGAATCACGGGAAGCAATCAGTAGTTCGCGGAGATCATTTGAGTCGGACCCCATTGATTCAATAAAAATCTTTATTAGCGCCGCTGTTTTTCGGGGGAGTTACTCTGCAGCAAACTCCGGCTCATCTGATAAGTAAACACCGCAGCCAGGGCAATGAATCCTGTCGAGATCAGCAGGCAGCCTTCGATGCCGATGGTTTGATAGGCGTAGCCGGATAAAACCGTGCCGAGCAAGCGTCCACCGGCGTTGGCGGCGTAGTAGAAGCCGACATTCATGGCGGCTTTGTCGTTGGTGGAATAATTGAGAATCAGGTACGAATGGACTGCCGAGTTGACGGCGAAGACCGCGCCAAATACGCCCAGACCAATCGTAATCAACCAGCCGGGCGGCAGGTTGAACTGAAAGCCGATCCAGATCAGCAAGGGCGTGCCGACGAGGATTAGGCTCCAGAGCAGGGCGGTTTCGGCACCGACGGGTTTTTTCTGCCCCCGCAATAAGCGCGGGGCGCTGGCTTGCACGATGCCGTAGCCGACCACCCACAGCGCAAGATACGCGCCCACCCATTCAAAATCCCAGCCGATGGAAACCAAATAGACGGGCAGGGCGACGACAAACCACACATCGCGCGCGCCGAACAGAAAAATCCGCGCGGCGGCCAGCCAGTTGATGGCTGCATCCTGCGAAAACAAGGCGCTGAATTTGGCTTTTTCCTTCATCGCACCGAGGCCGGATGGCAAGGTGAAGGTGGCGATTAACCCCAGCACCAGCAGCCCGGCGAGTGTGAAATTGGCACCCTGAAAGCCGATCAGTGCCAACAGCGCGGCGCCGACGAAAAAGCCAATGCCTTTGAGCGCATTTTTCGAGCCGGTTATCCAGGCGACCCATTTGAATAACTGCTCGTCCGACGCACCGGCGACGAGCTTGACCCCGGCCTTGGCCGACATCTTGTTTAAATCCTTGGCGATACCTGAAAGCGCTTGCGCCGCCGTCACATACACCACGGTGAGCATGGGGTTGGGTACGGTCAGCATCAGCAGGGCGACAATCTGCATGGCCGTGCCGACCTGCATGGTTCGGTTGAGCCCGATACGCGCGCCGAGCCAGCCGCCGACAAAGTTCGTCACGATGCCGAACACTTCATAAAAAATGAACAGCATCGCAATGGCGAACGGCGAATACCCCATCTGATAGAAGTGCAACACCACCAACATGCGGATCGCGCCATCGGTGATGGTGAACGCCCAGTAGTTGCCGGTGATGATGAGGTAGTTGCGCAGGGCAGCAGTCATACGGGTTCTCCTGGCGGGTGGGTGGAGGTTATGCCGAGCCGACCTTGGATGCGAGTTCTGCCATGCGGTTGGCGTAGCCCCATTCGTTGTCGTACCAGGCCAGCACTTTGACCATGTGCTCGTCGATCACCATCGTGGAGGGCGCATCGACAATCGACGAACGGGCGTCGTTGACGAAATCCATGGATACCAGTGGGCGGGTTTCATAGCCAAGAATCTCCGGCATGGCGTCACTACCCGCTTTGAGCAGGGCATTGACTTCTTCGACCGTGGTGGCGCGCGATGGCGTGAAGACAAAATCGGTGAGCGAGGCATTGAGCAGCGGAACCCGCACGGCCAGACCATTCAACTGGCCGTTCAATTCGGGGAAAATCTCGCCGATGGCCTTGGCCGAACCCGTGGTGGTGGGCGAGAGCGACAGGCTCGACGCGCGCGCCCGCCGCCAGTCCTTGTCGCCCTTGTCGACCACGGCCTGCGTGTTGGTCAAATCGTGCATTGTCGTCATGGTGCCGCGCACGATGCCGAGCCCTTCGTGCAACACTTTGACGACCGGCGCGAGGCAGTTGGTGGTGCAGGATGCTGCCGTCACGATGGCGTGTTTGGCCGCATCGAACAAGTGATCGTTCACGCCCATCACAACGTTCAATACCTCCGGGTGTTTGACCGGTGCGGCGACCACCACGCGCGGCGCGCCTTGATCCAGATGAGCACGGATTTGCTCGAAGCTGCGCCATTTGCCGGTCGATTCGATGACGAGATCCACACCGATGGCGCGCCAATCGAGCTGATCGATGGTTTTGTGCATCGTGTAGCCGATGCGCTGGCCATTGATCGTGATGCTGTTTTCATCGGCAGAAATGGCCTGCGGCCAGCGACCGTGCACGGAATCGAACTCGATCAGATGCGCCATGCAGGCGGCATCCGCGGCAATTTCGTTGATGTGCACCACAGTCAGACCCAGTTCGGGGCGGTCAAACATCGCCCGCAGTGCCAGGCGTCCCATGCGGCCGTAGCCGTTAATTGCAACTCGAATCGTCATTATTTACTCACTCATTAAACCAATTGCGGAAATCTCATCGCGGGCGCGAATTTTTTCGATGGCGTAGTCGGGGAGTTGGGTCAGCAACTTCACCCGAGTTTCAAGTAGGCGTCCGGCTTCGATAAAGAACGACACCGCATCGCGTTCGGGATGATCGGCCATCAAGCGCACCGGATCGGGCACCCCCCAATGCGCGGTGATCGGGCGGCCGGGCCACGCGGGGCAGGCTTCGTTTAGCAGGGTGTCGCAGACGGTGATCACCAGATCCATTTGCGGCGCGTCGGGTTCCAGGAACTTAGACCAGTGCTTGGAGGCGGCCTGCTCGGTAGGCAATTGAAGCATTTTGAGTGCTTTTAATGTGTTGGGGTTGACGCTTGAATCCTTCTTCTGACCGGCAGAAAAGGCGCAGAAGCGGCCGTTGCCCCAACGGTTGAGCAACGCTTCGGCCATGATCGAGCGCGCGCTGTTGGACACGCACAAGAACAGCACATTGAAGACTTTGTTCGAGGGCGTTGCTGCTTCACCTGTTTTTTGGTCGACTTTCTCGTCGGTTTGCTGCGCGTCTTGCAACAGTTCGATGTTCTCTTGATACAGCGCGCGGGCCTGTTTGAGCATCCTGAAGCCTTCATTGCTAAGCGACCAGCTAA
>NZ_DAIESY010000030.1:0-15677 GCF_027346185.1 Halothiobacillus sp.
TATCGGGGTTTGGCAGGTCGTCGTGGCCATTGTGCTGGTTTCGAGCATTTGGCTGTGGTTGTCGCGGCGACGATTTTACATACTGCCGCTTTTGATCTCGGTGAGTGGCAGCACCTTGTTTGCCTTTGCCGGCAAATGGGCACTCCATCGCGCTCGCCCACTTGAAGCCGCCGTGCATGAGGCGAGTTACGCCTTCCCGAGTGGGCATGCTCTGATTTCGGTCAGTTTGTTCGGCTTTCTGGCCTATATCTGGCTTCGGGAGATATCGAGCTGGCCCATGAGGGTCAATATTTTTTTCGCCTGGCTGCTCCTGGTCTTGGCGATTGGGCTGAGTCGTATCGTTCTTGGCGTGCATTTCCTTAGCGATGTGCTGGGTGGTTACTTGCTTGGCGGCATTTGGTTGCTGGTGGCCATTGTTTGGGCTGAATGGACACGAACACGCATCGAGCAGTCGCAAATACGTAGCATGCCGTTCGCCTTGCCGTTGGCTTTTGTATTCGTGGGATCGGTGTATTCAGGGGCGTTGCTGGCGCCTGCTCGAACCCCACCCGTTCCGATTCCGGAGGCATCCATATCTCAGCTATTGCCCCAACAGGCGGAAAGCTTCCTTGAGACTCATCTGCCGCATTATGTTCGCGGTACGCTGGGAGCACGGGTGCAGCCATTGTCCGTCGCGTTGCTTGTCGGGGATGAGGCAGGCCTGCGCGATGCGTTGCACACCGACGGATGGACGCAGGCAAGTCCGATCGGCGCATCGGCATTATTAAAACTGGCTCGCGAAGGGCTCGACGATCTGCAGGCACCATCCGTTCCTCTTTTCTGGAATAACGAGTTGTATACGCTTGCTTACAACAGACATATACAGACGTCAAAGCAGACTGAGATGCTGTCACTGCTACTTTGGAAGACGCCCTATCGAAATGCGGTGGGTGAGACTTTGTGGGTAGGCGTTGTCCGTGCCTATTCAGGGATGCACTGGTATCCAGCCCGGCGGCTGTCGCCTGATCTTGATGCTGCCCGTGAACAAGCCCTGATGGATTTTAAGATACAAGGTTGTCTGGTTTCGACCAAACGTCTGCCGTGGGTTGCACCTCAAATCGGGCAAATCTTCACCGAAGATGAGTTTTTTACCCGTGGCGATCTGGTTTTTTCACGTTTCGATTCTCGTTGTCGGTAATAAAAAAGGCAAACCACATTAGGGAAGGAACGCATAAATGCAGACCCTCCCTAATGTGATGATGCCACGCCCTGTTGATGGGAGCGTGGCATTCAGATAACCGGGACAGAATCACTCGTTAAGTAATCAGATGTCGAAGTTGTAGCCCAGGTTGAAGAAAATGGCGTTCTTTTGCTTAGTGCCATTGCGATCCTTGCCGCCGATAATGTAGTGCATGCTAACGTTTGCCCCTGTTTTGCCGATCGGATGAGATAGGTTGATATCTGCATAACGGAAGGCGTTTTTCTCCGGGGTTGATGCAATGTACGTGCCGCTATTCTTGTAGGTGTAATAGCCGATCGTTGTACCGAACTTGAAGTCCTTTGGCAAAGCAGCGCTGTAATCGAGGGTCCAGAAGGTGTCACCCTTGTTGCCCCAGACTACATCTTTCAACAGTGTCTTGGCGCCAAAGGTGACGGGGCCATAACCGACGCTGCCGTAGCCTTCAATGCCATTCGAGTTGGAGATGTTGACGTAGGCGTATTGAACGACGCCGACGCCATAATGGAAGTCACCAATACTTCCGTTGTAACCGCCATAGAAGTCATTTTCGAAGCCATTGGATTTACCCGGATCAGAATACCCAAGAGACGAACCCCAGTAACCAACGTAAAGGCCATTGTCAAGTGCATAGTCAAATCCACCTTGCAATGCAGCATTGTCATCTTCCGGCGAATTAGTAATACCTCGAAGAATATATTTCGAAGCGGCGTTGATGTTGCCGGTAAACGTATCGGCTTGGACAGCTGTGCTAACCAGCGGCATGCTCATTGCAGTTGCTACTGCGAGTAGCGATAAGATGTTCTTTTTCATGTTACATAAGCTCCTTAGGGACGATAGTAGTTTCAGGGTTG
This sequence comes from Halothiobacillus sp., assembly GCF_027346185.1. Classification (GTDB taxonomy): domain Bacteria; phylum Pseudomonadota; class Gammaproteobacteria; order Halothiobacillales; family Halothiobacillaceae; genus Halothiobacillus. Next base: position 2,071 of record NZ_DAIESY010000030.1, read on the forward strand.
TCAAAAAATGGTTTTGAATCTGTGGTCTTGGGTATCAAGCCACAAAATCTTCAGTGTCCGATCATCCATGGGCGTTTGCCCTGTTGCATTTTTAGGTGAGGACCTCCTTTGGTTGTCGTGGTCTTGGTGGGGGTACTGGAATGGTTGCAGCCCGGCCCGCATTGGTGCCGTGCCGTTGATCTCGGTTCATGGGCACTTCGTTCATTGACTTGATGGGCCTGACGGACGCTGGCCTTCATGTCGTTCAGTCTCGGAGCAGATAGGACAACCCTTCCCGCGTCGTGATCGCACATGGGGCATGCGCACGGCTCCTGGTACTGGGCCATGGGGCGCATTTCCTCGAACACGTGGTCACAGTTTTTGCAGTGATACTCATAAATGGGCATTTCACCCTCCGTGAAAACAATGGGATACATGGATCTTCGGATCTATTTCGAACAGATCCTAAGAGCGGGGGTTATTTATCTGCCCAGTAGGAAACCGGCACATCCTCGTTAGCCTTGATGTACTTGGTCGGGCCTTCGGCGCATGGGTCAATGTTGAAATTGAAGATCTCTGTCGGCAGGAAGAGCGTTGCGCAGACATTCGGTATGTCGACGATGCCGCTGATGTGCCCCTGTACAGGTGCTGTGCCAAGGATCGAATAGGCCTGGGCGCCGGTGTAGCCGAATTTCTTCAGGTATTCGATCGCGTTCAGGCAGGCCTGGCGGTAGGAAACATGAGCATCCAGATAGTGCTGTTTGCCAGATTCATCTACGGAAATACCTTCGAAGATCAAGTGGTTCTGGTAGTTTGGCTGCAGTGGGCTCGGCTTGAAGATCGGGTTTTTGACCGCGTATTTGGCAACACCATCCTTGATGATGCTGACTCGGATATGAATCCATCCGGCCATCTCGATGGCACCACAGAATGTGATTTCACCATCACCCTGCGAGAAGTGCAGATCGCCCATTGAAAGACCAGCGCCCTTAACATAGACAGGGAAAAAGACACGGGAGCCTTTGGTGAGATCCTTGATGTCGCAATTGCCGCCGTGTTCACGTGGCGGAACGGTGCGCGCACCTTCGAGTGCGGCGACTTTCGCCGCATCACCTTTGAGTTGGCCCATGTGTGCGGTACCTGCACAGGGTGGGGCGGCCAGCGGAGGAACCCGGTCAGGATCGGTCGCGATCAGGGCAGCTTCACGTTTGTTCCATTCGTTCAGCAATTCTTTGGAGGGTAGGCAACCGATCAGACCCGGGTGCATGATGCCCGCGAAGTTCACACCGGGCACGTGGCGAGAGGATGTATAAATGCCATTGAAATCCCAGATCGATTTGCGTGCATCCGGGTAATGTTCGGTCAGGAAGCCACCGCCATTTTCTTTGGCGAAAATGCCATTAAAACCCCACTGGAATTGTTCCAGTGTGCCGATGTCGAGGATATCAACTACCAGCAGGTCGCCCGGCTCGGCACCCTCCACACCGATGGGACCACTGAGGTAATGAACTTTGGTCAAATCCACATCACGGACATCGTCGGCAGAGTTGTTGTTGTTGATCTGGCCGCCGGTCCAATCCATGCACTCTAGAACGAAATCTTCACCCGGCTTCACCCATGCATACATGGGGATGTCCGGGTGCCAACGATTGTGAATGCAATCGTGTGCTTCCGGTGGTTGTGAAAAATCAATTTCTATAAGTTTCTTTGCCATTGTGCTAATCCCCTTGAAATTATTTTGGCGTGGCCCGTCTGTAAATCAATAAGCCAATTACGTTAATTGACGTATTGATATTATTGCCTTCGGTTGATCCATTCCTAATTAATAAATTTGAAATAATGCAACTTTAGAGCTCAAAGGAATATTGCACATCCCGTGCCAACTTATGTTTATCCTTTGTTTTCCTATTAATCACCATGAATTTAATTTGTGGTGATGGCGAATGTAATGTTTTTGTCATGACAATCATTTGTTCCAATTCAAATTGGAACGAAATGTAACATTACAATTTGTGTTTGATCATATTGACAAGGAGTTCTTGGTGTGTAACCTTTATAAATATATGATCTTAAAGGAAATACATTGGATATTTTCTTGGTTTTAATTGTTTACGCTTCTAGTTTTTATCGTGGATTATTGATTCTGGTTTGATGATAATTTAATCAAATTCATCTTTGTAACTCATTGAATGTCCAGTTATTCCATTGCCGAATATTACCTGGGAAAGGTTTTTGTTAATGTGCCGATATATGTGGGTTGTGTATTTATTTTTGTTTTAATTTGTGTCTTATTATTCTGGCACGTTTCCTGCAATAGTGCTTATTGGAGGGATTTTCCCTTTGGTCCTTGTAGCAAGGTAAAACGTCCAGGTGAGATTTTAAGGAGCAACCATGATTAATAAGACCGATTCTAAAGTTTGGCGCAGCGTACGAGCTGCGATCCAGGGTCTGGCGCTTTCGTCAGTACTCATTGCGTCTGCCGTTTATGCTGGTCCTCCAACCGCTGAGGTGGACACAACTGGTCTTGCTGTGACCGACGATACGGTCACCGTGGGCATTCTCCATTCACTGACAGGCACGATGGCAATCAGTGAAACGGGTGCTCAGGAAGCCGAGAAGCTGGCGATTGAACAGATCAATGCGCAGGGAGGTGTGTTGGGACGCCAGATCAAGTACATCCAGGAAGACGGTGCCAGTGACTGGCCTACCTTCGCTGAGAAAGCCAAGAAGTTGTTGGAAGAAAACCATGTGGCCGCCATTTTCGGTTGCTGGACATCAGCATCCCGTAAGGCGGTTCTTCCCGTACTGGAGCGTGATAACGGCCTGCTGTACTACCCGACTTTCTACGAAGGACTGGAGCAGTCGAAGAATGTGGTCTACACCGGCCAGGAAGCGACTCAACAGGTATTTGCCGGCCTAGATTGGGTGGCCAAGAACAAGAACGCCAAGACCTTCTATCTGATCGGTTCTGACTACATCTGGCCACGTACAACGATGAAACTGGCGCGCAAATACATTGAAACCGTATTGCACGGCAAGGTGGTGGGTGAGGAATACGCCGCGTTGGGCAGCACCCAGTTCGGTTCAACCATCAACAAGATCCGTCTGAAGAAGCCAGATGTCATTTATGCCGCTGTGGTTGGCGGTTCAAACGTGGCCTGGTTCAAGCAGCTCAAGGCGGCCGGCATTAACGGCAGCAAGCAGACGCTGCTGACCTTGTCTGTCACTGAAGACGAAGCCCAGGGCATCGGTGGTGAAAACCTCAAAGGCTTCTACTCCGCGATGAAGTATTTCCAGTCTCTGGATACGCCCGAAAACAAGGTATTCGTTGCTGCGTTCAAGAAACGCTGGGGTGCTGATGCGCCGATCGGTGACGTAACCCAGGCTGCTTATGAAGGCCCGTGGTTGTGGAAGGCTGCTGTCGAGAAAGCGGGCAGCTTCGATACCGACAAGGTAGTGAAGGCTGAAGAAAGCGGCACGATCACCTTCGACGCACCGGAAGGCATGGTTTACCTCGAGCCGAACCATCACCTGAAGACCCGTCTGCGTATCGGCGAATGGCGTGACGATGGTCAGGCAGACATCGTCTACACCTCACCGTACATCATGCCGAATCCGTTCCCGAAAGGTTACTGAGCAAAAGCGGCCGGGTGAGTGGCGTTCTGGTCGGCTTCAACTGATCAGGGCGTAACCCACTCCCTATGCAATTTTAGACAGGAGCAACTTCCATGTTGTTTGGATACTCATTCTCTGATTTAGGATCCATCCTGGTGATGCAGGGGTTCTCCGGCTTAAGCCTCTTCAGCGTACTGCTGTTGATGGCCTTGGGGCTGGCGATCATCTTCGGCCAGATGGGCGTCATCAATATGGCTCACGGAGAGTTCATGACGATTGGGGCCTACTCGATCTATGTCATCTCTAAAATTACAGAACAGTACTTTCCCGGATTCATGGCCTATTACTTCGTGGTGGCGATCATCGCTGCCTTTGTTATTGCCTTTACGGTGGGGTATTTCGTCGAATTCCTGCTCATCCGTCATTTATACAGGAGACCACTGGACACGCTGCTTGCCACGTGGGGGCTCAGCCTGATCATGCAACAGATTTTCCGCTCGGTGTTCGGTGGTCGTGAGGTTAGCCCAACATTGCCCGACTGGTTGATGGGTTCATGGTCACCAACACCTAGTATTGATATTCCGATCAACGGTCTGTTTGTGATGCTCATCACGCTCGTCGTGACTGCAGTCGTCATTCTCGCGCTTCATAAATCACGTTGGGGACTGAAGGTCCGGGCAACGACTCAGAACCGGTTAATGGCCGGTGCCGTGGGGATCAACACCCAAAAGGTTGATCGAATGACGTTTGCGGTGGGTTGTGGTGTCGCGGGAATCGCCGGTGCGGCATTCACGACGATTGCGTCAACTGGCCCGACCAGCGGATCGACCTATATCGTCGATACGTTCCTGGTGGTTGTCTTCGGTGGGGCAGCCAGTCTGCTGGGTACGGTCGCTTCCGCGTTCACCATTTCGCAGGCCCAGTCCATCCTTACTTTCTTCATGACGAACGCCATGGGCAAAGTGGTCACGCTGTTGGCGATCATCGTCATTCTCATGCTTCGGCCCGAAGGTCTGTTCTCAAGCAAGGTCAGAAAATAAGGACACGCACATGAATACTTTTTATGACAGATGGTTGGGTGGACGGCAGGGCGCGATCGGGCTCCTGTTGCTCGCCTTGCTGATTTTTATCATTTTGCCCGTGTTTCTGGATATTTACCGCCTCAATAACGTGGGCAAGTACCTGACCTATGCTTTTGCGGCGGTCAGTTTGGTCATGCTCTGGGGACACGCGGGCATTCTGAGCCTGGGTCAGGGAATCTTCTTCGGCGTGGGTGGTTATTGCATGGCCATGTATCTGAAGCTGGAAGCTTCGGATCCGGCGAGTACCGCAAGGCAAACGACACCGGGTATCCCGGATTTCATGGACTGGAATCAGATCACCCAGTTGCCCCTTTTCTGGGAACCCTTTCATAGCCTGCCGTTCACGATCCTGGCGATTTTCGTCGTGCCTGCTGTGCTTGCCTATATTGTTGGCGCGGCCATGTTCAAGCGGCGCGTGGGCGGGGTGTATTTCGCGATTATCACGCAGGCAATTGCGGCCATCCTGACGATTCTGGTTGTTGGTCAGCAAGGCTACACCGGCGGTATCAATGGGATTACCGATTTGAAGACCCTGCATGGCTGGAACATCAACACCGACTCGGCGAAGTACATCCTTTATTACATCAACGGGGTGCTGCTCGTCGGCGTGATTCTGCTTTGCCGCTACATTTTATCGTCGAAACTCGGGCGCCTGCTGCTCGCGATGCGGGACAAGGAGGATCGGGTCCGATTCTCCGGTTACGACGTGTCAAACTTCAAGATTTTCGTCTTCAGTCTCTCAGCGATCATTTCGGCCATCGGTGGAGCCATGTTCACGCTGCAGGTCGGCTTCATGTCGCCCACCTTCGTTGGCATCGTGCCTTCCATCGAAATGGTCATTCTTGCTGCCGTCGGTGGTCGTCTGTCCCTGATCGGTGCGGTTTACGGCGCTTTGCTGGTCAACTACGGCAAGTCGGCGTTCTCGGAATCATTCCCGGCGCTGTGGCTCTTTCTGATGGGCGGTATGTTCATCGGTGTGGTGATGTTCTTCCCCAACGGTTTGGCTGGTCTGTATCAGACTTACCTGAAACCATCGGTGGATCGTTTCCTGGACAAGTTCACCCGCAAGTCGAGTGCTGTTAAATCGGCTGCGTTGAGTGAGAAGAAGGAGGTCGCGGAATGAGCAACACCGATTTCGTGCTGGCAATTGAAGACCTGACGGTGTCCTTCGATGGATTCAAGGCGGTCGATGGCCTGAATCTGTACGTGGACAAGAACGAGTTGCGCGTCGTGATCGGCCCCAACGGGGCTGGGAAGACCACCGTTCTTGACATGATCTGCGGTAAGACCAAGGCCACCTCAGGCTCGATCAAGTTCAAGGGCATGGAACTGACCAAAATGGCCGAACACCAGATTGTTCGGGCCGGTGTCGGTCGTAAATTCCAGACCCCGTCCATTTATGAAAACCTGTCGGTTTTCGAGAACCTGGAAATTTCGTTTCCACGCGGACGCACCGTGTTCGGCGCCCTGATGTTCAAGCGCACGGCAGACGTGGATCAACGCATCCACGAAGTGGCGGACATGATCTATCTCTCGGACCTGCTGGACAAGGAAGCTGGCCTTCTGAGCCATGGCCAGAAGCAATGGCTGGAGATTGGCATGTTGCTCATTCAGGACCCTGAACTCCTGATGCTGGACGAACCCGTCGCCGGTATGAGTGTGCGGGAGCGTGAACAAACCGCCGATTTGCTGAACCGGATCTGTCAGGACCGTTCGGTCATCGTGATCGAACACGACATGGAATTCGTCAAACGCATCGCGCACAAGGTCACTGTACTTCACCAAGGCAAGATCCTGTCACAGGGAACCATGGAACAGGTGCAGTCGGATGAGCGCGTCATCGAAGTTTATCTAGGCCATTAATCGGAGGGGACCTGACATGCTTGAAGTATCCAAACTCTCCGTGAGTTACGGTGAAAGTGAAGCCATCCATGGTGTGGATCTGATCGCCTCGAAGAACGAGACAATCGCCGTGATGGGCCGCAATGGGATGGGTAAAACCACCTTGTTCAAATCTCTGATTGGTGTGTTGCCCGCGGGTGGCGGCTCGATCAAGGTCGATGGCGTCGATGTGACGAAAATGACCTCCTATCAACGGGTTGCCAATGGCATCGCCTACGTGCCTCAGGGCCGGATGATTTTCCCCAGCATGACCGTGCTGGAAAACATCCAGACCGGTCTGGAAACCGTCAAGGACAAAACGATCCCGGACGAAATCTTCGCGCTGTTCCCCGTGCTGTTCGACATGCGTCAGCGCAAGGGTGGCAACCTTTCCGGCGGTCAGCAACAACAGCTGGCCATTGCGCGGGCGCTGGTTTCGAACCCCAAGGTGCTGCTGCTGGATGAGCCCACCGAGGGGATCCAGCCATCCATCATCAAGGACATTGCCAATGTCCTGAACGAGATCCGCAAGATGCGGGAGATCACCATCATCGTCTCCGAGCAGGTGCTCAGTTTCACGATGGCGGTCGCCGACCGGATCATCGTGATCGACAAGGGTTCGTTCATTCATGAGGACCTGCGGGAGAACGTCGATACGGCTCAGATCAGCAAGTATCTGTCGGTTTAACCCGTTGTAAATGACAAGCCACAGATTGCTACCCGCGTCTGTGGCGATGCCCGATTCGCCAGGGATGGTTTGCCTGATTCCACGCTAGTGATGTGGGGTCAATAACCGTTTTTTTTCAGTTTTTCAGAGGATATAACCTATGCGTCATGGTGATATTTCATCCAGTGCCGATACCGTCGGCGTTGCCGTCGTCAACTACAAGATGCCGCGCCTGCATACCAAGGCCGAGGTTCTGGACAATGCCCGCAAGATCGCGGACATGGTCGTGGGCATGAAGCAGGGCCTGCCGGGCATGGACCTTGTGATTTTCCCCGAGTACAGCACCCACGGGATCATGTACGACCCGAAAGAAATGTACGAAACGGCCTCGACCGTTCCAGGCGAAGAGACCGAAATCTTTTCCGCCGCCTGCCGCAAGGCAAAGACCTGGGGCGTGTTCTCCCTAACGGGCGAGCGTCACGAAGAGCACCCCAACAAGGCGCCGTACAACACGCTGATTTTGATTAACGATCAAGGCGAAATTGTGCAGAAGTACCGCAAGATCATGCCCTGGTGCCCGATCGAAGGCTGGTATCCCGGCGGCAAGACCTACGTGAGCGAAGGCCCCAAGGGCATGATGGTCAGCCTGATCATCTGCGACGACGGCAATTATCCAGAAATCTGGCGTGATTGCGCCATGAAGGGAGCCGAACTGATCGTTCGTTGCCAAGGCTACATGTACCCGGCCAAAGATCAGCAGGTGCTGGTTGCCAAAGCCATGGCCTGGATGAACAACACCTATGTCGCCGTCGCCAATGCGGCAGGCTTCGATGGTGTGTATTCCTACTTCGGCCACTCGGCCATTGTCGGCTTCGATGGTCGTACCCTCGGTGAGTGCGGCGAAGAGGAATACGGCATCCAGTACGCCGAGTTGTCCGTTTCCCAGATTCGCGACGCCCGCAAAAACTGGCAGAGCCAGAACCACCTCTACAAGCTGCTGCACCGTGGCTACACCGGCATGATCAATTCTGGCGACGACATGAACGGCGCTGGCGAATGCCCCTATGAGTTCTACAAGACCTGGATTACCGATCCAGCCAAGGCGCGTGAAAACGTCGAGAAGATCACGCGCTCGACGCCCGGCACGGCTGAATGCCCGATCCAGGGCATTCCGAACGAGCAGGATCTGGGTGGCCATAAATAAGGCAACCCACTCAGACACTTGAGCAAAGGCGGGTGCGAAGTTGCCATAACCAAGCACCCTGAATCAAACAAGAATTAAGTAAGGAATAATCCAATGAGCCAAGAACACGATGCCAGCCTGAAAAAAGGCGGCGAACATAGCAAGGGTGAGCACCTGGTCGAAGAGATCAAGCACATCGAAGAAGAACTGGAACATACCCTCGGCAAGGAATACGAGCATACCGCCGTACCCATGTCCGCCCGTCGCAGCATGTTCTCAGTGAGCATGGTCTGGATGGGTTTCCCGATGATCATTACCGGGGCGATGACCGGTTCGCTCCTCGTGCTCGGCATGGGGTTCACCAGCGCCTTGTGGGCCATGCTGATCGGTAATCTGATCATGTTCGGCTACGTCGGTCTGCTGGGCCTGCTGGGTACCAAGAAAGGATTCAATTTCGCGCTGCTCGCCAGCATCGTATTTGGTCGAAAGGGTTACGCTTTGGCGTCAGGACTGCTTTCAACCCTGCTGCTGGGTTGGTTTGCCGTGCAAACAGGTATTGCCGGTTCCCTGATCAGTAGTGCTTATCACATCAATTACGTGGTCATGACCATTATCGCGGGGCTGCTGTTCATCGGCATTACCTTTATCGGCGTTCGTGGTCTGCACTGGATCGGCATCATTTCCGCGCCCTTGTTTGTCGTGCTCGGGTTGTGGGTGGTCATCGATGCGTCCAGCAAGACGACCTTCGATGCAATCATGTCCTACCACGGGAACGATCCAGCAAATCTGCTGCCCTTCGGTGTCGGTTTAACCATGGTGATTGCCCTGTTCGTTGATGCGGGCACCGTAACACCGGACTTCAACCGCTGGGCTAAAGACAAGAAGAGCTCGCTCGTGGCGACCTTCAGCGCTTTTCCGTTTGCGAACATGATCGCGATGCTGGTGGGTGGAATCATGACAGCTGCACTCGCCGTACCGAATGCCAACCCGTTTGGTCAGGACAATATGTTCGGCTATATGATGGCTACCGGTTCGGGCGTTCTGATGGTGATCGCCTTCATCTTCCTGCTGGCTAACCTAGGCTCTGTCTGCTCGCACTGCCTGTACAACGCGTCTACCGGCTGGTCACGTATTCTGGGCAGCGAAATGCGCTTGATGGCGGTTGTGCTGGGTGCCATCGGCATCCTGATCGCGGCGACCAACGTCTGGGCCTTCTTCATCCAGTGGCTGAGTCTGCTTGGCATCATCGTGCCGCCAATCGGTGCGATCATCATCATCGACCAGTACTTAAAGCGTCCCAACTCGCAGGTCGATGCTGACTGGCGTCCGCTTGCCTTCATCGCATGGGCGGCAGGGTCTGTAGTCGCCTTTATTGTCGAGAAGGTATTCCCTGGGCTTTCTACCGCCATTTCCTCCGCACTGGTCGGAGGTTTGGTGTACTGGATTCTGATGTCTACTGCCGCCAAGAAAAGCGTGGTGGCCTGACGTGACTGGTGTACAGAAATCGGCAGCTAAAATCTCGAATCGACGGATGTTCCGGGTGTTGGATCAGATTGATGAGATTGGCCGAAGCCTAGATGGCTTTGGCGTTATCGGGGAGGACGCATGAGCGGTCTGGGTGGTTTGAACAAATCTCCGGATGGCGTTGTTCTGGGGCTGGTGCAATTGCAACTTCCTATCGTGAAAACGCCAGAGGATCTGACTCGCCAGACGGAGAAAGTCTGCGCCATGGTTGCCAAGGCAAAGAACGGGATGCCCACCCTGGATCTGGTGGTGTTCCCGGAGTATGCGCTCCATGGACTGTCGATGGATACCAACCCAGAAATCATGGTGCGCATGGATGGGCCCGAGGTTGCTGCTCTGCGCGTTGCCTGTGTGGAGCACGCTGTCTGGGGTTGCTTCTCCATCATGGAATACAACCCGGAAGGCTACCCATACAACACGGGTCTGATCATCGATGCCGAAGGTGTGATCCGCCTTAAGTATCGCAAGCTCCATCCGTGGGTTCCGGTGGAACCCTGGGAACCGGGTGACATGGGTATTCCGGTATGCGAGGGGCCAAACGGCAGCACCCTGGCTTTGATTATCTGTCACGACGGCATGTTCCCCGAAATGGCGCGTGAATGCGCCTATCGCGGAGCCGATATCATGTTGCGAACGGCGGGATACACCGCACCAATTCGCCATTCCTGGAAGATCACCAATCAGACCAACGCCTTCTGCAACCTCATGTACACCGCGAGCGTGTGCATGGCGGGCACGGACGGGACGTTCAACTCGATGGGTGAGGGGATGGTGGTCAATTTTGACGGGACAACCTTGGTCGAAGGCAGCGGTGTGCCGGACGAGATCATCACGGCGGAGGTCCGTCCGGCCCTGGCGCGTGAAGCGCGGCGTCTGTGGGGGGTAGAGAACAACATCTACCAGCTCGGTCATCGTGGTTATGTCGCCGTGGCCGGCGGAGCGCAGGATTGCCCATACACCTTCATGCAGGATCTGGTCGCCGGTAACTACAAGTTGCCTTGGGAAGATCAGGTGGCGGTCACGGACGGTACGTCCTGTGGTTTCCCCAGACCCGTTCGAAAGTACGGCGCGGCATGAGTACACCATGACGCACACCAGCGTCGTTCCACGAAAACGTTCATCAGATAGACCGAGGGGGGATATTTAGTTGAGTAGTCATGAAATTTGCAAGATGGACGCGGTTTCGATTGCCGCGGCAGTTCGTGAGAAACGTTTGTCGCCAGTCGAAGTGATTGAGGCCTCGTTAGCACAAATGGAGGCGTTGGAGCCCCAACTGCATGCCTTCTGCACGCCCACCCCGGAGTTGGCTCTGGATCGGGCGCGTGAACTTGAAAAGGACATCGCAGCAGGTCGACCCATTGGGCCTCTTGCCGGGGTTCCGGTGGGAATCAAAGACCTCGTCTGTACCAAAGGTATCCGGACGGTATCGGGCTCATTCGCATATGAGGAGTTTGTCCCGGAAGAAGATGACGTCGTTGTCGAAAGACTAATCGCGGCAGGTGCAATCATTCTGGGCAAGACGAATGTGCCGGAATTCGGATACAGCGGTGTTGGTCACAACCCGGTTTACGAGACGACTCGTAATCCCTGGAATACTGACATGACTCCTGGTGGTTCCAGCGCTGGATCGGGCGCGGCTGTGGCAAGCGGCATGTGCCCCTTTGCGATCGGTAGTGATGGCGGTGGTTCAATAAGGATCCCGGCAGCGCATTGCGGTTTGTATGGTCTGAAGGCATCCATGGGGCGTGTGCCTTTGTATCCAGGTACCAAAGATGAGCGATATCCGGGGGTCTCCAGTTGGGAAAGCCTTGAGCATATTGGCCCGTTGAGTCGGACCGTAGCTGACAGTGCGTTGATGATGTCGGTTATCGCCGGACAGGATCCGCGCGACCGTCATACGCTTCCCGACCCGAATTTTGATTGGATGGAAACCCTGAAGGGAGATCTCAAGGGGAAGCGGATCGCCTATAGCCCCGATTGGGGCTATGCACCCGTAGATCCACGTGTTCGTCAGGTTGTGGATGAGGCGGTGAAGGTCTTTGAGCAGGATCTGGGATGCATTGTGGAAGAAGCTCATCCGGGTTTGGATGATCCCTACGATGCGTTTTGGGGCATTGTCGCTGCGGAATCAGATCTCAAGGGTTTGCGAGCGATGGCGGATCGGTATGGCGACCGGATGACGCCTCATCTGGTTGACTTTATCCGTCGGGATTGGAAAGCGGAAGACTTTACGAACGCTCTGATGACACGTAAAGCCGTTAACAACAAGATGTGGCGATTCATGCAGCGTTATGACCTGCTTCTGACTCCTACTTTGGCGGTTCCTCCATTCCCTGTGCATATACAAGGGCCAGAGAAGATTGATGGACATATTGTCGCGCCGTTCCGTTGGTTGGCGTTCACCTTCCCAATGAACCTGACAGGACAACCAGCTGCGTCAGTACCCGCAGGTTGGACAGACGATGGTTTGCCAGTTGGTCTGCAAATCATCGGACGCCATTTGGACGATCAGATGGTGCTTCGTGCTTCGGCGGCTTTTGAGCAAGCCAAACCATGGGCTCATCGTTGGCCAGGGATTGTTGGTTGGTGACTTCATGAACAATAACCTGTGTGGTTATTCATAGCGGTACATCCGTGTACCGCAAGGAAGCTCTAGTCTAAAAAGAGCTTCTCTAATTCTATTCAATCGTTTGAATCAAAAAGCATTTATTTAACCTTGAGGAAAATGTAATGAGTGATTACAAGATTTATGAAATGGGTGACGTGGTTCTGCAATCCGGCGCCACCATCCGTGACGCCAAACTGGCGTATAAGACCTTCGGCACGCTGAATGCGGCGAAAGACAATGTCATCGTGTATCCGACCTGGTATTCCGGTCAGCACTATGACAACGAGTGGTTGGTCGGCACGGGCATGGCTTTGGATCCGGATAAGTACTTCATCATTATTCCGAACATGTTCGGCAACGGCCTGTCCTCGTCGCCGAGCAATACGCCTGAACCCTACAATCAGGCTCGTTTTCCAGACGTGACCTCATATGACAACGTCAGCTTCCAACATCGCCTGGTGACCGAAGTGTTCGGCATTGAGAAAATTGCGCTGGTGACCGGTTGGTCCATGGGCGCGCAGCAGACATTCCAATGGGGCGCGTCCTACCCGGATATGGTCGAGCGAATTGCGCCGTTTTGCGGTTCTGCCAAAACATCCGTGCATAACTTCGTGTTCCTCGAAAGCGTCAAGGCAGCTCTGACCGCCGATGCCGCCTGGAACAACGGCTGGTACGAGAAGCCACCGACCAAGGGCTTGCGCGCCATGGCCCGTGTGTACGCCGGCTGGGGGTTTTCTCAGGCGTTCTACCGCGAGAAGCTGTATCTCCAATACGGTTACTCTTCGCTGGAAGATTTTTTGATCGCGTTCTGGGAGGGCTTTTTCCTCGCCCGCGATGCCAATAATCTGTTGGCAATGCTGTGGACCTGGCAACAGGGCGACATCAGCAACAATCCGATGTACGGCGGCGACTTCGAGAAGGCGTTGGGAGCGATCAAGGCGAAGGCCATCGTTATGCCGGGGCAAACCGATTTGTATTTTCCGCCGGAAGATAACGAATACGAAGTCAGCAAAATGCCGAACGCCGAGTTACGTCCGATCCCGTCCATCTGGGGGCACTTTGCCGGCG
>NZ_DAIESY010000042.1:0-63861 GCF_027346185.1 Halothiobacillus sp.
GCTGAAAGCTGCGGCAACCGCGCACATGCAAGCACTGGAACAAGACCCGGAGCGCGTTAAAAAGTACTTCCAGGATCCACGCGTGAAATACGCCGCATGAAAATCATGAAACTTCAAACTTCACTTGGCCGGATCAATAGCTCACCGACTGACAGCGCAATCTCGCGCTGGCTGAGCCCATGAGCATGACCGATTTGAATGGTGGCCCGCTCTTCAACGCAGAGTTTGGAGAAAAGTATTGGCAACACCCACCGGAAAAATCAGGTGTTGCCCTCAGTTTTTGCCGCCGCCGGCTCAGAACAAAATGATCAATGCATTGAAAGGCAGTGGCCTCTGTGTGACCCAGTAGAACCAGATTTCGGCCATGATGCAGAGCCGACACATCTTTACGCCAACAAACTATGGGAGATAAAGGTAGCAGCTAGCGCTGATGCCCAGCCCGGTAACTTGGTGCCGAGCTAAGGCCGACAGGTTCCGAAAACGAATCTCGTCGGCATATTTCCTTGTAGCGTTTAGCTATGTGGATGAAAAAAGCCGGATCACCATGTGATCCGGCTTTATCAATAGCATGAATTGAGTTTTTGTTTCTGGTCAACGTATTGAGTCGAACACCAAGAAGCGGAGGATCGGGCAATTCATGGCCGGGGTTCGTTCCCTGTAAATGACATCAATCCGTAAACCCAATGGGACCTCATTTCGTCTCGCGACTTCTCAAATATTCCGTTATGGCCGCTCGATCCCCGGCATCCGTGATGTAGAACGGGTGTTGAGCGCCAGAGCCTCGGGTTGGATCGAGCAGCATATTTAGTGCATCTGTGGTAGTGGTCCCACTGATCGACAGGTCATGCAGGAACTTGGTCTGCCCGTCCAGTCCAGCCAGTAACGGGACCGCAAACCCGACAGTATCGGCACGCACGCTGGCATTGAATACCGTCAACTCATTGTAGTAGCTCGGATCCGGGCCGTTATCCGTGCTGATGATCACATCACTCAGGGGTGCTTGGCGTGGGGCCAGTACCGTCGGGCTAAAGCTGGGGTACAGCTGAGCGAATGGCACAATGTCCGATGAGACCGGAGCGGAAGCACTGGCAGCGTGGCAGGTGGTGCAGTTCTGGTCGAACACCTGCTGGCCGCGAGAGACCATGGCGGCATCCAGATCGGTGGGCGCGCGGGGTGATTGCAGCTGGTCGGTGTACGCCGTCAGTGCCTCAAGTTTAGATTGATCGACCTGGTAGCCCAAAAAGCCCTTACCTGTAGCCGCTGATTGTACGAAGGGGTATTTGCCTTGCAAGCCGCTGTCGTCTAGTACTGCTACATAGCGATTGTAGATCTCGTCGCCCACGCCACCGGCCAGGCCTTCGAGTATCTGCTTACCCGGTGCCGTGGCCAAGATGGTCGGGTCGAGGCCCAATACATAGACAATGTTGTTGAAATCGTTTAGATCCGTATCGAAACCCGAGTGACCCCAAGGCGCTGTGAGATCCGTGCGGTAAAAGGGCGGTATTTCAGCGACATTATTCACACCATCCGGGAAGGCATCAAAGCCATCGACGGGATAATAACGTTTGCCTTGTGCATTGCTGCCGGTCAGATAGGTGCGTACTTCGGCATTGGTGTCGTCCTTGATGCCTGCATAGCCCGCCTGATTGGCCGCAGAAGCGCCACCAAGTGCCGCGAAGGCCAGTTGATACATGGGCAAGTAAGCGCGTGGATTGCCCGAGGCGGCAACGATGTTGCCGAAATCAAGCCCATTGGCTGCAGGGCCATCCACTTCAAGGCCGACCGAGCCCGGCATTTTGGCAAATCCGGCAGGTACGACTGAGTTGTCCGTGCGTGCGTGGCATAGAGCGCATGAAACACCCACGGAATCGCCGCGCGACAAGTCAAGGGTGTCTTTGGGATTGTAGTCCGGGTCGCTGCCGAGTGGCTTGCGCGAACCGTCCGCCGCAAAAGGCACGACGCCAATGACCGCACCTTCGTTGATGAGCGCCAAGGTTACACCAGGATCATTGAGCACGGTGGTTTTCGGGTCTGCCCCCGCCTGGATTTTAGCTAGGGCATCGGTCAAGGCCTTGGCGGTATCCGAGCTTAACGCAGCCGCGTTGACATTCAGTCCCAGTGATAAGGCGGCCAGCGGAGTGACACCAGCCGCGGCAAGTCCTTGCGGAAGTTGCATCGCTTGGGTCCAAAACCCCTGGTTACCGAAGGTTTCGTAGCGAAAGGTTGTCTGACCGAGTGTCAACTGAGGATTAGTTTGCGGCGGTGGGTTTTGGGCGACCGGCGTTTGATCATTGCTGCTGTTGCAGCCTGAAAGAGTGACAAGACCGGACAGGATCAGGCCACTGAGAATGGCGGTTGCTAATCGGTGACGTTTCGGGGTAAGTGGGTTATTCATGATTGAAAAGCTCCTTGGGTGTACGCGGTTGAAGAAGCGTCTGGCTCCAAGGTGTTTACGCAGCCCTTGTTGATTCGGATGCGGGTGATCATGCGAATTTTTTATGACAAAGACGAGGCGTCTTCGCTGACCGTCGATCCACCGGGTGAAACGACAGAATACGAAACGATGAATACGCTGTTGAGGCACAGCCTGTCCGATTGATGAAACCCTCAGATGATCGTCGATGGATCGGGTTTAATCACTCGGGGTTGATGACACGAGTTGGAGGAAAGGGCAGATTCGGACCGAAAGGGTTCTCCCGCAACGCGTCGTGAAAAACCGCTAGATCATTAGGGAGGGTCAGCACAAATGCAGGCCTTCCCGTGCAGGGCATGGAGGCCCTGCCGCACAATGACGTAAGTCATTGAAATGCTGAGCACAAGACGGGGGTGAACGCGCAGCTGGCGCAAGCCCACGAAGCCATGGATGGATTCGTGCAGAGGCTCCTTAGGGATGTGCGTGGGTACAGGCGCCGCCACAATGACCCATCGGGCTGGTGTGGTCATCGTCGTCCCGTTCGGTAAATCCGGCAGGGATGAGAGGATGGATGCCAAGTTTGTCGAACAGGGCACGGTCGCGGTTCTGATCGGCGTTGTCGGTGGTGAGGAGCTTGTCGCCGTAAAAAATGCTGTTCGCACCGGCGAAGAAGCCCCAGGCTTGCGCTTCATCGCTCATGCCCTCGCGGCCAGCGGAGAGGCGGACGTGCGAGGTGGGCATGAGGATGCGGGCGACGGCGACGGTGCGGATGAACTCGATCGGATCAAGAGCGGGGATGTCCGCCATCGGCGTGCCGGGGATGCGTACCAGCATGTTGAGTGGCACGGATTCCGGCGCGCGTGGCAGGTTGGCCAGCGTGGCCAGAAACGAGGCGCGGTCCTCGCGTGATTCGCCCATGCCCAGAATGCCACCGGAGCAGACGTTGATGCCGCTGTTACGCACATGCGCCAGGGTGTCAAGACGATCCTGGAAATTGCGCGTGGTGATGACTTCGCCGTAAAACTCCGGCGAGGTATCGATATTATGGTTGTAGTAATCGAGCCCGGCTTCTTTCAAGCGGCCTGCCTGGGGCGCGGTGAGCATGCCGAGCGTGACGCAGGCTTCCATGCCGAGTTCTTTGACGACGCCAACCATGCTGATGACATTTTCCAGTTGCTTGTCGGTAGGGTTGCGCCAGGCCGCCCCCATGCAGAATCGGGTGGCTCCGGCTTCGCGGGCGCGTAGGGCGGATTCCCGCACTTCCGATAGGGGCAGCAGGCGCTCGCGTTCCAACCCGGTATCGTATTTCGAACTCTGTGCACAGTACGAACAATCCTCCGGGCAGGCGCCGGTTTTGATGGAAAGCAGGGTGCTGATCTGAACGGCATTGGCGTCGAAATGCGCGCGATGGGTTTCGTGCGCACGGAACAAAAGATCGTTGAACGGCAGGTCGAACAGGGCGAGAACCTGGGGCAGATCCCAGGGGTTGGACGGTTTAGACAAGGGCAGCCTCACATGCAGGGAAGGATTGGTTTGACAGGTGATCGGTGATTCGTCTTTATTGGTTGTCTTCAAAGGGACGATGGGGTTCAATCACGCAATCGACCCATGTGTCATGATTGATCTTGTAAAGATCGTAAATCGTCCAAGGAATCAGAATCGCGGCCGCAATGGCCCAGATCACTAGATAATAGGTAACGTTGACCGGGAAGAACACCGCCACTGCCACGGCGGTTCCGGCGACACCGTAGAAGCGGTAGGCTGCCCACTGGGTATAGTGGCCTACCTTGGGATTTGGGTGATGTTTGTTCAGCGCGTAAATCAGCATGGACATGCCCGTCCAGAAAATCGCGAGTGGCAGTGGGACGAGAACGGCAACCAGCGTTCCATAATTGAACCACTTGGCGGCTCTGCGCGAGGAAGCGCCGGAAACGATCTTGCCTTCTTCGCCGTCTTCGATGGCGTGGATAAATTCAGTCATGGGAATAGGCTCCCTTATATATTGGTACATGGAGTATGAATGTAGCATGAATCGACTGGCCGGACTAACACGGTTTCTGGTGCCTTCACCCTGCTACCTGTGCGGAACGCCTAGTGTGGAGGACAACGGGTTATGCGCTCGATGTGCCAGCGATTTATCGGCTGATAAGAGAACCGTGCCGCACCGTTGTCCGCGATGCGCGATTCGGGTGAGTGAAGCCGGGCAACGTTGCGCCGCGTGCCTGCAGCATCCACCGCATTTCGATTTTGCTGTTGCGGGGCAGGATTTTAACGCAGCAAGCCGATACCTGATTCATCAGTTCAAATATCGCAAGGACCCCGGTGTGCTTAATGCCTTGATGCAGCCGCTTTTCTTGTCTATCGAGCAGGCGTATGGCCGGCGTCAAGATGGTCTGACAAATAACCAATTAAAAGACTGGCCGGATGTATTGATCCCGATGCCCATTCATCCCGAGCGGCGGCAGGTTCGTGGATTCAATCAGGCACGCCTGATTGCCGACCGAATCGGGCGGCGTTTTGATTTGCCCGTTCACGGAAAGGCGGTAGTGCGTTCAGGGTCCAGCGAATCTCAAAGCGGTTTATCTGCCATTGATCGCCGCAAAAGCCTGAAGAACGCCTTCGAGGTCAGGCAGGCTTTGCCCCGGCATGTCGTGATTGTTGACGATGTGATGACGACCGGTAGTTCTGCCGATGCCCTGGCGCATGCCCTTAAACGGTCAGGGGTGCGGATGGTCTCCGTCTGGGTATTGGCGCGTACGCCCGCGCCGGGTGATATTCCTCATTGAACCCCAGCTGTTCCAGTTGTTTTTCAGTGTGTTCGTGTGCTTGAGTGCCGCCTGTCTTTGAGGTATCATCGCCGCCCTTATTTACTATTGCTTTGAATGCTGCAAAGTCCATGATCATTGTGGGCCGTTGTGGCGAAAGCGATCGAATCGAACAACCCACGAATTTTATGGGTAAAAACTCAAGGTATCACTCATGAAACCAGACATTCATCCTAACTACCGTCCTGTCGTGTTTCAGGATCTGGCCTCCGATTTTGCCATGCTGACGCGCTCTACCATCCGCGCCAAAGAGACCATCAAGTGGACCGACGGCGAAGAATATCCGTTGGTGAAGGTTGAAGTCTCTTCTGCCAGCCACCCGTTCTACACCGGCAAGCGCATGGATTCCAGTACCGCCAAGCAAGTGGATAAATTCCGTAACCGCTACGGCAAGAAGTAATTCCGCGCGTTTCGACGCCATGCTCAAAGCGTATAAAAAGGCACCCCGCTCGATTTGGCTGGGTGCCTTTTTTCTTTTTCTTGCCAGCGTATTTTCGTCATTCGTATCGGCAGAGGAGCAATGCCCACCGCCAAGAAACGCGATTTCCGCCACGGTGGCTTACGTCGATGATGGCGACACCGTTCGGCTGACCAATGGCGATCGGGTGCGCCTGGCGGGTATCGATGCCCCCGAGGTGGCGCATCCTGCTTATGCTGATCGGGCCGCACGATCTTCAGAGCCATTCGGAGATGCCAGCCGTCAGGCATTGATGGCACTGTTGGCAACGTCGCACAACCGATTGCGCGTGCAATATGGCGCTGAGCCCGAAGATCGTTACGGCCGCAAGCTGGCCTATCTATATCGCCCCGATGGCAAATCCATTCAGGCCGATCTGGTCACGCGGGGGCTGGCGATGGCGGTGTACATGCCGCCGAACCTGGCACTCGCCGACTGCCTGACTTCAATTGAAAAAACGGCCCGTGATCACCACGCCGGTATCTGGTCGAACAGCGAATATGATCCGGGTATCTCGACGGCAGAAGGCATCCCGGATGACGTGCAGGGCGCGGCCATCGTTCGCGGCAAGGTGGTCTCGGTGCACCGCAGTCGCAAAAACATATGGATCAATCTGGAAGGCCGGGTGGCATTGCAGATTTCGGCTCGTGCCTGGGATCAGTTCCAAGGCATTGATTTTGATCGCTGGAAGGGGCGCGAATTGCGCGCGCGCGGCTGGCTGGTGCACACCAAAAGTCGCTATGAAGATTGGCGTATGCCGATCGAGTCACCCCGCTCCATCGAGCTCTTGGCGCGATAGGCCGACGCGCAATCTATTGGAGATCAGCTTTGGCCGTGTTCGGCCAGCCAGTCGCGCGGACGGAGGAATTCACGATAGAGTTCTGCCTCGGGGCTGTCTGGGGCGGGCGTCCAATCATAACGCCAGCGTACTTCCGGCGGCATGGACATCAGGATCGATTCGGCGCGGCCGCCCGATTGCAAGCCAAACAGCGTACCCCGATCATAGACGAGGTTGAACTCCACATACCGACCGCGTCGATAGAGCTGGAAGTCGCGTTCGCGTTCGCCGTAGGGCGTGTCTTTGCGCTTCGCCACAATCGGCGTGTAGGCGGGCAGGTAATGGTCGCCAACAGAACGCATCAGGCCGAAGGCCTGCTCGAAATCAATCTGGCCATCGGCGCCGTAATCATCGAAGAATAACCCGCCGACGCCGCGGGGCTCACTGCGGTGCTTGAGCCAGAAATATTCATCGCACCATTGCTTGAAGCGCGGGTATAACTCATCACCGAATGGCGTGCACGCTGCGCGGGACTGCTCATGCCAATGCACGGCATCTTCGGCAAAACCATAATACGGCGTGAGATCAAAACCGCCGCCGAACCACCATACCGGCTTTACGCCAGGCTTCTGCGCCTGGAAAAAGCGCACATTGGCGTGTGAGGTCGGTGCGTACGGGTTGCGCGGGTGAATGACCAAAGAAACGCCCAAGGCTTCGAAGCTGCCACCGGCAAGGTCTGGGCGGTGCGCCGTGGCCGAAGGCGGGAGCTTCTGGCCGGTGACATGCGAAAAATTGATGCCCGCACGCTCGAATACCTCACCGCCCTCCAACACGCGGCCACGCCCCATGCCATTGAGCGCCTCTGTGCTTGGGCGCTGCCAGTCGTCGTTCAGAAAGCGGGTGGTGGATTCGAAGGCTTCAAGCCCGGATACGATCCGGTCCTGCAGGTCGATGAGATAGTCGCGAACGCGTTGAATGTCGGGCATGGTTGGTTGGTCTCGTGATGTGTCCGCGCGCTGCGCGTGACAAGGGCCAATATCATCATGGGTCGATATCATGGCCTAACATTATGGGTCGAGGAAGGCGTGTGATTATAACAGGTCGGGCAGACGCATTGGCGCGGCTGCAAGCTCTGGTTTGATCACTTGCGGCACGTTTCCGTGCCACCCGTTAACGTCGCAACCAGTCGCCGGTGCGCCAGTGTCGGATGGGGGTGGGTTGGGCTCGTGTATCGACCGGGCCGGTCAAAATCCCATCGAGTTGGTCATCGAAATATCGCCGAACGGCCAGAGCACTGCGCGCAGGTGGACACTGTGCGGGATTTGCACTGGTGGACACGATGGCGGTGTTGGCTGCTTGGGCGAGGGCTGCAGCGACGGGGTGCGCGGTGACGCGGACAGCCACTTCATCCCGCCCGCCGGTAATCCAGTCCGGGGTGTTCTGACTGGCCGGCACCACCCAGGTGGATGGCCCCGGCCAATGGGCACTGATCCTGGCCAGTTCTTCTGAGGATAACGATATCCACGGATGGATCTGCTCGAGGTTGGCGGCGAGTAGAATCAGGCCCTTGCGCCAGTCCCTCTGTTTGAGCGTCAGTATCCGCTCGACGGCGATCTCATCCAGCGGGTCGCAGCCCAGGCCGAATACCGCTTCGGTGGGATAGGCGATCACGCCGCCTTGAGAGACGATTTGGCCGGTAAGGCGAAGGCGAAAGGGGCTGTTGTGCATGATGAATTCGGTGATTGGGCTGGGTCAAATCATCTAATGCGCCAGGTTTTGGGCGCTTGCGCCCTTATTCCGACTCGGGTGCGGCAGGTTTTTTGCTGCGGGTAGTGGTCGCCTTTTTTGCCGGAGTTTTCTTTGCAGGCGCATCCATATCGGTCGCGCTGGCCTTTTTGACGCGCGTCGTTGTCGATTTCTTGGCTGGGGTTTTTGGGGCCGTCGCTTTTGGAGCGGCTGTTTTCTTGGTCGTCGTTTTCGCAGCGGTTTTGCCGCGCGCCGATTTCTTTTCGGGTGCGGCGGCAAGCAAGGCGACGCACTCGTCCAGTGTCAGAGATTTTGGATCCTTGTCCTTGGGGATTTTGGCGTTCTTTTTGCCGTCGGTGATGTAGGGGCCGTAGCGACCGTTTTGCACCGACACACCATTATCAAACTGGGTGATGTAGCGATTCTTCTCGGCGAGCTTTTTGATCTCGATGATTTCAAGCGCGCGGGGTAATTCGATGGTGTACGGATCATCATCCTTGCCCAGCGATGCGTACATCTTGCCGAATTTCACGAATGGGCCGAAGCGGCCGATGGCAACCTCGACCGGTTCGCCTTCCGGGGTTTCCCCCAGATGTCTTGGCAGCTGAAACAGATCCAGCGCTTCATCCAGCGTAATGGTGGCAATACTCTGGCTGCGCTTGAGCGAGGCGAACTTGGGTTTTTCCTCGTCGTCCTTGGTGCCGATCTGGACGAAGGGGCCGAACCGCCCGAGACGGACGGAGACGGGTTTGCCCGATTTGGGATCAATCCCCAGTTCACGCCCCTGGGCGGCCTCCTGCCGGGTGACATTCTCATTGGTGTGCTCGACGCGGTCATGGAAGGGCTTCCAGAACTCGCGCATCAATGGCACCCAATCGCGCTCGCCACGGGATACGGCATCCAGGTCGTCTTCCAGCTTGGCGGTGAATTCGTAATCGACGATGTCGCGGAAGTAGTCGGTCAGAAAGCCATTGACGACCCGGCCCATATCGGTGGGTTTGAAGCGTCGCTGGTCGAGCAGCACGTATTCGCGCGCCTGAAGTGTGGAGATGATGCTGGCATAGGTCGAAGGGCGACCGATACCGTATTCTTCCAGCGTCTTGACCAGACTCGCCTCGGTAAAGCGCGGTGGTGGCTCGGTGAAGTGCTGGTCGGCGGCGATGTCGTTCAGGGTGATCTTGTCGCCTACGGCCAATGGCGGCAGACGGCGATCCTCGTCATTGTCGCCGGACGCATCGTCTTCATCCTCGCGATAAAGCGCGATGAAGCCAGGGAATTTGAGGGTGGAGCCATTGGCGCGGAAGCTGTATTGATCATTGACCGCGAGATCGACAGAAACCTGATCGTAGACAGCCGGCGTCATTTGCGAAGCGACCGCGCGCTTGAAAATCATTTCATACAGGCGGAACTGATCCTTGTTCAGGAACGCGCGCACCGATTCGGGGGTATTCGCCGCTGAAGTCGGACGGATGGCCTCATGCGCTTCTTGCGCGTTTTTGGATTTGGTCTTGTAACGGTTCGCGCTGGCGGGAAGGTAGGCTGCGCCATACTTCTCACCGATATGTGCCCGAATCTCGGTGAGCGCGTCCTCGGAGAGCGTCACGGCATCGGTTCGCATGTAGGTAATCAAACCCACGGTGCCCGCACCGATGTCGACACCTTCGTACAACTCCTGCGCCAGGCGCATGACGCGCGATGCGGAGAGCCCGAGTTTGCGAACCCCTTCCTGCTGTAGCGTCGAGGTGGTAAACGGCGGTGCCGGGTTGCGTTTGCGTTCGCGTTTTTCCACCGAGCGGACGGTGAGCGTGCCGGCGGCGGCTTCGAGGATCCGGTTGCGTGCGGATTGCGCGTCCGTTTCGTTGGTCAGGGTGAATTGTTCGACCTTTTGCCCGTCCAGTGTCAGCAGGCGCGCATTGAATCGGCTCTTTTCGGCAGCCCGATCGGCCTGGCAGTCGGCGAGAATGGTCCAGTATTCCTGCGGGTTGAACGCCTCGATCTCGGCCTCGCGTTCGACGATCAGGCGCAGGGCGGGGCTTTGCACACGTCCGGCGGATAGCCCCGGATTGATCTTTTTCCACAAGAGCGGCGACAGGTTGAAGCCCACGAGATAATCGAGCGCGCGGCGTGCCTGCTGGGCATTGATCAGATCGATGGAAAGATCACGTGGATGCGCGACCGCTTCCTGCACCGCTTTTTTGGTGATTTCGTAGAACACCACCCGTTGCGCCGTCTTGTTCTTCAGCAAGCCTGCTTCCGCCAAGAGTTCGCGCAAGTGCCAGGAAATGGCCTCGCCTTCGCGATCAGGGTCGGTGGCGAGCAGGAGGGTGTCGGCTGATTTCAGTGCCTTTTTAATGGCATCGACGTGGCGAATGTTCTTGTCGATCAGGGTGTAGTTCATCGCAAAGTCGTGGGCTGTATCCACAGCGCCGTCTTTGGGGATCAGGTCGCGCACATGACCATAGGACGCGAGTACCTCGTAGCCGGGCCCGAGGTATTTCTTAATGGTTTTCGCCTTGGCGGGCGACTCAACGATAACAAGCGTTTGGCTCATAGGAGTTCGGCGATCTCAGGAAGGGGGCTAAAAATCAGTGCAACAATTCGGCTGTTTCGGCGAACACGAGGTCCTCCATCCAGGCAAATGCGGCTTCCTCGCCGGGTCGGGCGAACAGCACGAGCATGACGACCCATTTGATGTCTTCGATATCCAGTTCTTCGTTATCCAATGCCAGTGCGCGCTCGATGACGGTTTCTCGTGTCTGAGCGCTCAGGATGCCAATAGCCTCGAGTTGGACCAGCAGGCCACGCGACTCGACATCCAAGGCCATCTGTTCCTCGGCCGTAAATACGCGGAACGAGGTTGGCTTAGGCGCGCTGACTTCTGCCAGAGGCAGGTTGGATAGCTCTGCCGGTTCGCTGGCTGCCGCATCCAGCCAGGAAAACGCACGTCCGATCTCATCAGCGTCAAAACCGGCATGGAGCAGTTTTTTCTGGAGATCCGTGCGCAGTGGCGCTGGAGGCAAGTGGGGTTCTTCTTCCATATGGTTTTCAAACAGATACATCAACAAATCAAGCACGGTTTCTTTCATGGAATCTCTCAGGGGACGAAGTTGAACGACGCTCGGTTGCCCGTACGTCAGGCCGTTCTCACATACAACCCTCCGGGTAAGGTGGTGACGTGTCCAGCAAGTTCAAGCATGAGGAGGATGGAGGAAACTTCGGCAGGGGTCAATCCGCTGGACGCAATAAGCGTGTCTGCAGATTGAGGATCGAAGCCAAGACAGTCCAGAATTTTCTGTTCTTCCGGGTCGAGGTGGGCGGCGGGAACGGTGGTTGGCTCTGGTTCGAACGAGGCGGTGTCGACCGTTTGACGCAGGCGTGCGCCGAGGGTGTCGATGAGTTCCTCGAAAATGTCCTGGGCGGTTTCGACCAGCTTGGCGCCTTCCCGGATGAGTCGGTGCGGGCCGCGACTCAAGGGGTTGTGAATCGATCCGGGAATGGCAAAGACTTCGCGCCCCTGCTCGGCGGCAAGGCGCGCGGTAATGAGTGAACCGCTCTGCAGGCTGGCTTCCACAATCAGTACGCCTTCCGACAGACCGCTGATCAACCGATTGCGCCGAGGGAAATGCTCCTTTCTGGCTAGGGTGCCGGGGGGCCATTCGCTGATGAGCAAGCCACCTTGTGCCACGATTTGCTCGGCGAGTTCACGGTGTTCGCGCGGGTAGATGATATCCGGTCCGGTTCCCATGACGGCAATGGTGGCGCCGTGAGCGGCCAGAGCCCCGCGATGGGCAGCGGCGTCAATTCCCAGCGCCAGCCCGCTGGTGATGACGAGGCCCTGCGCCGACAAATAGCGGGCGAAGGCGCGCGCATTGTTAATCCCGCCGCTCGTCGGTGTACGGGCGCCGACGATGGCAAGTTGTGGCTCACCCAGTAGCCGGATGTCGCCTTTGCCAAAGAGTGCCGCAGGCGCGTCGGGAAGGTCGGCAAGTTGTGGTGGATATGATGCGTCTGCGGCGAGTACCAGATGGTGCTGTTCGGATTCATTGAGCCAGGACAGCATGGTTTCGACACGATCAGCCATGCCGCGAGGTTGTTGATGGGCCAGAGAGGCGGGTATGCCCAGGCGAATCCATTCCGATGCGGGTGCCTGTAGGGCTGCCTGCGGTGTGTCGAATGCTTCCAGAAGGCGGCGCAGACGTTTCGGGCCCATGCCATTGATGGTGATCAGAAATAGTAACGCCCGGCGCGCATCGGCGTCGGGCGTTGTTTGGTGCTCAAAGTTCAACAATGAAAAGACGCGCCATGAGGGCGATGCGCTTCAATTAGCGGTTGGTGTTTGCAGCAAATCGCCAATGCGAATCGGCCGCTTGGTTTGTACCACAAGTGCCAAGCTGGCACGGTCGTACACACGAAACACCATGGCGGTGCCAATAGGGAAGTCGGGAAGCTTGACCATGGGCGGCGAGGGCATCTGGAAACCGTCCGGTTTGGCGTTCTTCTCGACTTCTTCAGGGTTGACCGAGTATTTATCGCTGACGATCCGGCCGGGCTTGCTGATGCGCAACATATCGCCAGGCACCAGGCCGTTGCGGCTACCGGCATTGATGATCACAACCTGATAGGTGCCGACTTGGGTGATGGCGTCGGGGATGTCGATGACCACGGCGTCGATTGGCACGGCCGGAATGCTGGGGCTGACATCGTGGTCGAACGGTTCGTTGATCACGGGTAGTACACGGTCGCCATCCATGATTTCGCGCTCGCTTTTGGTGATGCGCAAGGTGGTCGGATCACCGCGGTGCATGACCTCGGCTTGGCCTTTGTAAATGGCGCGATAGCCGAGGAAGTCTCCTGTGACCGGATCAACCAGCGGTTTGCCCTTGCCGAGAATTGAGAACGTATTCGAGTTTTCCGTCAGGGCAGGGCGGGCGTACACGACATCGCCGAAGCTGGTGGTCGAGGTTTGATTGCGGTTGGCTAGCACATAGGGCGCCTCCGCCAATTGCTTCTCGGTCATGATCTGGTCATAGGACAAAAACGGCTTGAGATCTTCCAGCGGGATGGCCGATATTGCGGGCGGTAGGGTCTCGTAGCGAATATGGGGACGCAAGGTAATGCCCAGGCGCGGTTTGCCGCCGATGTACATGATACCGATCTTGTCACCAGGATAGATTTTGTGCGGGTTCTTGATGTCGGGATTGTCGTACCAGATTTCAGGCCAGTAGTACGGATCTTTCAAGAAGTGGTTGGCGATCGACCAGAGCGTGTCACCCTTCTTGACCGTGTATTCATTGGCCTTGAGGGAAATGAACTGTGCCTTGGTTTCTTCTGGTGTCAGCGTGCCTTTGACCGGGCCGCGAGTGGCACCGAGCGGTAATCCATAAGGCGTGGGCTGGTTCACGATGTTAACAGGTGGGCGCTCCGATGCACAGCCGGACAGCAACGCGGTGGTAATGAGGGATAACGAGAGTAGAACCGGTAATCCTTTTGACGATCTCATGGGCAACATCCTTGGGTTTTCAGCCGAAAACGGGACAACATCAGGGCGGTGGTCGAACCCTTGATGTTTATGGGTTCGCGGCGCACCGCCCGAGTACATGATCTAGGTACGTGGCCTAGGTACAAAGCTTGGGCTCGCGTACAATGTTGCGGTAAATATCCTTATTTGTAAAAGAATTTGAGCGCCGCGTCCACAGGATTGTGAGTCGATTGATCCGCAAAATCGGCGGACGGTGATGTTTTTCTGCGATGATGGACAGATGTCTGGTGTTGTTTTTCGGAGCCGTCGCCATATTTTGCTAAGGTTCTCGATGCCTCCGGGATGTATTCCAAGTATTTATTAGTGAGTTTTGGTTGATATGTCGTTACTTGAAGTGTTGCTTTTCCCAGATGAACGGCTGCGCCGGGTGGCTGCCGAAGTCAAGCAGTTTGACGCGCGCGTGCAGCGTCTGAGCGAGCAGATGCTGGAAACCATGTATGACTCTCGAGGTGTTGGGCTGGCCGCCACCCAGGTCGATGTGCATGAACGTATTTTCGTGGCAGACTGCGCCGGGGACAATTGCCCGGCGGAACCACTGGTTTTCATCAATCCGGTGATTCTGGAACGTAGTGGCTTGGTCGAATCGGAAGAGGGTTGCCTTTCGATCCCCGGTGTTACCGATAAAGTGATGCGTGCCGAAGCCGTTCGCGTACGTGCACAGGATATCTCGGGGAAAAGTTTTGAACGTGAGGCGGGTGGCTTGCTGGCCATCTGCATTCAGCATGAAATCGACCATCTTGATGGGCGGCTCTTTATTGATTACCTCTCGCCGCTCAAGCGTCAGCGTATTCGTAAAAAACTTGAAAAAGCCCAGCGCCAAAAGGAATCAGCATGACAGTGCGCATCCTGTACGCAGGTACGCCTTTGTTTGCTGTGCCCGCCCTCCAGGCTTTGGCTGGAGATGATTCCGTGGAAGTGCTGGCGGTGTACACCCAGCCCGACCGTCCATCTGGCCGTGGGCAGAAGTTAACACAGTCACCGGTGAAGGAAGCCGCGCTGGCGCTCGGAATCCCCGTGGAACAGCCGCCGAGCTTGCGTGATGAATCGGCGCAGGCTGTGCTGGCCGGTTACCGACCCGACCTCATGGTTGTTGCCGCCTATGGCCTTATTCTTCCGGTTCCGGTTCTCGAGACACCCCGATTGGGTGCGATCAATATTCACGCCTCACTTTTACCGCGCTGGCGTGGGGCGGCCCCCATTGCCCGAGCCATCGAGGCGGGCGACCGGCAAACGGGCATCACGATCATGCAGATGGCCCAGGGCCTGGATACCGGCGATATGCTGTACAAGGTTGCGTTGGCGATCGAGCCGACAGATACCGCGGCCACGCTGCATGATCGGCTGGCCGAACTGGGGGCGCAGGCTTTGATGACCGCGCTGCCCGGCATTGTCGTGGGCGCGATGACGCCCGAGCCGCAGGATGATACCCAGGCCTGCTATGCGGCGAAGTTGAGCAAGCTCGAGGGGCGGCTTGACTGGCGCGAACCGGCCGACCTGCTGGCACGCCGCGTGCGAGCCTTCGATCCGTGGCCAGTCGCGTATACTGAGTTCAAGTCTGCTTCATTGCGAATATGGTCGGCCGAGGTCGAACCGGACTGCCCTCAAGCCCGCCCCGGCTCTGTGGTGGGGGTTGATGCATCGGGGTTTGTTATCGCCACCGCCGAAGGGGGTTTGCGGGTACTGACCTGTCAGCAGGCGGGTGGTAAGCGGATCTGTGCGGCCGATTTCGCGCGCAATCATCAATTGCTGGGTACCTGTTTTGACTGATCCTTATAAAAATCCCCAAACAAAGCCATGGGGCCGCCGTTCGGATCGATCTTCCCCATCTACCCCGAAAGGCCAGACACAGAAGGGCTCTTCGGCGAAATCGTCGCACAGGCCGCATCAGCACTCGGTAGCGACGTTTGATCCGGATCGTCCTGTCCGAGTCGATCCACACACCTTGCCTCGATTGTCTCCCGAAGCCTTGACGGCGCAGCTCCTGTTGTCGGTTGTCGTGCAGGGGGTGTCGCTCGATGCCGCCTTGGGGCGGGTACTGTCCCAGGCACAGCCGGTTCATCGCGGTCTGGTTCAGGCAATGGGTTATGAGGTGCTTCGGCATTATGAAGCGCTGGTATTCTGGCGAGACAGTCTGCTGGAGCGCTCCATCCCGGCCAAATCGGCCATTATCGCGTTGTTGCTTCTGGTCGGGCTGGAGCGCATTCGCGGTGCACGTCGAGAGGCCTCGCGCTCTGTCAATTCCGCTGTGCAAGCCGCAAGGGAGCTCGGGCATCCGTGGGCGACCGGTTTGCTCAATGCAGTGTTGAGACGAGCGGCGCGTCAAATCGAAGAAGGTGTTGATCCCTTTGCCGGAGCCACGCCTGCTGCTGCCGCGCGCTTGCCGGCGTGGTTGTTCGACGCGCTGGTCGCCGATTGGGGGGAGGAGCGCGCGTCCCGCCTGGGGTTCGCGCTGGCGACGCATCCGCCCATGACCTTGCGTGTGGTGGGTGATCGGGCGGTTTATGGCGAGCAACTGACTTCGATGGAGATCGAGGCAAACCCCACGGCCTTTTCGACGCGCGGGCTCAATCTGGTTCATCCCATGGATGTCGACCGCCTGCCCGGTTTCGGTGAGGGGCAGGTGTCGGTTCAGGATGAAGCCGCCCAGTGGGTTGTCGACCTGCTCGATCTGGCTCCGAGGCTGCACGTGCTCGATGCCTGTAGCTCGCCCGGCGGCAAGACGCTGGCTATGTTGCAGCACCAGCCAGAGGCAAGTGTGACGGCAGTGGATATCGATACCACGCGTATGGCGCGGGTACAGGAAAACCTGGAACGCGGCCGGGTGTTCGCCCGCTTGATTGTCGGTGATGCGGGCGCACCTCAAGACTGGTGGGATGGTCAGCACTTCGATCGCATCCTTGCCGATGTCCCCTGCTCGGCAACGGGGGTGATCCGGCGTCACCCCGACATCAAACGTTTACGCCGACCGGAAGACCTGCCCGTTCTGGTCGAGCGGCAGGCGGCGATTCTCGATGCGCTCTGGTCACTGCTCAAGTCGGGCGGGCGTATGGTCTATGCCACCTGTTCCATCCTGGATCGGGAAAATTCTGCGCAGATAGCCTCGTTCTTGCGGCGTCATGGTGATGCGCGTGCGCTGCCCATGGCTGTGGATTGGGGTGAGCCGCGACAAATCGATGGGCAGTTTCTGGGGCGACAGGTTTTTCCTGTTTCAGAAGGGCACGATGGGTTCTTTTATGCTGTGCTGGAAAAAAACTGATCAGGCGGTCGATCGCTGCCGCGCTGCAGTGTCGGCGCTGTCGTTTTTTCTGCTCCTTCTGTGCGTGCTGCCCGGGGCCCAGGCCAGTGCATCCAGCGCCACTATTCAGCGGGCTCACGCAGAGATTCGTGAGGGCGTCGTCTATCTCGATATCGACCTCAAACTCTTGCTCGACAAGGAGATGATCGATGCCATGCGCAATGCCATCCCGATCAACCTGTCGATGATCTCCGTCATCGAGTCGCCGCGCGACTGGTGGTTTCCAAATGAGGTCGCCTCGGATCAACGGCGCTATCGTCTTGAATTCCACGCACTGTCGAAAACCTGGCTTGTGACCGATACCCTAGAACACGAGGCACGCAGTTTCAGCACCTTGGATGGAGCGTTGCACTCTCTTGAACGGATTCGGGCGTGGCCGGTGACGACTGCTCGCCATCTTGAAGGACATGGTGCTCTGGTCGGGCGGGTGCGCATGGTGCTAGATGTCAACAAACTGCCATTACCACTGAGGTTTCCTGCCCTGTTTGATCCCCGTTGGTCGCTCAATAGTGACTGGTTTGCCTGGGCAGTACCGACAGCCAGTGAA
The DNA here is from genome assembly GCF_027346185.1 of Halothiobacillus sp. Lineage (GTDB taxonomy): Bacteria > Pseudomonadota > Gammaproteobacteria > Halothiobacillales > Halothiobacillaceae > Halothiobacillus. The sequence continues at coordinate 17,601 of NZ_DAIESY010000042.1, forward strand.
GGGGGCGATTGATGAAGTTCATCGGCCACTGGGGACAGTTCTACTACCGCTGGATTCGTCGACTGGTACCACCGATCAGCATGATGGTCGTCGTGCTGCTGTTGATTCTGATGTATCTGATTTCAGAATCGCTTCAGCGGGCCAACCAGCCGGAGCATCTCTATCTTTCCCTGTTGGGGCTGTCTGCACTGGGGATTCTGTTTCTGGCTGCGGTCGTACTCGGGCATATCATCCGGCTGGTCACCCATTATCGGCGCGGGGCGCCCGGCGCCCGCCTGACCGCGCGGCTGGTGCTCACGTTTGTCGGCCTGACTTCGATCCCTGTGCTCATCGTGTTTTATTTCTCCGTATCGTTCATTCAACGCGGTATCGATTCCTGGTTCGATGTGCAGGTCGAACAGGCGATGTCGGATGCGCTCTCGTTGTCGCAATTGGCATTTGACGGGCAGATGCGTACCGCCATGAATGAAACCCTGCGGGCGGCCAAACAGCTACAGGGCGTATCGGGTGACCTTGTTGCCCTGGATTTGAATGCGGTGCGCCGCAATACCGGCGCCCATGAGATGACGATTTTCGGTTCGCGGAATCTCATCGTGGCTTCCGCTTCGGATGATTTGCAGGCCATCGTGCCTTCCCGCCCGGACGAAACGGCACTGAGCCATGCCCGCGCAGGTAAGGACTTTATCGGACTTGATCCCGGTGGTGGAGATTCCATGCGCATCCGGGTCGTCGTCCCGCTCACGGCGGGCCTGACCGGTGATGGCAGTAGTGAAGTCCTGCAGGCGCTGTATTCCATTTCGCCGCGTGCGAACCAGCTGTCCAGTAGCGTGCAGGCTGCTTTTAACGAATACCGTTCCTTGATTTTTCTACACAAATCGCTGAAAAGAACCTTTACCTTTGCGCTTACCCTGGCATTGCTGTTGTCCTTGCTGACGGCGGTATGGCTGGCCTTTATCGCGGCGCGTAAGCTGTTGGCGCCGATTCGCGAACTGGCTGCCGGGACACGAGCGGTCGCCGAGGGCGATTACAGTCTGCGTTTGCCTGTGGATCGTCGGGACGACCTAGGGCAGCTTGTGCAGTCGTTCAACACGATGACGGCTCGGGTGCGCCGGGCACATCAGGTCATGCAGCAGCTGCAGGAAGTGGCGGATCAGGAACGCGATTATCTGGAGACAGTGATTCAACATCTTTCATCGGGTGTGCTGACTTTGTCGCCCGATGGCCACATCACACGAAGCAATTCTGTCGTCACGCAATTGTTGAGTATCGCCAGCCAGCGCATCGATGGCTGCACTCTGACCGAGATTTGTCAGACATACCCCCATCTGGAGCCGATCTGTGCCGCTTTCAGTCATCTGCTTGAGCCTGGGCAATTGCCGGCCGGCGCCACCGTTGAAGCCCAGGTTCGGATCATGGGCGATGCCGGGCGACGCATTTTGTTGAGTCGGGTTGCTGCACTGCCTGCCGATGATGTGACCGGTGGTTTCGTTCTGGTTTTCGAGGATGTCACCACCCTGATTCAGGCCCAGCGCGACGCGGCTTGGTCCGAAGTGGCGCGTCGGTTGGCGCATGAAATCAAGAACCCGCTTACGCCCATTCAGTTATCGGCGGAGCGCTTGCGTCGTCGGTTGCTGGGCAACCTCAGCGATGAGCCCGCGCAGATTCTGGATCGCTCGACCCAAACCATCATCAGTCAGGTCGAGGCAATGAAATTCATGGTAAATGAATTTGCCGAGTACGCCCGCTCGCCGCAAGTCGCCTTGAAAATTCTGGATTTGGATGAGTTGGTCTCGGAAGTCATTGATTTGTACAAAGGCGGCGACATCCCCGTGCTGCATCGATCCACCGGGCATGCTCTGCCGGTGCGAGCCGATGCGGGGCGGATTCGGCAGGTGCTGCACAACCTGATTCGCAATGCGCAGCAGGCAATGAGCGAGCAGGGCTGCCCCGGAGGCGAACAGCCCGAGGTGACGCTGTCGACCGGGTTGCATCAGGAAGGCGGCTTGGTTTTGGTTGAGTTGACTGTGACCGATAATGGCCCGGGATTCCCGGAAGATATGATTGATCGCCTGTTTGAGCCTTATGCCACGACCCGTCCCAAGGGGTCAGGGTTGGGGTTGGCAATCGTGAAGAAAATCGTGGAAGAGCATAGCGGTGTGGTGCTGGCCTCCAATGTGCAGGATGGGGCAGTCGAACTGCACAGTGATAACCCGGCGTGGGGTGCGGCAAGCACGAAAACAGGCGCGCGCATTGTTATTCGGTTACCCTTTGCCTCTTCAGATAGGCCGGAAGAAGAGCAGGCTGAGTCGGCGGTATCTGTGTTTTCTGGTTTGTCGGCCCTGCGGGGAGATCGTCCAGAAACGTCTCCCTTCGATACGGCAAGCAGGCATAATGCCCCTGGGGACTTGTTTCGCCGGGTACACGATACCCGTGCGGATTCCGATTTAGATAATTCAGGATAACGATGGCACACCATGAGTATTGGACACATTCTGGTCGTTGACGATGAAGTGGAAATCCGCAATTTGCTGGCGGAGTTGTTGGCGGATGAAGGGTATACGGTATCCAGTGCTGCCGATGCGAACGAAGCACGCACTTTGATTGCTGCGCGTCGTCCGGATTTGATTCTTCTGGATATCTGGATGCCGGGGCAGGACGGTATTTCCCTGCTGCGTGAATGGGCCGAGCTGGATCAACTGGTGTGGCCGGTGGTCATGATGTCCGGTCATGGTACGGTGGAAACCGCCGTTGAGGCTACGCGCCTGGGTGCCTTCGATTTCATCGAAAAACCGATCTCGCTCGATAAACTTCTGTTGATCATTGAGCACGGTCTTGAAAACAATCGCCTGATCCGCGAAAACGAGCAACTCAAGCGCAGTGTTCCCGATCCGTTCGAGTTGATCGGGGACAGCGAGTACATGTCCACCCTGCGCTCACAAGCGAAAAAGGTCGCAGGGCACGATGCCTGGGTGCTCATTTCAGGCGAGCCGGGCACCGGCAAGCAGGCGCTGGCGCGCTTTATCCATCAGCACTCCCCACGTCGGCATTTTCCATTCATCGATACCGGTGGCGTCGCGATGGGGGGGCGTCAGAATGCGGCCATCGAGCTTTTCGGTGCGGAAAGCGACGGCAAGATCCGGTACGGTCTGCTTGAGCAGGCCAATGGCGGCACGTTGTTCATCGCCGAAGCCGCGGATATGGATGAGCAGACTCAGATGCAATTGATTTCCGCCCTGGAGAATCAAACGTTCTTCCGGGTGGGTGGCGCAGAACCGGTGCGGGTGGATGTGCGCGTGATTGCCGCCACCCGAAAGGATCTGGAAACGGAAGTGCGGCAAGGGCGGTTCCGTGAGGATCTGTTCTATCACCTTTCCGTGGTTCCCCTGCCCATCGAACCCTTGCGTCACCACCCACAGGACGTTCCCGTGCTGCTCACCCACTATCTTGAAGCGGCGCATCGCATCGAAGGTTTACCCCGGCGCGAGTTGACCATCGGGGCCCGCAACCTGCTCAAAGCCCATGCCTGGCCTGGCAATGTGCGCGAGTTGAAGAATCTGGTGCAACGCATGCTGATCCTTGGTACGGGCGATGCCATCGATGAACAGGAAGTGCAGCGGGCATTGGGCGTTCTGCCATCGATCGACGCATCAGACGATGCGGCCAACTCGACCTTGATCTCCCTGAATCTCGATTTACCCCTGCGTGATGCGCGGGATGAGTTCGAGCGACGTTATCTGCTGGCGCAGCTCAAGAGTTGCGACGGATCAATGACCGAACTTGCCCGGCTGACCGGCATGGAACGGACCAATTTGTATCGCAAGCTGAAATCCTTGGGTATCAGCGCGAATGAACGCAGTTGAACACATTAAATAATCAAGGTTTTTTATGAAAATCATCATCCTGGGCGCAGGGCAGGTCGGATCCTCCCTGGCGACGGTGTTGTCTCATGAAACACGGAACTCGGTCACCGTCGTCGACACGGATGCCTCCGCGCTTTCGCGGCTGCAGGAGCGGCTCGATATTCGCACCGTCCAGGGGTACGGCGCCCAGCCGAGCGTGTTGGGAGAGGCGGGCGCGGCGGATGCTGACGTGCTCATTGCCGTGACCAGTGCGGACGATACCAATATGCTGGCTTGCGAAGTCGCCTGGGTGTTGTACCGCACGCCAACCAAAATCGCCCGAATTCGTGTGTCCGACTTCCTTGATCACCCCGCCTTGTTCGACAACAACGCGATTCCGGTGGATTACATGATCAGCCCGGAACGCTTGATCAAGGATTACATCGTCCGGCTCATCGAGTACCCAGATGCGTTGCAGGTGCGTGATTTCGCCGATGGCAAGCTTCGGCTGATCGGTATGCGCGCGGATGCCGACGGCCCGTTGGTCGGGCAGCCGATCCACTATCTTGCGGCATTGTTACCGGATGTCGAGGCTCGGGTCGCGGCGATTTTCCGCCGCGATACGCCACTGCACCCGGATGGCGCGACGGTGATCGAAGCAGACGATGAAGTGTTCTTTCTTGCTCGAACCGAGGACATCCGTAAGGTCATGAGCGTGATGCGTCGACTCGATCGACCCTATCGCCGCATCATGATCGCCGGTGGCGGCAATATCGGCGGTGGGCTGGCGGCCGCGCTGGAATCACGTTTTCAGGTCAAGCTCATCAGCAATAATCCGGAAAAGGCGCGCAAGCTGAGTGCCGATCTCGATCACACCATCGTACTGACCGGATCGGCGACCGACAGTGAGTTACTGATTGAAGAAAACATCGAGGATATGGATGTCTTTCTCGCGCTGACCAACGATGACGAGGACAACATTCTGGCCGCGATGCTGGCCAAGCGGCTCGGCGCACGCAAGGTCATGTGTATCGTCAATCGCAGCGAGTATGTCGATCTGATCCACATGGGGACCATTGATATTGCGCTCTCGCCGCACAACATCACCATCGGTAGCCTGATCACGCGTCTGCGGCGAGGAGATGTCGTCAGCGTGCATTCCCTGCGTCGTGGCGCTGCCGAGGCCATGGAAATCATTGCTCGTGGCGATGCCAATACGTCCCAGGTGGTCGGGCGTCGTGTAGACGCACTGAAGTTGCCGCCGGGTACGACCATCGGTGCGTTGCTGCGTGAGGGCAGAGTGCTGATCGCACATAACAACACGGTGATCGAGGCGGACGACCACGTCATTCTTTTCCTGACAGACAAGCGCCACGTACGGGATATTGAACAGTTGTTCACCGTACGCTTCGGCTTCTTCTGATTCGAGAACAGGGTAAAGGACTCAGGTCATGCAGTTTATTGTCGTGTTCCGTGTGCTCGGATTGTTGCTGATGGTTTTCGGTCTGACGTTCATTCCTCCTTGGTTGGTGGGTTTGATGATGGGCGATGCCGATCTGCGCCCCTTCGAGTACAGTTTTCTCATCACGTTTGTGCTCGGGTTATTGATCTGGTTGCCGTTACGGAAATATCGACGCGAGCTTAAATTGCGGGATGGCCTGCTGATCGTCGTGCTGTTCTGGGTCGTGCTCGGCCTAATGGGCGCAGTGCCGATCTATTTGCAAACGGAGCTTCATGTCAGCTTCAGCCAGGCGGTGTTTGAATCGGTTTCGGGGATTACTACCACCGGATCGACCGTGTTGGTGGGTCTGGATACGCTACCCAAATCCTTGTTGTTCTATCGCCAGCAACTTCAATGGTTGGGTGGTCTGGGCATCATTGTGTTGGTCGTTGCATTCATGCCGCTGCTTGGTGTGGGCGGCATGCAGCTTTATAAAAGCGAGATTTCCGGTCCTATGAAGGATGAACGCCTGTCAGGGCGTATTTCCGAAACAGCGAAAGCTCTCTGGCTGGTATATGTTGGTCTGACGATTGTCTGTACCCTGGCATTCAAGCTCGAAGGCATGAGCTGGTTCGATGCGGTGGGACATGCATTTGCCACGATTTCAACCGGTGGTTTTTCGACTCATGACGACAGTCTTGGGTATTTTCATAGCTTCCCGATTGAACTGACAACTGTCGTGTTCATGATTCTTGGCGCCACGCCGATGGCTTTGCATTATCTGGTTTTGCGTCATGCATCTTTCCGTGCTTACGGCAAAAGCTCGGAATTCAAGTTTTTTCTTTTGATTCTGGCGTTGTTTTTCGGCCTGATCGTGTTGACAGTCATTCTATCCCGCCCTGCTACGGAATGGCTGTGGGGGGTGCGCTGGGGTTTATTCACCCTGGTTTCCATGATAACGACAACCGGTTTCACGCTAACGGGTAGCACGCCTTGGCCTGTGTTCCTGCCAGTTTTTATTTTGGCTACTGCCTTGATTGGCGGTTGTGCCGGTTCTACTGCTGGTGGGTTGAAAAATGTCCGGTTGCTTTTGCTGACACGCCAAGGATTGAATGAGTTGAGGAAACTCGTTCACCCTCATGCCGAGTTCGTGGTCAAGCTCAGCGGTCGAGGTATTAGCCCGACTGTAATCAGTGCAGTTTGGGCATTCTTTGCCGCCTATGTATTTGTTTTCGTAGTTATCTTCTTTTTGATGATGGCAACAGGGTTGGATGTGGTTTCGGCCTTTGGCGGTGCTATTGGCACGCTCACGAGTGCCGGACCGGGTTTGGGCTCTGTGGCAACTACTTTTTCACAAGCATCGACTGGAACATTATGGGTTGGAACGATCTCCATGCTGCTTGGACGTCTTGAAATCTTTACCGTATTTGTGCTGTTCCTGCCCATGTTCTGGCGGCGATGACCAAAAGAAATTCGTCGGCCGGGTCGCCTGATTCATCCGCGTCTTCACGCCACAGTGCGCATGAAGGGTCACTTGTCTGGGCGCAACCGTTCCGCTGGTCGTTTTTGTGCCCGCGTTATTGGCCTGTCTGGTTCTTCGTCGGGTTGCTGTGGTTGCTGGCCTATCTGCCGCATGCTGTTCGGCGGGCAACTGCGTTCGCGCTCGCCAGGCTATATCAACGGATCTATCCCAAGCGCCGCCGCATTGTTGAGCGCAATCTGGAGGTCTGTTTCCCCGATCAATCCGCAACACAGCGGCGCGCTTGGCGGGATGCGAATTTTCAGTTGCAGGCCTATGCCATGCTTGATTTGGGCAGGCTCTGGTTTCGCTCGGTGGATTACCTCAAAAGCCAGACGGAGGTAAGTGATCCCGAATTGTTCGCCCGCCTGATTCGCTCCGGTGGGGTGGTGCTGACGGGGCATGGCGCCGGTTTGGAATGGATCGGACATTTTTTTACCATGAATATGACCGGTTCGGCCATGTTCAAACCCTTCGGTAAAAATCGACTGTTGAATTGGTTGTTCGAGCGCGGACGGGTGCGTCACGATGCGCGCGTTTACCCCCGTGAACAAGGCTTGAAGCCACATTTACGTCATCTGCGGGCAGGGCAGGGGTTTTTTTACATTGCCGATGAAGATCTTGGCCTGGGGGATTCGGTATTCGCTCCGTTGTTCGGTGTCGAAAAGGCCACCATCCCACTGGCAGGCAAGATCGCCGCGTTGGGCAAGGTAGACATTTATCCCGCACTAGGGCAACTGGATATGGCCAGAGGTCGGTATCGGTTGCTGCTATTGCCGCCGGTTAAAGTGCCTGCGCAAGCCAGCACGGATGCGGCGCTGGCGATCAATCAGACATTGGAACGGTTGATCAGCGATGATCCGCCGCAATACATGTGGTCACTGAAACTCTTCAAGACGGCGACGAGTGATCGAGCCGACCTGTACGCGTCTTAATCGACTGTTTCCGAGGTGGCTTTCCCTGATATGGTGGGTTGGCGCCGGAACCGGCGGTAAACCCATTGATACTGGGCCGGGTTTTCTCTGACCATCTGTTCGATACCCTGATTCAGCGCGGCCAGCGCGATTGCAGGATCGGGGTCGTACATGCCGATCGGCGCTTCAAAATAACCCAGACGATAACCCTGCCCGTGAGGCAGGCGTTCGGTGCGTCCCAGAATGGCAATCGCGCCGGTTTTTTGCATCAGGTTATGCACGAGCGTCAGGGTGTAGGCGGGATGGCCGAAAAACGGTGCAAACGCACCTTCGCCGACATTCGGCTCCTGATCGGGCAAAATCGCCACCAGTTCGCCTCGCCGCAAAGCCATCAGCAATGCTTTCACCCCGTGGCGATTGGCGGGAACGAGTCTGCCACCGAACCGTTCGCGCGAGCGGTTCATTAAGGCTTCGAAGGCAGGTTCCCTCGGCGGGCGATAAAGCGTGGTCATGGGCGTGCGTGTGGCGGTAAACAGGCCGCCCAGTTCCCAGGCCCCGCTGTGCGGCGCGAGCAGAATGACGCCCCTGCCCACAGCCATCGCTTGAGTCAGAATCTCTTCGTTCCGCACTTCGCGGGCCAGCGTTTCGATTTGTTCCCTAGAACCTTGCCAGATGACGCCCAGCTCGGTCAGCGTCTTGCCCGTTTCGAGCAAGGTTTCCCGAATCAGTTGCGCTTGTTGTGGGTGTGATAACTCCGGCAGGCAGCGGCGAATGTTTTCTGCCGCGGTTTTGCGCGTTGAACTGTGGGTTATCCAGGCTATCCAGCCCATGCCTGCACCGATGGCATGGCTCAAGCGCAGCGGCAACCGGGCGAACAGTCGCAAGAGACTTCTGAGTAGAAGTAATCTTAGCGCGCTTCGTCTGGGGCGCCCGTGGCTTTGTGCGGTGCGCTTGTTCATCGTGCTTGCGCTGGTAGCGCCTTCTCCAAACCATCGCGCATCAATGGGGTGAGCGTGACGGCCAGTGAGCGGAATAGTTGCGGATTAAGACGCTCCTCGGCGGCCAGCAATTGCTTGAAATGCTCGCGCTGCGTGGGTTTGGCAAAACAGGCAGGGCAGTTGTCCCGGATCACCGGCAGCAGGTTTTGGGTGGCGAAATCCGCCAGCATGCGTTCCCGCACACGAACAAATGGCCGGATGATACGAACATCACCCGCGTCGTTGAGATAATGCGCTTTCATCGTGTTGAGTTTGCCGCCATGAAATGCGCTCATCAGGAAGCTTTCGGCCAGATCATCGAGGTGCTGGCCGAGTGCAAGTACGTTATAGCCCTCGCGCCTGGCCGCTTTGTACAGCAGGCCGCGTTTCATACGGGCGCAAAAGGCGCAATAGGAATCGCCGCGCATGTGCTCATTGGCCAGACCGACAATATCTTCCCGTTCCACGAAATAGGGGATGCCGAGTTTTTCGAGATAAGGCACCAGCGGTGCAGGATCGAATCCGCCAACCTGCGGGTCGACCGTGATGGCGGCCAGATCGAAGGAGATCGGTGCCCGGCGCTGAACATGCCGCAGGCAATGGAGCAGGGAAAGCGAATCCTTGCCGCCCGAGAGGCCGATTAGAATCCGGTCGCCCGGTTGGATCATCGAGAACTCGATCAGGGTCCGTGCAACGATACGCTGAAGTTTCTTGCCGGGGCTAATCCAGGACCAGATGGGTTCCGATGGCGTTGTCTGATCGGATTCGCGAAGGGAGGATGTGTTCATGAGTAACCGTGACGTGAAAACTTCTGCATTGTACGACAGCCGGGGATCGGGGCTAAGATGGTCGGCGTCTTGGCCCGAAAATTGGGCCGTTTCTTGAAAAGTTAGGAGTGAACCGATGCGTGAACTGTATCCCGCGATTGAACCCTTGGTAACGCACAGTATTCCCGTGGATGCACCCCATGTGCTGCATGTCGAGGAGTGTGGGCGGCTCAAGGGTATTCCCGTGGTGTTCCTGCATGGCGGGCCCGGTGCCGGATGCACACCCGCCCATCGCCGTTTTTTCGATCCTGACCGGTATCGGATTATCCTGATTGACCAGCGCGGTGCCGGTCGTTCGACGCCGCACGCGCACCTGGAGGGTAATACCACTCAAGCGCTGATCGCCGATCTTGAGCTGGTGCGCCAGCATCTGAATATCGAGCGGTGGCTTGTGTTTGGTGGCTCCTGGGGATCGACACTGGCACTGGCCTACGCTGCGGCCCACCCGGAACGCGTATTGGGATTGATCTTGCGCGGGATTTTTCTTTGCCGCGATGAGGATATTTCCTGGTTCTATCAGCGCGGTGCCGATCGTCTGTTTCCCGATTATTGGGCCGATTTCGTGGCACTGATTCCCGAAGAGGAGCGTGGCGATCTGGTGGTGGCCTACCACCGTCGCCTGACGGGCAGTGACGATTTGGCCCGAATGCAGGCGGCAAAGGCCTGGTCAACCTGGGAAGGGCGAACGGCGACGCTCTTGAGCGATCCGGCTACGGTCGATTTCTTTGCCGACCCGCGCCATGCTTTGGCAATTGCCCGGATCGAAAACCATTACTTTGTGCACGGCGCGTTCTTACGCGGGAAGCCTTTGCTGGCGCAAGCCGCGCGCTTGGCCGGCATCGAAGGGGAAATCATCCACGGGCGTTACGATGTGGTCTGTCCTGTGGATCAGGCGTTTGCGCTGGCGGCGGCTTGGCCGAATGCCAAGTTGACGGTCGTGGAAGATGCGGGGCATGCCGCCAGTGAACCGGGCATCACCGATGCACTGATTCGCGCGACGGACCGGTTTGTGGAGCGTTTGGCGGGGCACCAGAATGGTCGGGGATAAACGACGGACTTGCTGACCGCTGCCGTTTGATTTTTCGACATTAAAAAACCCGCCATTCGGCGGGTTTGCACGCTTGCGGAGACGGTACGTGAACGTCAACCGCCACAAGAGCTACTAATTAAGCAGTTTCGGTTGCTGTGTCGCTTTTGCCCAGGTTGGTAGTGTATGCGATCGTTACTTTGTCGCCTTTTTTGCCTGGAACTTTGAAGTTGATGTAGGGGTTCTTGGAAACCGCTACGGACAAGTTCGCTTCTACGGCTGTTTTGTCATTGACAGAAACGGTCATAGTCTGGATGAAGTCGGCCGGAATCAGTTTGCCGGTGGCCTTGTCTTTCACACGGCCGGATTCCATCGCCTGCTGGATCAGGCTTTTAACGTCAAGAACGTCGCCGGCGGTACTAATACGCATTTTGATAGTTGACATGGTTTGTAACCTCGTTAATTCGTCATTTAGGTAAAGTCAATCAGAGAGCAGAGCGAATTAACCGCCGCAACCACCGATGGTAACCTTAACTTGCTTCTCAGCCATGTACAGCTTGCCGCCAGCGTGAGCTACACCGATCACGTTGTCGGTTTTGCCCATACGGATACGGGTTGACGCGAAAGGTTGAGCACCAACGAACTTGAAGTTGGCGACCAGCGGAGTCGGGTTGCCTTTAACCAGGATCGCGATGTTGTCGGTACCAGCAACAGCAGATTCGATGGTGACAGGAACAACAGCGCCGTTTTCAGCGATGTCTGGAGCCTTAACGGTAACGTCTTTAGACTCTGTTGGAGCGCCAGCGCTGCCGAACAGGTCGCTCAGAGACTCGTCAAAGCCTTTAGTGTTGTACGCTTTCTCTGGCCAAGTAGCGGCCAAAACAGCGCGCGGGGTCAACAGGCCGGCGCCAACAGCCAGGCCAACTGCACTGGCAGCCATGCTGCCTTTCAAAAATACACGACGATTAGATTTCATGGATCTGAGCTCCTCATTGTTGTGTGGAATACCACGCTAATAGTTAAAGCATGTGACGTGCCAATTATTAAATTATTGATATTTAATGTATTTGCTTGGTGTTTTTCTGGATTGCAAATTGCAAAGTGCAATTTGTTGTTTTCATTTTGCGTTGAGAGGTGGTCGATGCGGCTGAGTGAATTCCCAATCCGGTGAGGGCTTTGACCGACTGGTCATGCAGCGATAGATGCGTCATGATGTCCAAACACGAAGACGGCAGCAGGCACCAAAGGGCGTAAATCAAGGAGTCGGGACATGAAGACGTTTGAATGTGGCAACTGCGGTCAGATCACTTTTTTTGAAAATGTGGTGTGTGAACACTGTGGCATGCCGCTCGGTTATGTCACCGAGATACGCGCCATGGTTGCATTCCAGCCCGGTTCCGATCTGTTCTGGTCACCGGTCAACAGCGCTCTGGTCGAACGTTATCGCCCCTGCAACAACTATGTATCCCAGCACATCTGCAACTGGATGGTGGCCGAATCGGATCAAAATGCCTGGTGCCGTAGTTGTCGTTTCACCGAGATGATTCCCGCGCTGTCCATACCTGAACATCTGCATCTCTGGTTCTTGCTGGAAGCGGCCAAGCGGCGATTGATTTATTCATTGATGCAGATCGGATTACCGATACCTGATCGAGATAGGGATCCCGCGCGCGGGCTGAGTTTCAACTTTCTGGCGGATTACCCTCAGGAGCGGGTGCTGACCGGGCATCAGGATGGGGTGATCACATTGAATATCGATGAGGCGGATGACGTGGTACGAGAGCGCAAACGCAAACGCTTGGATGAGCCGTACCGAACCCTATTAGGTCACTTGCGGCACGAAATCGGTCATTATTATTGGATGCTTTTGGTGGAAAACAGCCGTTGGATTAGTGGTTATCGCCAATGGTTTGGTGATGAGTGCGCAGATTATTCCGAAGCGATGGATGCCTACTATAAAAACGGTGCACGTTCGGGCTGGCAAAACAACTATATCAGTGAGTACGCCACCATGCATCCCTGGGAGGATTGGGCCGAAACCTGGGCGCATTATCTGCATATCGTCGATGCGCTTGATACCGCGGCCAACTGGCGAGCCCGGATTGGCAGTGCTCAGCCGAGTTCACCGTTTCCAGAGGCATCAGCGCCGATGACCATCGAGGCGTTCGAGGCTGCTCTGATGCGCGATTGGATGCCGTTTACCCTGTTTCTCAACAGCATGAATCGCAGCCTCGGCCAGAAGGACAGCTATCCCTTCGTGAATCCTGAAGCGGTAATTCGCAAGCTCTGTTTTATCCACGAAGTCGTGCTGGCTGCCCGTTTAGAGTAGACAGACCCCCGCGTGCATTGAGGATCCTGTTCCGTATCACACAGGAAAATCGTCTGGGGCCGATTGCTCGTAACTCTGCAGTTTCCGCCAGAGGGTGGACTTGTTGATGCCCAGCGTCTGTGCGGTTTTTTCACGATTGCCGTCGTATTCCTTGAGCAGTTTTTCGATATAACGCCGCTCAAGTACATCCAGTGTCGGATGATCGGTATCGATGGCCTCCGCACCGCCGGATGATTGGGGGCGAATCAGGGCCGATGCCCAAGGTGGCGTTGCCTCAGCTTCCTGATCCAACCGGATTTCGGCCTCGCTCGATAGCGCGACGGCGCGCTCGATCATATTTTTCAGCTCGCGGATGTTGCCCGGCCATGTGTACTCGAGAATGCGCGCCATGCATCTGGCATTGAAGCGTTCGGCAGGACGGTTATAGCGGGCCGCGAAGTGGCGGATAAAGTGATTGACGAGGATCGGGATGTCTTCCTTGCGTTCGCGCAGTGGCGGGATGCGCAGGCGGACGACGTGCAGGCGGTGATACAAATCGTGGCGGAAACTGCCTTGGGCAACCATCTGTGCGAGGTCGCGGTTGCTGGCGACAATGAAACGGACGTCGATCTTGATGGGTGTGACTCCACCGACGCGCGTGATTTGCTGTTCCTGAATCACGCGCAGCAGTTTGACCTGCATGGCATCTGAGATATTGCCGATTTCATCCAGAAATACCGTCCCGCCGCTGGCAACTTCAAGCAGACCGGGTTTGGTGCTGGAAGCGCCGGTATAAGCGCCTTTTTCGTGACCGAACAGTTCGTTTTCGAGCAGGGTGTCGGTCAGTGCACCGCAATCGATGACGATATAGGGTTTGTCAGCAAAATCGGAGCGATCATGAATGGCACGCGCGGCGAGTTCCTTGCCACTGCCGGATTCCCCTTCGATCATCACATTGATGCGCACGTCGTGGATTTTGTCGATGACGCGATAGACACCGGCAATCGCGGGTGAGCTGCCCAACATGGCGCGTTCTGCTTCGGAGAAGTCGTGCGTATCTGGGTCGGGGTCCCTTCTCAATAACCGGTGGGTGAGCTGCACCAGATCTTCGGGGTCGTAGGGCTTTTTGATGAAATCGTTGGCACCCAGTCGCAGCGCATCAATGGCATTGTCGAGCGTCGAGTAACCGGTGATCAGGACAAATGGTACTTCGGTATCACGCTGCCGCAGCCAGGAGAGGAACTCCAAGCCGCTCATGCCCGGCATCTTGAGATCCGAAATGATCAGATCGGCCGGGTTGTTTTCCAGCCAGGGCTGGGCTGCCTCAACCGACTGGAATCCTTGCACCTGCAGGCCTTCGGTCTGGGCATAGCGGCTGAACAGCTCGCTGGCGCGAGGGTCGTCATCAATAAAGGCAATCAGCGGTAATTTGGTCATGGTTTTGTCTGAAATGAATTGGGTATCTGTTCGCAGGTCTTCGATGGCCTGAACACTAGTGGCCAACACGTGGCCCGGATTTTTCACGTGGCAGGCACAAGAAGGCGCGCACGCCGCTGCGGTCTTGGCGGTTCTCGATCTTAAGTGTACCGCCATGATATTGCACGATGCCAAGACTAATGGATAATCCAAGACCCGTGCCCTTGTCCACGGATTTGGTGGTGAAGAAGGGGTCGAACACTTTATCCAGGGCTTCTGGTTCGATGCCTTTGCCATTGTCGAGTACTTCAATCTCTAAGGAATCGGGTTTGCAGTGGGCGGTGATGGTGATTTCACCCATCGGTGGCGAGGCATGTATGGCATTGCGCACCAGATTGAGCACGACCTGTCCGATCTGGTTCGGATCGAAGCTCGCCACACAATCCTGTTCATCCAGCGACAGGTTGAGGAAGACATCGGCTTCCATGGCTTCGGGTTGCAGTCGATCAATCAGATCGAGCAGCCACTGGGTGATCGGCGTGGGTTGATGATCGGGCGGAAGCTGGCGGGCGAAGTTCATCACGCCCCGCACGATATGACCCACCCGCAAGGCCTCGGCGCGCAGATCTTCAAGGTCGGCGTGTAATTCAGTTTTTTCGGACGGTAACTGGCGCTCCAGCAGGCGGGTCAGTGTGAGTATATTGTTGAGCGGATTGTTGATCTCATGCCCGATGCCAGCCGCCATTTCACCGATGGAGGCGAGTTTGGCCTGTTGCAGCATTTGCCGTTCAGCAGCTTGCCGTTTGTGGGCTTCTTCGGTGAGATGTTCGGTCAGGTAGCGGAATGACTGCTGGAGTTGGCGAACTTCCGTGGTGCGCGAATCAACCGGGATGATTTCGTGCGGGTTGCCATCGGCAAAATGCTTGAGACTGAGCCCGAGTCGAGCTATCGGGCGAGAGAAATAACGGGCGCCCAAACCAGCCAGCAACAGGCTGATGCCCAGTGCGAGCAGCGTGAAGCCCCAAAGGCTGTGATGGATATCCTGAAAGGGAGCGGATGTGACGTCCGCTGGCGTCTTCAGCATAATGAACCACGACACCAGGCTGTACGGATACGGGTGGTATTCCTGGAAGTAGGTGCGGGTTTTCCCGTCTTGCGCCAGATATACGCCATTAGAGAGCGCCACGGCCGTTTGCCAGAACAGACCGTGGTCGATCGTCTGCGCGTATTGAGGATTGGTGTTCGGATTTGATTCTTCCGGTGTCACGAACAACCGGCCGGTCTGGTCGTTGTACAGAACCAGGCCATCGCGTTGCGGATTGCCGGGGTCGTGTTCGATCACCATGACATGACTGTTGCGCGGCTTGGGGGAAAGCGACAATATCTGATCGAGATATTCACCATAGGTGTTTAACACCACATAACCTGCGTGATGATCACCGAAGTTCCTCAAGGGATAAACGCCGTACAACATGCTCGGAAATTGCCCGGGAGCAACATCCCAGAGCGAGGGCGGCAGCATGATGAAACTTACATCTTCCATGGGCAGTGATTGGAGCTGATTGAGGAACGCGGGGTTGTCGAGTTCCTCTTCGACGTAGTTGACCTGGCTCAGGCTCTGGAACATGGGCGGCGCGGCCCGACCCAGCGTGGTCTTGACGACGGTATTGCCCGCCGCATCGAGAATGCGGATGCTGCCGAGACCAGGTACGGTGCGTTGCAACCCGGCCAGAAACGAGTTGGCGCGAATCCGGTCTGAAGTCAGATCGGAGTGGCGTATGCCCTCGGCGGAGGCAACCAGGACATTGAGCATGGTTTGAATGGGTTGGGAGTGGGCAATACCGCGCAAAACCTCGCGCTCATAACGCAGCCGGTTGTTGATTTCCCCCGTGAGCGACTGGATATTGTCGCCGATCTCACGGTTGACTTCTGACTGGAACCGATGTTCGCTGAACGCGGTGACGCCCCAAACCAACGCCAGCACCGGCAGCAGCGTGGCGCCGAAGGTCCAGAGGAAAATGTTCACGGGAAGGCGCATGATGAACCGATGGGTTGCCATATTTAGTTTTGGGGATTGAAATTATCACAACACGCGATTGGACACATTGGCTTGATACGCGCCGCGCCGAAGGGCTGGAGCGGCGATTGCGGGTCGGGCAGTCGCCACAGGGCGTCAGGATGCGGGTGGACGGGCGCGAACTCCTGACTTTTTGCAGCAACGACTATCTTGGTCTGGCCAATCACCCCGACATCGTGGCCGCCTTGCAGATGGGGGCGGCACGTTGGGGTGTGGGCTCGGGGGCGGCGCATCTGGTCAACGGACATTTCGAGCCGCACGATGCACTGGAATCCGCGTTGGCCGAGTGGTTGCGCGTCGACCGTAGCTTGCTGTTTTCCACAGGTTATATGGCGAATCTGGCCGTGGTGGGCGGTCTGGTTGGGCGTGGCGACACCGTGGTCGCCGACAAATTAAATCACGCCTCGCTGGTCGACGCCGCCCAGCTTTCCGGCGCGACCTTGCGGCGCTACCGCCACGGCGACATGGCCGATGCCCGACGCCTTTTGATGCGGGCGACCGGTACGCGAATGCTTCTGACCGATGGCGTATTCAGCATGGATGGCGACGTGGCACCGTTGGCCGACTTGATGGCACTGGCGGAAGAATTTGATGCATGGCTCGTGGTTGATGATGCTCATGGCTTTGCCGTCTGGGGTGAGGCGGGGCGAGGTTCTTTGTCCGAGCTCGGGTTGATCGACGCGGGCGTGCCCGAATACCTCGTTCAGGTCGGTACGCTCGGCAAGGCGTTTGGCACGGCGGGGGCGTTTGTGGCCGGTGCGTCGCAGCCTGTCGAAGTGCTGTTGCAACGCGCGCGCAGTTACCTGTTCACCACCGCGCAGCCGCCTGCCCTGGCCGTGGCGACACTGGCGAGCCTTGCCATCGTGCAATCTGCAACTGACTTGCGAGCGAATTGGCGCACGCGCGTGGCGGAGTTCAAGCGGGGGCTGCCACCGGGCATCGAGTTGATGCCATCGGAAACGCCCATCCAGCCGGTACTGGTCGGCGACAGCACTCAGGCCGTTGCCTGGTCGACCCAGTTGGCGGATGCCGGATTATGGGTGCCGGCGATTCGCCCACCGACCGTGCCCCAGGGCGCGTCCCGGCTACGTGTCACGATCAGTGCGGCGCATACCCAGACACATGTAGTGCGCCTGACCAACGCATTGGAGGATCTTCTGGCGGAGAAGCCAAGATCGAAGCCGACGATATAAAAAAATGCTATAAATAGAGCCGGGCCTTGGTGCGTGAACACAACACCTGCCTGTTGTCAGATGGCCGCTAATACGTCCTTGATCTGGCGGCGATTCGGTAGCCCACCTGTGGTGCATGTGGGGGCAGCTGAGGTTTTCGTCCCGGTCGATTGGAACGCTGTTATTCTGGCAGAGGCTCCTTAAGTGAAGGCTTGCTTTTGACAGTTGGGTGTTTGGCCAGATTCTGGTCGGTTTATTCCCGCATCAGCGGGGCAACAGGAGTTCTTGAGATGAAAAAAATCGTTGTATTCGGCGTGATGGCCGCCATGACTGTTCTGGCTGGCTGTGCACAAAATCCCTATCAGGGGCAATACGGCAAAACGGCAGGTGGCGCAACGATCGGTGCCGGTATCGGTGCGTTGGCCGGTAACCTCATCGCAGGTAGTGGTAACAAGACGGGCGGTACGCTGATCGGTGCTGCGGTAGGGGCAGGGGTCGGTGGTCTGATCGGCAACCAGATGGATAAACAGGCGGCACAGTTGCAGCAGCAAATGGCCAATACCGGTGTTGAGGTTCAGCGTCAGGGTGATGGCATCCATTTGCAGGCGCCCGAGGCAATCACCTTCAATACCAATAGCGCGACGCTGAAACCGCAGTTCATGCCCGTGTTGCAACAACTGGCGCAAAGCGTCAATCAGTATCCCGGCACGGTCGTGCGAGTAGAAGGCAATACCGACTCGACTGGCTCGGCGACATACAACCAGCAGCTTTCGCTCAATCGCGCGCAAAGTGTGGCCAGTGCGCTGTCACAGTATGGCGTGCCCTATAACCGCATTCAGGCGGTTGGTTACGGCATGACGCGCCCGATCGCCTCCAACGCGACAGCAGCAGGCCGGGCGCAAAATCGCCGGGTCGATATCCTGATCGTCCCTGCACAGTAAAATTTTTGCTTAGTGGCGAGCAAAGGGGGACTTGTTCGCTGCCGAGTTGATTCTGTTTTCTGGTGGGAACCTTGAATAACCCCATTTTTGGGGTGCATGGGCATCTCGAAAGGTTTTTTCGAGGTGCCCTATGATTTTCGGTCAAGTTATATTCGGCTTGTCTTGCATGGATTCTGATTTCTCCGACACTAATCGGTGTCTGAGTTGATTGGTTCCAACCCTGATTTAAAGGTCTTTTTTTTGAATCACACTCCCCCCAAGCCACCATTACCTAGCAATGAAAGCGAGCGTTTGCGCGTCATGCGTGAGCTTGATTTTCTCAATGACGAACTCAATGATTTTTTTCTGCGTAAAGTAAAAATACTCTGTCGTGTGTTCGATGTGCCGATCGCGTTAATGGCATTAACCTATGAGCACCATCAACACTTCAAGGTGGTATTTGGGCTTGATCTTGATGGCATTGAGCGCGAAAAGGCGCTGTGCTCATTCACACAACTTCCTCCTTATGATCCTTTGGTGATACCCGATACCCGGCTAGATCCACGTTCCCAAGACTCCGAGCTGGTAACGGGGGCTTATGGTGTGCGGTTCTATGCCGGGGTAGCGCTTGTGCTCGACGAGCAGTTTGCTGTGGGTACGCTGTGCATTATGGATACCGAGCCCCGCTCGTTTTCTGCTGATGAGCAAATCCTGCTCCAGGATTTTGCGCTCAATCTGTCTGAGGTGCTGCAAGCCAGGCTCGATGCCGAGCGCAGTGCCGAACTGCAACGCCAGAACGTGCGGGTCGGGCTAGAGCTCAATACCATTTTGCAGACGGCTGCCATCGGGATCATTCGTATTGATAAGCATGGGCGAATCGAGGCAGTCAATCCCAAAGCTCGAGCGTTGTTTGGCTATTCCGAACAGGAAATGCTCGGGCACAATGTGTCCATGCTAATGCCAGAACCCTGGCGCAGCGCCCATGATGGCTATTTGATGCGGTTTTTGGCGACGCGTGATCCCAAGGTCATCGGGATTGGTCGACGGGTCGACGGTGAGCGCAAGGATGGATCGCGCTTTCCGTTTAATTTGGCAGTCAGTGAGTTGCGCGTCGATGGCGTAAGCCAGTTTGTGGGCTTTGTATCGGATATCAGCGACCAGTTTGAGGTCGAACAAGCCCTGGAGCGAGAACGGGCGCTGCTGCGCTCGGTTATCGATAGCTCGACCAACCCCATTGCGGCCGTCAATGCCGCGAACGAGTTCATTCTACTCAACACATCGTTTGCTCGTCTGCTTGGCAAGCCAGTTGAAGCTGTGCTGGGGCTTAAGTCCGAACTTTTTTTGCCGCCCCAAGCCATGAAGGTTAACCGTGAGACTAATGCGCGTGTCTGGGCTTGCGGCTCATCGATTTCCACTCGAACGCCGATCGAGATTGCAGGCCAAAAGCGTGTCTTTGAAACCAATAAATCCCCTTTGCGCGATGAACAGGGCAGGCAAATCGGCGTTGTGACGGTTGCTCAGGATGTCAGCGAGCTCGATCGTATCACCTCCGATTTACTGGCGATGCAGCAGCTGCGCGATATGAGCGAGCGCTATGGTCAAAGTGGATCATGGGCATTGGATCCGCTCACCGATCGCGTCAAAATCAGTGCCGGTTTGGCCCGCTTATTGGGGCTTGAGCCAGAAACGACAGAAGCAGAGCGTCGGGTCATCTTTGAACGCGTTCATCCCGAAGACCGAGCTGCCATTGAAGCGGCGTTCACGCAGGAGTTATTCGAGGGGCAATCAATTCGGTTCGCGTATCGTGTACGCGATGCCAATGGCGATTGGCGCCACCTTCGTGCTCGAGGCAATGCCATTTTTGATGATGGCGGGCAGGTGACTCAGTTTGTCGGTATCACGCAGGATGTGACCGAAGAGGTTCGTGCGCAGGAAAAAATGGATGCGCAGCAACAACTGCTTGGTGGGCTGAACAAGGCCGTACAGTCCTTTTTAACCGCTGTGGCTGGCGATAAAAGTGTCTGGTCGCAATTGCTCGGAGAATTGCTTGCCGTTACCGATGCCGAATTCGGCTTTATTGGCGAAGTACTCTATGGCATCAAGTCCACACCGTGCCTGAAAATTCACGCCATCACCAATCTGTCCTGGAGTGCCGAATCCGATGCGCTCTTCGAGCGCGTGATGGCCGGTGACATGATGTTTTGCAATCCAGACAACCTCATCGGCGAAGTTATGAAAAGCCGCGCGCCGGTGATCGTGCCTGAACTGGCAACCGATTCGAGGCGCGGCGGGTTCCCTCCGGGGCATCCGCAATTGAGCAATTATCTGGGCATACCCTTATTCCGTGGCGAGGAGCTGGTTGGTGTTCTGGCGATTGCCAATCGCCAGAAGGGTGTTGGCAGTGAACTTGTTGATTTTTTAACCCCCTTCGCCAGCTCCTGCGCGATTTTGATCGTCAGCCTGCGCCAGCAATTGGAGCGCATGAAATTCGAGCAGGATTTGATTGAGAGCAGAAAGGCAGCCGATCGTGCGAACAAGGCCAAGTCCATGTTCCTCTCCAGCATGTCGCATGAGTTACGCACGCCGCTGAACGCAATTCTCGGGTTTACCCAACTGATGGCGGCCAGTCGTCGGGAGCCATTAACCGAAAAACAAAGCGGATTTGTCTACCACATCCTCAAAGCGGGGCAACATTTGTTGACGTTGATCAACGATGTACTGAATCTGGCGAAAATCGAAGCCGGTGAGATGACGCTCTCGCTGGAAACGCTGGATTTGGGCGCTATTTTGGTCGATGCATTGAATATGGTGGCGGATAATGCCGTCTCGACCAGCATTGCGCTGATCAATGAACTCGACTCTGCGCCATACGCAACCAAGCCGCTGTTGATTTGCGCGGACTTAACGCGATCCCGCCAAGTGCTGATCAACGTGTTGACGAACGCGATCAAATATAACCGTGTGGGTGGTTCGGTTCGGGTGCGGTATTTGCCCGGTCGCCAGAACGATGCCGGCGCATGGCTGCATGGATTGGCGATTGAAGATACGGGCATGGGTATTCCCGCTGCGCAACAACATCGCCTGTTTCGTCCCTTCGAACGATTGGGTCAGGAAGCGGGCACCATTGAGGGGACAGGGATCGGCTTACTGATCACCCGCCAGCTCATCGAGTTGATGAATGGCGAAATCCGCTTTGAAAGTGAAGAAGGTAAAGGCACCACGTTTTTTATCTGGTGGCCGGCGGCTAAAGAAGGCAATGCCTGCGGCGAGCAGCCCGCTTCGGAGCAATCCAATGAAACGTTTGCGCCAAACAACGCGGTTTCGGTTGAGTCGGTAAAAATCACTGTGCTTTATGTTGAAGATAACCCCTCCAACAGCGCGCTGATGCAAAGTATCGTGGACGACCGCGAAGACATAAGGCTTATTCTGGCACCCGATGGCGAGCAGGGCCTGGAGCTGGCGCTGACCGAACAGCCCGATCTGATTTTGATGGACATCAATCTGCCGGGTATGTCGGGCCAGCAGGTGGCCGCGAAGCTCAAGCAATGGGTGGATACCGCGTCTATTCTCATTGTGGCGCTATCGGCAGATGCCACCGCGCCGATGCAGCAGTCGGTGAAGCAATCGGGTTTATTTGATCGCTACTTAAGTAAGCCGATTGATGTGATGCAATTAACGCGGCTATTTGATGAATTGATTGCCGGTCGCTCTGCCGATGACCACGGTTTTTGAAGGCTCCTCTGGTTAAAACAGAGCTTCCTCAAAATCGGCCAAGGTTAGCGATTATCAACGACAAGGAAATTGAGCATGGCGCCCGAAAATAATGCACTCGATCCCCAAGGGGAGGCGCCACAAGTGCTCGACGCGCGAATTTTGATTGTGGACGACAATCACGCCAACCTTGCGGTGTTGGCCGAGTTTTTAGACATGGAAGGCTTCACCCAGGTAACGACCGAGAGTGACCCGCGCCATGCGGTAGCGCTATGGCAAGAACAGCCTTTTGATTTGTTGTTGCTCGATATTCGTATGCCGCACATGAATGGGCATGAGGTCATGGCGGCGCTTAAAGCCACGCTCAAACCCGATGATTATCTGCCCTGCATTGTCCTGACCGCACAAATGGATCGGGAAACGCGCCAAGCGGCTTTGGCTGCGGGTGCGATCGATTTCATTTCCAAGCCATTTGATTTTGAAGAAACGCTCAAGCGTATTAACACAGCCTTAAACACACGTTTACTGCACCAGCAAAAACGCAATCAACTCTCCGATTTTCGTCGACGTCTCGAAGAGCAAGCCTTCGAGCTGCAAGAAAAAGAACACAACCTTGACTATTTGGCCACTCACGATTCGGTGACGGGCTTGCTCAATCGCCGTGCACTCACCGAACGGCTGCGCTCACAGATGATCATGGCGCAATCC
This sequence comes from Halothiobacillus sp., assembly GCF_027346185.1. Taxonomy (GTDB): domain Bacteria; phylum Pseudomonadota; class Gammaproteobacteria; order Halothiobacillales; family Halothiobacillaceae; genus Halothiobacillus. The sequence goes on from NZ_DAIESY010000042.1 coordinate 40,457, forward strand.
GACGCGTTCAGTTGTGCCCTGGTTGAGGTGACCGATTCGGATCAATTTCTGCTAATTGAAGGCGTTGAATCTGTTGATTTTTTCTTGAGAACCGTGTCGACTCGTCTCAAAATGATCATGGACGATCACTTTGGCATTTGTGGTGTTTGGGGTGGGCAAACCTTTCTTTGTGCCTTGCCGTTCGCCGGTGAGGCCGCAGGTAGCGTGTTTGATCGTCTGGCCAAGGCCGTATTTGCACCGGTAGACGATTTTGATGTTGTCGTCACGCTGCACGGACGAGGTGGTTATTCCAGTGTTCGGCCAAAAGAAGTGGAAACGCAGCAGGCTATTGACGCCACCGTGCGCCGGGCGGGATTCGCGCTTGCCAGCCAACACAAACGAAGCAATCTGGTGGTGGAGTTCAACCAGATCATGGAGGACACCGCTCTGCGGCGTAATCTGTTGGAGCGTGAACTCGCCCTGGCGATGGCGCAGGAACCAACGCAGTTTTTTCTGCAATTTCAACCCAAAGTGGATTTAACCCACGAGACCATCGTGGGCGGTGAGGCGCTGCTTCGCTGGCAGCATCCGGAATTGGGTTTTATCTCGCCGGTTGATTTTATTCCCATTGCCGAAGAAAAAGGCCAAATAGAAGCACTTGGCCTGATTGTGATCGAGTACGCTTTGCAGTTTGTGCGCCAGATGCAAGCGGAACTGGGGCGTGCGGTGCCCATTGCGGTGAATGTATCGGGCGTGCAGCTTGAGTTGATGCAGGCCAAGGGGCAAAGTTTCGTCGCAGAAATCCAGCGCCTGTTGAGTCAATACGCCGTGGCACCATCGCTATTGGAGTTGGAAATTACCGAGTCGGCGTTGATGATCGGTTTCGATTGGGTCATCGATACGCTGCACCAGTTGCGCGCTATGGATATTTCGGTGGCCTTGGATGATTTTGGTACAGGCTATTCCTCGTTCGCCTATATACAGAATCTGCCGATTTCCACCCTGAAAATCGACCGTGCCTTTGTCGATAATGCTGCAAACAGTCCACGCCAAGCTGCGTTATTGGGCGCGATTGTACGCATGGCGCTGGATCTTGGCCTGACGACGGTAGCCGAGGGCGTGGAAACGCTGGAAGACATCATGCTTCTTCGGCAATTCAATTGCCCGATTGCTCAGGGCTACTATTACAGCCGCCCGCTCATGCCCGATGATTTCATCGCATTGCTTCGGCAACCGAGTTGTGCCCCTGCCGTGTCATAATGCACCCTTGCTTTCGTTCTCCACTTTTTTGCCCTCATCTTATTTAGAACTTACACCATGTCTGATTCCAAACTCGATCCCCGCCAAGCGGCTCTCGATTACCATGAGTTTCCCCTGCCGGGTAAAACCGCAACGGCCATCACCAAGCCGGCGCAATCCGCCCGTGATCTTGCGCTGGCTTATTCACCCGGCGTGGCTGAACCCGTTCGTGCCATTGCCGCGAACCCGGATGATGCCTATCGCTATACCAACAAGGGCAACCTTGTGGCTGTGATTTCCGATGGCTCGGCCATTCTGGGTCTCGGGAATCTCGGTGCGCTGGCGAGCAAGCCGGTAATGGAAGGCAAGGCGCTTCTGTTCAAGAAATTCGCGAACATCGACGCGATTGACCTTGAAGTGGAAACCCAGGAGCCGGGGGAATTCATTGATACCGTGCGTCGGTTGGGGACGAGTTTCGGCGGCATCAATCTGGAAGATATTTCCGCCCCGCGTTGTTTTGAAATCGAACGCGCGTTGATCGAGGCGATGGATATCCCCGTATTCCACGACGATCAGCATGGCACGGCCATCATTATCGCCGCCGGTTTGGTCAATGCATTGAAAATTCAGGGAAAAAAACTCGAAGATATTCGATTGGTATTGGTGGGCGCGGGTGCCGCCGGTACGGCGACCTTGCGATTGTTGCTGGATATGGGGCTAAATCGCGAGCAGCTGCGCGTGGTGGATAAAGTCGGCGTCCTGCACACCGGTTTGACCGATCTGCCGGCACACCATGCCGCCGTAGTGGCCGAAACCGATGACCGGACACTTGAAGATGCCCTGCGTGGTGCCGATGTGTTCCTCGGACTGTCCGCACCGAACCTGTTGAGTGCCGAGATGCTCAAAAGCATGGCCGCTCGCCCGGTGGTGTTCGCGCTGGCCAATCCGGATCCTGAAATCCGCCCGGAATTGGCGCACAGCGTGCGTGATGATCTGATCATGGCGACGGGACGCAGCGATTATCCCAATCAGGTGAACAATGTGCTGGCGTTCCCGTTCATTTTCCGTGGTACGCTCGATTGCCGCGCATCGCGCATCACGCCGAACATGAAAATCGCCTGCGTCGAGGCGCTGGCGGCGCTGGCGCGTGAACCCGTGCCCGAGAGCGTGCTGTCGGTCTACGGGGTCGATACATTGACCTTCGGCACCGAGTACATTCTGCCCAAGCCATTCGACCCGCGCCTCATTGAGCGGCTGCCCGCCGCAATCGCTGCCGCCGCCGAGAAAGACGGCGTGGCGCGAATGGCTTATCGGCCTTATCCGTCTTCATCGAACGCGTGAGCGAACATTCGTTGGCGCAGCAAGATATGTATCAGGTTATGTCTGAACCGACATCTTCGGGTTCGTCGCCTGCCGTGAGCCGTGCTTGGCTCATCGACTCCCACGCGCAGATCTGGCGAGCATGGCACGGGGCGGATAAAACCCGTGTTGATGCCGATGGCCAGCCTGTCGGCGCGCTTTTAGGGTTCGCCGATGCCTTGTTGACACTGCTCGAATCGGTGTTCGACCAAAACATCCAGCCACCTGTGGCGCCTCATGCCGAGCATGGGCCCGTGATTGTCTGTACCTTCGATGCACCGTGCAATCGCAGCTTCCGGCAAGCCATCTACCCCGCATACAAGGCCCACCGTCCGCCCGCACCCGCCGAGCTGACCGCACAACTCCCGCGCTGCCGCGCCCTGGCCGAGGCGGCTGGCCTCTGTGCCATCGATCATCCGGGCTATGAAGCCGACGATGTAATCGGCACCCTCGTGCAGCGTTTGCGCAAACGAAACCGTGCCGTCACCATCATTACCGGCGATAAGGATCTGGCCCAGTTGCTGGGGCCGGATGATCGCTGGTTCAACCCGATGCGGCAAAAAGTGCTGGCGTACGGCGACGTGGAACGGCACTTTGGCGTTAAACCGCAGCAAATCGCGGACTGGCTCGCACTGACCGGGGATACCGCCGACAATATCCCCGGCGTGCCTGGCATCGGCCCGCGAATTGCCGGTAATCTGCTCAAGAAACACGGCACGATCGATGGGATTTACGCCAATCTGGCTGCTGTATACGGCATGAAATTCCGCGGGGCGCCGCGCGTGCAGAAACTGCTGGCCGAAAATGAGCCCTTGGTGCGTTTGTCGCGCCAGCTCACCGGCATTGTGTGCGATCTGCCCTTGAACCTTACCCCTTCCCCCTGGTTGGGTATCGGCGAGAATCTGCCTCAACTTCTGCGTGCGGCGGGTGTTGATGAGTACCGGATCGCCCGCTGGGCGCGGCTGCCCCGGTTTGAGAAATCGCAATCGGTTGCCGCCTGATGACATGTTGATTGCGTTCAACAAACCATTCGATGTCCTCTCGCAGTTCACGCCGGAACCCGGTTCTTCCGCGGCCACACTGGCCGATTTCATCAATCAGCCGAATGTCTATGCGGCAGGTCGGCTGGATCGGGATAGCGAAGGATTGTTGCTCCTGACCGATGATGGTCGTTTGCAGGCGCGACTCACGCAACCCGATGCCAAGCAGCCCAAAACCTATCTGGCTCAAGTTGAGGGCGAAATCACGCCGGAGGCATTGAGTCAATTGCAGGCCGGTGTGGTGCTCAAAGACGGCAAAACTCGCCCTGCCGCGGCGCGTGCCGTGCCGGAACCCGACTGGCTTTGGCCGAGGACACCGCCGATTCGCCTTCGAAAGAATATCCCGACCACCTGGATTGAATTGACGATTACCGAAGGCAAAAACCGCCAGGTGCGCCGGATGACAGCAGCGGTTGGTTTCCCGACACTTCGCCTGATCCGTATTGCCGTGGGCGGCTATCGACTGGGCGAACTTCAGCCGGGTCAATGGATTCATATTGAGCCATAATCAACATTTGAGCGAATAAGTCGGAGGGTGTTGGTGATGTCTGTCTCTTTGAACAAGCAAGAAAAATGTCTGCGCCGTTTTCGCTGGCAGACCTCGATTGCATTGGTCGGTGTGGCTTCGGTGACGGGCGCCGCGTTCGCCGATCCGGGTGATGTCGTCACGGTCAAACGACTGGGTATGCCGCTGGCGGCCAAGATCGCGGAAAAGGCGGTCGAGGTCTGTCAGGGGCGTGGTTACAACGTCAGTGCCGTCGTGGTGGATCGTGCGGGTGATCCGCAAGTGGTGATGCGGGGTACGCAGGCGAATCGGTTTACGATTCAGATCGCCACCGACAAGGCGCGTGCGGTTATTCTCTCGGGTGTGGATTCCAGCGTGTTCCGGCGCAACCGTGAAGACATCCGTATGGAGATGGATCATGTGGATGGCCTTCTGGTGCTGGATGGCGGCGTGCGGATCGATTCGGCGGGCACCTTGATCGGCGCGCTGGGCGTCAGTGGCGCGCCCGGCGGCGACAAGGACGAAGCTTGTGCCCGCGCAGCGGTTGAAGCCTACGTCGGCCGATTGGATCTGCCCTGATCCACCACCGGCGCTACTGCTGGCTGAGCGCTGTGTCCGGGCGCGCCAGACAGGTTGGTAAAACGGTGCCTTTCAGCGTGATGGTGGCCGTATTGCCCTTCGACCAGAACACCGTGGCCGGGTCGTTTTCAGCAACGTAGCGCGCGCCATCGGCAGACACACTCCGATTTAGCCTGATCGTCTGCCCCTCTATCACCATCGTCACCGAATCTGTTTGGCCGGATACTGTGACCGGTATCGACCCGCACATCATCGCGGTTGTGAACCCTTCGGTTTCAAATGGTTTGAGCATCACGACGCCAAGCTGCGGCTTGTCCGTGCTGACCGTGATCGGCTCGGAAATCCAGATGATCCGATTGGCCGAAACAATGCTGGCGCGCAACAGGTAAGGGTGGTTGACCATTAACCGTCCCTTGGGAATCAGCAATTGGAAATCGATAGGCACTTGCTTGCCGTTCAGCGGGATATGCTCTTCGGTGATCAGTTGATCCGGCTGTGTGCCGTCATGCAGTTCGATGACAGCGGTGCTGTCGGTTGGCAAGGCGATTCGCGCCTTGTAACTGAGGCTGCCTGTGAACACGGTATCGGTTTGGGTTACCGCCGGAGTGGCGCCGAAAAAGGGGAATGAAGCGCATCCGCTGAGCCCCAACAGGGTGACACCCAGCAGAGACAGAACAGCGAAAAAGCGGGTTCGAACAGACCAAGTCAGGGGCGTGGACGACAATTTGTAATGCATGGTCAACTCCTGCTGAGAATGAATCGGCTGATTGTACTTCTGGGCACCTCGAAAAACCTACTGCGCGACCCGATTGCTGCGTTGGGCGGTGCTCGCTCCATCGCCTATCTATTTGATATGTCTCGGCGCTGCGCTCCGGCCGCCTTGCACTCGGACCGCTCGTGACGGTTTTTCGAGGTGCCCTTCTGTCCGGGATTCCCTGCCTGTTGGCGTTATTGATGATCCATTCCCTATGACCAATATGTTTTTATAGCTATTCTGGTTATGATGTCCAAATGTGGCAAATTGATGCAGGAAAGGGGTGGTTTATGAGCGAGTCTCAAGAAAGTACGCATGTTTATCGGCATGGTCGGGGAACGGATGAAAGTCACCGTCGCGATCAGGCCCTGTTCAAACAACTGCTGATCGACCATAAGCAGCTTCGGCGTGAAACCGAGGCGTTGCCGAACGGCATTCGTGTGCAGACGACGAGCGAGAACCCTGAGCTGGTTCGTATCATTCAGGAGCATGTCGAAGGGATGAAAGTTCGGTTTGGCAGTGGCCGCGCCATTCGGTCATGGGACCCGTTATTCAGCGCCCTGTTCGAATACCGCGAAGAGATTTCCATGGTCTACCGGAACATAGAAAATGGCGTAGAAGCGGAATTGACGGCGGATGATCCCAAATTGATCGAGCTGATCCATGCCCATGATCTGACATTGCATCAGTTCGTTGAACGGGGATTCGAGGCCTCCCGGCACGCGAGCCCCGTCCCTGAATGGGTGCAGGAGGCTTACCGGTCGGCTTGACGCTCGGGGGCTATGCCGGTGTTGGGACAGCCATACTGGTGATACAATCTTTGTTGCTGGCCTTCGATCCATTGCTTGATTTCTTCGGTCAGCGCGTCGGCTTTCTTCCCTGCAATGGGGATGGGCGGCCCGATCACAACATGAATGGTGCCGGGGTATTTCAGAAACTGTCCCTTTTTCCAGTGGCACCCGCTATTGAGCGCAATGGGGATCACATCTGCCTTGGCCTGGAGTGCGAGCATCGCCGCACCGATCTTGTAACTGGGTTCGGCGTCCGGGCTGTAACGGGTTCCTTCGGGGAAAATAATCACATCCCGCCCCTGGCCCATCGCCAGCTTCCCTTGCTTGATAATCTGCTTGAGTGCCTGGCTGCCTGCCTTCCGGTCAATGGCGATGGGGCCCATGCCCGCCAGGCCGGTGCCGAAAATCGGAATCCAGAGCAGTTCCTTTTTCAGAACAAAGGCGGGTTGATGCAATAGCTGGGGCAAAATCATCGAATCCCAGGTGGACTGATGCTTGGATGCGATCAACCGCCCAGGCGCTCCGGCAAGATGCTCGCGCCCCTCGATCTGCCAGCGCAACCCCACGATGATGCGTGCGAGCCAGAACACGACAAACCCGTAACTGAACATCACGTAATACCGCCGCCGCGCGGGCAGCAACCAGCCGATCAGCATGACCGGGATATACGGGATGAGCATCACATAACTGATCAGCAGAAATAAAAGGGAGCGAATAAACGCGAGCGGCATATTGATCGTGTCCGTTTAACCATTGAGTTGCGCCAGATCGGCAATGCTGAGGAACAACGCGCCGGTCTGTTGCAGCAGAGCCAGCCGGTTGCGTCGAATGGCCGGGTCGTCCGCCATGACCATCACTTCATCGAAGAAACGGTCAATCGGTGCCCGCAGCTGGGCCAGCTCCGTGAGCGCGTCGGTGTATGCGCGCTCAGCTGTGGCGGCACGAATGCGCGGTGTTATCTCAGTTACCGCGTCAAACAACGCTTTTTCGGCGGCTTCGTGTAGCAGATCGACTTGAATGTGACCGTCGACCGGCTGTTCCTGTTTCTTCAGAATATTCTGGATGCGCTTGTTTCCGGCGGTGAGCGGTTCGGCTTCCGGCAGATTCAGGAATTCGTTGACCGCCACCATGCGTTGTTCGAAGTCCAGCGGTCGGGTCGTGCCCACGGCGGCGACAGCGGCAAACACATCGGCGCGGATGGCGCGATCGAGGCTGAAGCGGTATTGCCGTTCGGTGATGAATTCAAAAACGGCCTGTACATGCTCGACGGCTTCCGGAATGATCGAATCAAGGCCTTTGGCCGCCTGTTCCAGCAAGGATTTGAGATCAAGATCCAGTTGTTGCTCGACGATGATGCGCAGCACGCCCAGCGCCGCACGACGCAGGGCGAACGGGTCCTTGGCACCGGTCGGCGCCTGGCCGATGGCGAAAATCCCCATCAGGGTGTCGAGCCGGTCGGCCAGTGCGACTGCCTGCGACACCGCATCGCCAGGCAACGCGTCTCCGGCTCGGCGTGGCAGGTAGTAATCGTCTTGCGCTTGCGCGACGGCCGCGGGCTCGCCGTCGTGGGTGGCCAGATAACGCCCCATGATGCCTTGCAGCTCGGGGAATTCACCCACCATGTGGCTTTGCAGGTCGCATTTGCACAGGCGCGCCGCACGCCGTGTCTGCGTAACGTCGCCGCCGATCAGCTCGGCAATGTACTCGGCAAGCCGTTCAACACGGATGGTCTTGTCGAACAAACTGCCCATACGCTGCTGGAAGATCACCGTTTTCAGCGAGTCCAGATGCGATTCCAGCGTGTGTTTACGGTCTTCATTCCAAAAGAACAGCGCATCGGCGAACCGCGGACGAATCACGCGCTCGTTGCCTTCGCGCACCGCAGCGGGGTTCTTGCTGTCGATGTTGGCGATGGTGATGAACCACGGCAGCAGGCGGTTTTGCGCATCGACCAGCGGGAAGTATTTCTGGTTGCCCTGCATGGTGGAAATCAGCGCCTCGTGCGGCACTTGCAGGAAAGATTCCTCGAATTTGCCTGCCACGGCCACGGGCCATTCGACCAGTGCGGTCACTTCATCCAGCAGATCTTCATCCACACGTGCCGTGCCGCCGAGTTCGCTCGCGATGGCTTCGATCTGCGCCTGAATTTTGTTGCGCCGTGCCGCGAAATCGGCAAGCACAAAGCCTTGCTTCTCCAGCACGTCGGCATAGCTTGCGGGGGATTCGATGGTAATGGCTGCCGGGTGATGGAAGCGGTGGCCGAAGGTTTCTCGACCGGCTTTCACGCCCAGAATCTCGGTGTCGATGACCGTGTTGCCGTGCAGGGCAACTGCCCAGTGAACCGGACGGATGAATTCCACCTCATGGCTGCCCCAGCGCATCCGCTTGGGCGTGGGGAGTTTGTCCAATGCGCGGGCAATGGCGGCTGGAATAATCTCGGCGGCGGTTTTGCCCGGTTGGGTGTGGCGATACACGAGCCAGGTGCCCTTGTCCGTTTCGATTTTTTCGAGTGCGTCCACCGTCACGCCGCAGGAGCGGGCGAAGCCTTCCAGTGCGCGACTGGGCTTACCTTCCGCGTCGAAGGCGCTTGCCAGTGCCGGGCCCTTGCGCTCAACGGCCTGTTCGGGCGTGCTGGCGGCCACGTCGCGAATCAGCACGGCCATGCGGCGGGGCGCGGCGTAGCTTTGATGCGTTCCAAAGGATAGCCCCGCTTCGCGAAGTCCAGTCAGAAGTTCTTCGGTCAGGGCATCGCTCAAACGCAGCAGCGCTTTGGGGGGCAGTTCTTCGGTGCCCAGTTCGAATAGAAAATCGGCGCGATCAGTCATGTGGATAGTCCAGAAAAGCGTAACTTTTTAGTAAGCCATTATTTATTAAGCTGTGGCGTTGCGTGCCAGCATCGGAAAGCCTAGGGCCTCACGACGGGCGTAATAGGCTTCGGCCACACCGCGAGCGAGGGTGCGCACACGCAGAATAAAGCGTTGGCGCTCGGTGACGGAAATGGCGCGGCGCGCGTCCAGCAGGTTGAAGGCATGCGAGGCCTTCAGTACTTGCTCGTAAGCGGGCAGCGGCAGGCCGAGTTCCACCAGACGCAGTGATTCGCGCTCGGCCTGATCGAACAGCCCGAACAGGAAGGCGGTGTCGGCCTGTTCGAAGTTGTAGGTGGATTGTTCCACTTCGTTTTGGTGATACACATCGCCATAGGTGATGATGCCCGCCTCACTCTTGCTCCAGACGAGATCGTAGACGCTCTGCACGCCCTGCATGTACATGGCCAAGCGTTCGAGACCGTAGGTGATTTCGCCGGAAACCGGGCGGCAATCGAGTCCGCCGATCTGCTGGAAGTAGGTGAATTGCGTGACTTCCATGCCGTTGAGCCACACTTCCCAACCCAGACCCCAGGCGCCGAGCGTGGGCGATTCCCAGTTGTCTTCCACGAAGCGGATGTCGTGGGTGAGCGGGTCGAAGCCCAGCAGGGCGAGCGAGTCGAGGTAGAGTTGCTGGATGTTGTCTGGTGAGGGTTTGAGCAGCACCTGAAATTGATAATAGTGCTGCAAACGGTTCGGATTCTCGCCATAGCGGCCATCGGTCGGGCGGCGGGAGGGCTGGACATAAGCGGCGCGCCACTGCTCCGGGCCAATCGCGCGCAGGAAGGTCGCCGGGTGGAAGGTGCCCGCGCCAACCTCGATATCCAAAGGTTGCAGCACGGCGCAACCCTGATTCGCCCAGAACTCGGACAGGGCGAGAATCAATCCCTGAAACGTGGATAAATCGTGATGGGTGTTCATTTCAATCGGCATAACAGGCTCATCGGCGGCGAATAAATGGCGCTTAGTATACTGAAGTTGAACGATCATCGGTGGCGCAAACGGGGCGTGGCGTGGTATTTTCGGCCTCTTTCAATTTTGAATTCATCCTTTGGACGCCACAGGCGCGGACCCGGTAATGGACCAACAACTCGACCAAGAACTCAATATCAGCCAAGCCATCGCGCTTGCCGTTGACCGGCGCGACCTTTCGCGTGAAGACATGCGCAGCGTGATGCGCCAGATCATGTCGGGTGGTGCAACGCCGGTGCAGGTAGCCGGCTTTATGGTCGCGCTGCGGATGAAAGGCGAAACCGTCGATGAAATCACCGCCGCCGCCGAGGTCATGCGCGAGCTGGCCGTTGGCGTGCGCGTCGATGTGCCGAACCTTGTGGATATTGTGGGCACGGGCGGAGACGGTTCGGCTTTATTTAATGTGTCCACCGCGTCGGGGTTTGTGGTGGCGGCGGCGGGGGGGCATGTCGCCAAGCACGGCAATCGATCCATTACGAGCAAATCCGGCAGTGCCGATATGTTGGAAGCGGCAGGCGTGGCGCTGGATGTGTCCGCTGATTGCGTGGCCGAATGTGTGCGTGAGTTGGGCGTGGGCTTCATGTTTGCGCCCAAGCATCACGGCTCGATGCGCCATGCCGCCGTGCCCCGCAAGGAGCTGGGCGTGCGTACGCTGTTCAATGTACTCGGGCCGCTCACCAATCCGGCGAATGCGCCCTCGATGGTGCTGGGCGTGTATGCCGAACAGTGGCTCGAACCACTGGCGGCCGTGATGCGCCTGTTGGGTGCCTGTCACGTTCTGGTCGTGCACAGCCACGATGGGCTGGATGAAATCAGCCTCGCCGAGGCGACCGAAGTGGCCGAGTTGCATCAAGGAAAAATCCACCGCTACCAGATTACGCCGGAGCAGTTCGGTATTAAGCGCCAGCCTTTGACTTCCATGATCGTGACAGGTCCGGAGCAAAGCGTGAGCTTGGTGCGTTCAGCCCTAGGCGGAACAGCAGGCCCTGTTGCCGATATGATTGCGCTCAATGCTGGTTCGGCGATTTACGCCGCCGACCTGACCGATACATTGGCAGAGGGCATTGCCCGTGCGCAGGCGATTCTGAAATCTGGTACCGCACTGGCTAAACTCGATGCCCTGATTGCCAAAACCCAGGCCTGCCGGAATTCCACACATGACTGATACACCCGACATTCTGAAAAAAATCATCGCTCGAAAATGGGCCGAAGTGGCCGAGCGCAGCGCGATTCTCCCGCTGACGGAGCTGGCGCTGTTGGCTCGTGAGGCGGATGCGCCGCGTGGTTTTGTCGCTGCATTGCGCCGAAAGATTGCTGCAGGTCAAGCCGCTGTCATAGCCGAGGTGAAGAAAGCCTCCCCCAGCCGGGGCGTGCTGCGTGACCCGTTCCACCCGGCCGAAATCGCCCGGCAATACGAAGCGGGTGGTGCCGCCTGTTTATCCGTGCTGACCGATCATGATTTTTTTCAAGGCAATGAAGACTATCTGCGTGAAGCGCGCGCGGCCTGCCGGTTGCCGGTGCTCCGCAAGGACTTCATGGTCGATGAATATCAGGTGGTCGAAGCGCGTGCGATGGGTGCCGACTGCATTTTGCTGATCGTTGCCGCATTAAGCGATAGCGAAATGGCAGCCCTGCATAAGCAAGCGACCGATCTGGGCATGGATGTGCTGGTCGAGGTGCATGATGCCAACGAACTGCAACGCGCCCTGGCTCTGGGCATCGACATGGTGGGCATCAACAACCGCGATCTGCGTACGTTCGACGTCACGCTCGACACCACGCTTGAACTATTGAGCCAGATTCCACCGGATATTCTGGTCGTTACCGAGAGCGGCATCCTATCGCCAACCGATGTCGAGCGGATGCGCAGTAATCATGTGCATGCCTTTTTGGTCGGTGAAGCATTCATGCGCGCCGACGATCCGGGCGTGGCGCTGCACCATCTTTTTGGAGGAACAAGCAAATGAAAGCACGGGTGAAATGGGTCGAAGGCATGGCCTTCATGGCCGAATCCGATAGCGGGCACGGCATCATGCTCGATGGTTCGCCGGATATCGGCGGGCGGAATCTGGGCGCGCGGCCCATGGAAATGGTGCTGATGGGGCTGGGCGGTTGTACCGCCATCGACGTGATGGTCATTCTTGGCAAACAACGCCAGCCGGTCGAAGACTGCTGGATCGAGCTCGATGCCGAACGCGCCGATGTGGCCGCGCCCAAGGTATTCACCAAGATTCATGTGCATTATGTCGTCAAAGGTTCGGGGCTTGATCCGAAACAGGTCGAACGCGCGGTCAAACTCTCGGCAGAGAAGTACTGCTCGGTTTCGGCGATGCTGAAAAACAGCGTGGATATTACCTACGACTTCGAGATTCGCGGATCGTAAGATCAGATCGATACCATCCGGTAAAACTCAAGGACCGGTTCGATATTGGTGTAGTTTGGTACATCTGCTTCGATTACCGGCCAGTGCGGTTCAAAAGCAGCAAGAAACGAGTCTTTTGAATCAAATTCAAAGTGACAGATCGCGGCATAGGTGGCCGGACTTCCCGGTTTTTCCCCACCCATGCCTTCGTCGATCGTCACGCGACGGTAGCCCGGGTGCTTGCCAACCAGTTCGAGCGTCATCGGGATATGGCGTTCCAGATAGTAGGCCATGTCAAATCGCCCATCGGGCCGATTCGGGTAAAAAATACTGATTTTGACCATGAGGTTTGATCCTTAGTGTGTCGGTATTGCCCGGGCGATTAATTCCACCGGATGCAAAACGGGTGAACCCAGCCCGACAGCGATATGCGTTGCACAGCCAATATTGGCCGAAACCAAAAAATCGGGATCCAGTTGTTCAATTTCATCGAGTTTCGGTGCGCGCAGTGCGTCGGCCTGATCGGGATACATTAATACATGCATTCCGGCCGCCCCACAGCAGCGGTCATTGTTGGCCAGTGGTACGAGATTCAACTCCGGGACTCTTTGCAACAGTCGCTCGGTGCTGCGAGGTTGTTTGAGCACGCGGGTCTGGCTGCAGGGTAAATGAATGGCCACGCGCGCCGGGATTGGTTGCAACTGGGGCCATTGGTCATCGGGAACTTGGGCGAGGAAATCGGTGATTTCCACAAAGGGCACATTATTTTGCTCTCGCTGAAGTTCGCTGGCGCAGGCAGTGCCGATGACGACGATGGCGCTTAAGTTCCTGTCAGCAAATGCCGTGCGGTTTGCCGCACGCAGACGGGTAGCCTCCGAGATATCGCCGCCGTGTTGGTGCATGGCGCCGCAGCAAACTTGATCGGTGGGTATCTCCACCGCATAACCCAGGGCATTGAGCACTTTGATGCTGGCACGCACGGCATCACTATTTAATGCCTCGCCGGTGCAGCCGATGAAAAGCCCGACGGTTTTGGTCGTGGCCTCTGGCGCGGGGGCGGTGCCTATCCTGCCATTCGGACGGAATCGCCTGGGAAGAACGGGCGGCAGGATTTGCCCCGTTCGTCCGCCAAAGCGACGAATCATGTCGGTTACCTTTAATCGGTCAAGCAGGGAGAGCGCAGTCCAAACTGCACCGAAGAACTGTCTCTGACTCAATACATGGTGACGCAACCAAATCCAGCGTTTGAAGGCGGCTCGCGGTCGTGTATTGGCTGTCGCTGATGCGAATTCATCGTGTGCCAGTGCGTCGCGAACTTCGTCGATCAGTTCGCCATAATTAACGAGCGAAGGGCAAACCGATTCACAGGCGTGGCAGGTAAGGCAACCATCAAGATGTGCCACCACGCCCGCATCGAGCGCGAGTGTGCCGCTCGCCAAACCGAGTGCGAGACTGATGCGCCCGCGCGGACCGTCCGCTTCATTGTGAGACAGGGCAAAGGTGGGGCAGTGGGGGACGCAGATGCCGCACATCACACAGTCGAGCGCATGGTGTTTGATGCGCATCTTTGCGTTTGAGCGGTCGGTGGAATCTGTCGGCGTGTTCATGCTCGCATCAAACCATGCGGCACTATTCGAGGCAAGTTGTGCAGCTGGCCGGAAGGAGCACAGTGAAATATACTTGCAATCCTTGAGTATTTTAGTTTATTCTAATACCGTTAATTGCTGATTTCCTTTGGTGGTTCTTGTTGCCGGCCCTTGCGTCGGCTCTTTTTTTGCCCACAAAACTTGTCGGAAGAAACCCGGTTCATCACCAAATGTCGAATTCGGCATCAGAATCACTTGTCAGTGGCGGCATGTTTCGCTAGAATCGCCGCCTCTTTGAATTAATGTCCGTTTTTCGGCACTCTTTTCGCTTCTTTGGGAGCTATATAAATGAAAACATTTTCCGCCAAGTCGGCAGAAGTCAAGCGCGACTGGTTTGTGATCGACGCATCAGGCAAAACCCTCGGCCGCTTGGCGACTGAAGTGGCGCGTCGCCTGCGTGGCAAGCATAAAGCTGAATTCACGCCGCATGTGGATACCGGCGATTACATCATCATCGTCAACGCGAAAGACGTCAAAGTCACCGGCAACAAAGCGCAAGACAAGATGTACCACTTCCATACGGGCTTCATCGGTAACATGAAGCACTTCACGTTCGAGAAAATGATCGAACGTGCGCCTGAGCGCGTCATCGAAATGGCGGTCAAAGGCATGTTGCCCAAGAACCCGCTGGGTCGCGACATGTTCCGCAAGCTCAAAGTATATGCCGGTGGTGAACACAATCACGCGGCGCAGCAACCCAAACCGCTTGATATCTGATCGGAGAATCATCAGTCATGGCAGTCACCCAAAATTACGGTACCGGTCGTCGCAAAACATCTGCGGCACGGGTTTTTCTTCGTCCTGGTAACGGCACGATCACCATCAACGGTAAAACCATCGAAGACTTCTTCGGTCGTGAAACGGCACGCATGGTCGTTCGTCAGCCTTTGGAACTGCTCGAAGTGGGTGACCGCTTCGATGTGTTCTGCACCGTGGCCGGTGGCGGCCCCAGCGGTCAATCAGGTGCGATTCGTCACGGCCTGACCCGTGCATTGATGGAGTACGATGAAAGCTTCCGTGGCAAGCTGCGTACCGCTGGATTTGTGACTCGTGATGCGCGTGAAGTGGAACGTAAGAAAGTCGGCCTGCGTAAAGCACGTCGCGCGGTTCAGTTCTCCAAGCGTTAATTATCCGCAGAGCCCGCTTGCCGGGCTCGCAAAAAAACCCGCCCAATGTGGCGGGTTTTTTTATGGTTACTACTATCGGGTTGTGTTTATTTCAGTCGAGGCATTTCTGCCCGATTCGAATAGCTGCGCCGCCAGTTGTGCTCGTTGGACGGTGATGCTTCGATTATGCCTAATTCGATTATCCGGATGATGAGCTGATGTTATCCCGCCACGGTTGATCGCAGCAACGTATCGCACGGCCGTTATCGACGGGGGCAATGAGGGGTGATGTGCTCGCAAGTCTTCGAGCAAGGTGTGCTCGATGGCAAACTATTGGCGCGGTTTCAATGCAGCCCCAACCAGCCCGCAACCATTGGTGCGCGGTAGCTCACCAGATACCACACGCCAACACCGATGATGGTGGCAATAACAAAGGCAAGCCAGCCGGCGAAGTGTAGATTGGGATTCTGCACCGTTTCATCGGGTTTGAGCGCGCGCTTGCCGGTAATCATGGCTTGAACCAAGGGTTCGTGTTTTTTGAATTGATAGAAGGCAATGGCCAAGAGGTGCAGGGCAATCAGACCCAGCAGGATGTTGAAATTGACGTCGTGGATGTACGTCAGAAAATCCTGCGTATTTTCAGAAACATATCCTGAAAAAGGGCCTTCATTGTAGATCTGGTCATTGGCGAACAGCCCGGTGCCCAGTTGAACCAGGATCGAGATGATCATCGCCAGAACGGACAGCGCACCGAGCGGGTTGTGACCCAGCCATATGCCTTTATGGGCGCCCTTGATGTACGCAATGATATGCCTGGGATGATGGACGAAATGGCTGAAGCGCGCCGTATCACTGCCGATGATGCCCCAAACGAGTCGAAACACGATCAAACCGATCAGCGCATAACCGATGGTCATGTGCAGGCCGAGCCGATCGAGGATATCGGCAGTAAACCACATCGCGAAAATACCGATCACGAGCAACCAGTGGAATAGGCGGGTGGGCAGATCCCAGACTTTGACAGTGCGGGGGGTGGATTTATCTGAAGTGGGCACGACTAAGGCTTCCTGTGCTGTGGTACGGGTTAGTGATTTTGCACTATGACAAATTTGCACTATGAAAAAAAGGGAGCCATTTGGCTCCCTTTGTTGTGAATTACTTACCGAGCAGTTGCTCCAGAATGGCGGGATTTTCCAGTGTGGAAACGTCGCCCTGCGGGAGTTCGCCGATGGCGATGCCGCGCAACAACCGGCGCATGATTTTCCCCGAGCGGGTTTTGGGTAGATTATCGCCAAAACGGATGTCATCAGGTTTCGCGATGGGGCCAATTTGCTCGGCGACCCAGTCGCGCAGGGTCTTGACCATGGCATCGGCTGCGTCGCCTTGTGGCCGATCGCCCTTGCAGACGACGAAGGCGACGATCGATTCGCCTTTGATGTCGTGCGGCTTGCCGACCACGGCTGCTTCGGCAACCAGCGGGTGAGCGACAAGCGCCGATTCGATTTCCATAGTACCGAGGCGATGGCCGGAAACGTTCAATACGTCATCGATACGACCCATGATCCAGAAATAGCCATCGTCATCACGGCGGGCGGAGTCACCGGCGAGGTAATATCCCTTGAGCTTCTCAGGGAAATAACCGCGTTTGAAGCGCGCGTCGTCACCCCAGATGGTGCGAATCATCGAAGGCCATGGCTTCTTGATGACCAGATTCCCGCCCTGATTGTGGCCCACGGGATTGCCCTCGTCATCGACGATGTCCGCGATGATGCCGGGCAGAGGACGTGTGCAGGAGCCGGGTTTGGTCGCGATGGCACCGGGCAATGGCGCAATCATGTGTGCGCCGGTTTCTGTTTGCCACCAGGTGTCGGCAATCGGGCAGCGCTCGCCGCCGATTACGCGGTGATACCACATCCAGGCTTCGGGGTTGATGGGTTCACCCACGGTGCCGAGCAGACGCAGGCTGGAAAGGTCGGATTTGGCCGGAACGTCATCGCCGAGCTTCATCAGGGCGCGAATGGCGGTCGGCGCGGTGTAGAACACGGAAACTTTGTGGCGTTCGATCATCTGCCAGAAACGTCCACCGTCCGGGTAAGAGGGGATGCCTTCGAACATGACTTGAGTAACACCCAGCGCCAGCGGTCCGTAGGTAACGTAGCTGTGGCCGGTGATCCAGCCGACATCGGCGGTGCACCAGTACACATCGTCGTCGTTCAGGTCGAATACCCAGGCATTGGTCAGCGCCGCATTGACGAGGAAGCCGCCGGTAGCGTGCTGTACGCCCTTGGGTTTGCCGGTGGAGCCGGAGGTGTACAACAGGAAAAGCGGGTGTTCGGCTTCCACCATCACGGGGTCGCAGGTGGTTGACTGGCTGGCTGTAAGCGCGCTCCAGGCGACATCTGTGCCGGCGTTGAGCGCGGCATTGCCGAGGCGCTCGAATACCACGACTTTCTCCACGCTGGGGCATCCGGCTTCGAGCGCCTTGTCGACGGCGGACTTGAGTGGAACGGTTCGTCCGCCACGCATGCCACCGTCGGCCGTAATGACCATGCGGGCGCCTGTGTCGTTGATGCGATCACGCAGCGCTTCGGCCGAGAAGCCGCCGAATACGACCGAGTGAATGGCGCCAATCCGCGCGCAGGCGAGCATGGCGATGCTGGCTTCGGGGATCATCGGCATGTAGATAATCACGCGGTCGCCTTGGGTGATACCGAGCGATTTGATGCCATTGGCAAGTTTGGCGACTTCATCGTGCAACTGCTGATAGGTGATTTCCCGCACGCTGCCGTCGTCCGCTTCGGCAATGATCGCCACTTTCTGTGCCTTGGCGGGCAGGTGACGGTCGATGCAGTTCACCGACGCATTGAGTTTGCCATCGGTAAACCAGCGATAGTGCGGGGCATTCGAATCGTCGAGAATCGTGGAAAACGGCGTGTCCCAGGTCACGAACTCGCGGGCTTGTCGAGCCCAGAAGCCTTCATAGTCGCTCTGGGCTTCGGCGACGAGTGCATTGTAGGCATCCAGGGAACCAATGCGTGCGAGGGCGGCAAACTCGGGGTTGGGTTGAAATACCCTGTTTTCCGTTAGAATCGATTCGAGATTATTCATGACATACCCCTGAGTTTCTTTGACTGGCTTTCTGCATCGGTCCGCTGCGAATAACGCGACCTGTATGAGTGAACCCGTGATTTTGCCAAATGCGGGCCTCATTGACCATAGTTGGCTTACCAGATACCCCCAGAATCGTGCAGATTCAATTGAGTTAACCCTGATTATTGAACATGAGTTTTGACCATGAGTTTTGAACAAACCATCCCCGCGCTCGATGCCCCCGCATTGGCCGAATTGCTATCCGAGACACTGACCGCTCCAGCGTGGGCGGTACCCTTGATGATCTGGGGTGCGCCGGGAATCGGTAAATCGGATCTCGTGCGCGAGGCGGCGGCGGTGCAGGGTTATCCATTGATCGACCTGCGGCTTTCCCAGCTCGAACCCACCGACCTGCGCGGCATCCCCTTGCACGACAACGGCAAGGTCCGCTGGATACCGCCGGATGAGCTGCCGGATGAATCCCGCGATGGCCCGCGTGGCGTATTGTTTCTGGACGAAATCAATGCGGCACCGCCGCCTGTGGCCGCAGCGGCTTATCAATTGATTCTGGATCGGCGCTTGGGCGCTTACCGCCTGCCTGAAGGCTGGAGCATCGTGGCTGCGGGCAACCGCCTCGATGATCGGGGCATTACCTACGTGATGCCTGCGCCATTGGCCAACCGGTTCATGCATGTGGAACTACAGGCCGATGCCGATGCCTGGCTGGCGTGGGCTGCGCGGCAGGGTATTGAGCCCGTGCTGCGGGATTTTATGGCCGAACAGCCGCACTGGTTGGCGCGGTTTCTACCGGAGCCGGAGGTCAAGGCGTTCCCCAGCCCGCGTAGCTGGATGTTTGCCGATCGGGTGATCAAGCGGCGCGCCCTGCCCACTCTGACTGGGGCGGGTTCTTCCGGGCTCGATGAAACAACCCTGATTCATATCGCGGCCTGTGTGGGACGCGAGGCGGCTGCGGCGTTGGCCGAATTTGTTGGCAGCGGCGAACAAGAGGGATTCTCGGTCGCCGGTTGGTTGAATGAGCCGGGCAGTCTGGCGCAACTGACCGATGTGTCCGCGCAAATGGATGCGGTCCGGGCCATTGTGGCAGCCCGGAATCAGGGGCGGATCCGTTCCGACGAGGCGCTGAAACTGGCGGTTGAGTTGCCGGATGATCGCCTCAGTTTCAGTTTGATCGAACAACTGCATCAGATCGAAGGGGATCGGTTGTTCGATGAGCCCGCCTTTTCGAACTGGGTGAGTGTGCGTGGTGCCAAGGCCCCTGTCGAAAGTTTTGTAGCGGCTCCAAGTGCCGGATGAAACCCGTTGGCATCTGGCACGACGGGCGATGGCGGTTCGTTGGCCCGCCTTGATCCGTGCCTTGCCTGAACACTCTTTGGTGGTGCGGCAGGGTGGGGCGGTCGGGCTGGCAGATCGCGTTGTGGTGCTGCGGCAGGACTGGCTGGCGCAAGCAAGCACGCAAGAGTTACACCATGCGCTTTTACACCTGGCGGCGCATGCGGCGTTGGGGCATCGCACCTGGCGCTGGCATCCGGCTGCCGTTGATGCGCGGCTTGATGTTGAGGCAACCGATTTTCTGGTTTCTCTGGGTGTGTCCCCTGAGGCGGCCGGTTGGCATGATGATCATCATGGAACCTGGGCCGATGTGCCCGTTCAACTGCCGGGCGAAAACCACAAGGCTCGCGCCGAGCCGGCGGGAAGCACGTCACGGGACGCAGCCGCATCTTGTGATATGACTTCGTCCATGGCAGAAGATGATTCCGATGAACCGATCGATTTCGATGCCCAGCAGGCCGCCAAGGTGGTAGCGGCGCGGCAATCCACCGATGGTCGATCATTCTCTGGTTTCAAGGGCTCGGCTGGCGCGCCGATAACGCGGGATGATGCGACCGACTGGCGCGCGGTGCTGGCGTTGTGGCTTGTATCGCGTGTTTATCAACGCTGGCAGTTCGATCGTCCGTCGCGTCGGCAGGTAGAGCCGTTCATTTTGCCCCGCCTGGCGGGGAAGAGGCTCAATCTGGTGTTGGCGCTGGATGTCAGTGGTTCGATTGATCCGGCTTGGGTGCGGCAATTTCTGTTTGACGCGGAACAACTCCGGGGGAAGGTGAATATGCAGTTGCGCCTGTTGACCTGCGATAACCGGATTCATGACGATCGGATACTGTCGGGTGCGCTGACATTGCCGGAAACGGGCGGTGGCGGGACAGATTTTCGTCCGGTGTTTTCCCGTTTGCATGGCGATTCCGGTGTGGATGCCTTGGTCTATTGCACCGATCTTATTGGGCAGTATCCCGAGCAAGCGCCGCATTTCCCTGTGTTCTGGCTCGTGCCGTCTGCTCTGTTGCGTGCCACTCGCGGGCGGACTGCGGCAGTGCAACCACCGCCTTTCGGGCGTGTCTTGCCGATGATTGATCGAGGGGGCTTGCGTTGAGTGCGCCAACCCGGCATGAAACACATGAGCGTGTCTTGCATGAGGATACGGCACGGCTGATCGACGAATTCATCAACGCGCTCTGGCTGGAAGAGGGCTTGAGCAAAAATACGCAGAGCGCCTACCGCAGCGATTTGCGCCTGGCCGCGCTGGAGTGGCAGCGCGCCGGTTTGCGACTGAACGAAGCCTCGGCAGAGGATCTGCCCCGGCTGCTGGGTGAGCGGATGAGTTCCGGTCAATCGGCGCGCTCAATCGCCCGTTTGCGCTCATCCTTGAAGCGGTTTTTCGGCTGGTTGCGCCAACAGAATTTGCGCACGGATGATCCGACCACCGCCTTGGCCGCGCCTCGTTTGCCGCGCGCATTGCCCTACGCGCTTTCGGAAAACGAGGTCGAGCGTCTGCTCGACGCGCCGGATGTGTCCGAGCCCATCGGGCTTCGGGATCGGGCGATGCTGGAATTGCTGTATGCCAGTGGCCTGCGTGTGACGGAACTCATCGGCCTGCAATTTGGTCAGATCAACCTCGTGCAGGGTGTGTTGCGCGTGACGGGGAAGGGCAACAAGGATCGATTGGTGCCCATCGGCGATGAGGCGATCGTTTGGTTGAGTCGGTACCTTCGCGAGGCGAGACCCGCGTTGCTGGGGCGACGGGAGTCCGCGAACGTCTTCGTCACCGAGCGCGGCAATGGTATGACGCGTCAGGCGTTCTGGTACCGAATCAAGCACCACGCGCTCCAGGCTGGCTTGGCGCGGCTGCCCTCGCCGCATACCCTGCGTCATGCCTTTGCGACCCACTTGCTGAACCACGGGGCGGATTTGCGGGTATTGCAGATGCTGTTGGGACATGCGGATCTATCGACCACGCAGATTTATACCCACGTGGCGACCACGCGTCTTAAGGCATTGCACGCGCAGCATCATCCCCGTGGATAAGCTATGCTGATTCCAGATTTTTACCTTGGTTTTTATTTAGAGTGATCTGACATGAGTTTTTCCCGTTCCGTGACTTTCCGCGCCCTGTTTTTGGGGGTGATGGCCACCTCGACCGTGATGGCATCCGTTTCGATGGCACGGGCCGATCAGGCCGGTGACGAGCAGACGATCCGCAAGGAGTTGGCTCAATCGATGGCCCAACTGCCGATCGACAGCGTGGCACCCACGCCCATCAAAGGGATCTACCAGATCGTCTCCAAAGGGCAGATTGCCTACGTTACTGCCGACGGACGCTACCTGTTTGCCGGTAATCTGCTGGATCTCAAGAATCAGGTCAATCTGACCGAAAAAGTCCGGGATCAAGAGCGCGTCGCGCTACTGAAAACCGTGCCGGCCGATCACAAGGTCATTTTTGCGGCCGACGGCGCCAAAAAGGGCACGGTCACCATTCTGACCGATCCGACTTGCCCGTTCTGTGAAAAGCTGCACCAAGAAATCCCGGCCCTGCAAAAAGCCGGTATCGAGGTGCAAACCATCCTGACGCCCCGTGCAGGCAACGACTCGCCGGGCTATGTCGAGTCCTCGCAGATCATGTGCAGCAAGGACAAGATCAAGAACGTTGATATCGCGATGGCGCGCCAGCCCTTGTCGGGTGACGCCTGCAAGGACAGCATGATCGACGCGAACATGGCGTTGGCAGAGCAGTTGGGCATGAGTGGCACGCCCTATATCATCCTGCCGGACGGCAGCGCGGTGCCGGGTTATCGTCCGGCGTCGATGTTGATCCCCGTGATTACCGGGCAGGCCGCTTCTCAGTAAGTATCGGCTTGAGTTTCCTTTGTTGCCTCGGGGGGTAAACGCCCCCGTTTGCTGTTCAGCGGAATGCCTCGTCCTTAGTCTCCTTGATGGAGAACAGGCCGAGCAAGGTCAGCGCGGCTGCGGCCGAGAGGTAGTAGCCGACATAGTTGAGCCCATAGTGGCTGGCAAGCCAGGTGGCGGCATAAGGTGCGAGCGAGGCGCCAAAAATCCCCGATAAGTTAAAGGCCATTGAGGTGCCGGTATAACGAACTGTTGTGGGAAAAAGTTCGGAAAGCAGGGTGCCGAGCGGACCGTAGGACAACCCCATCAGCCCTAGTCCCAGCACCAGAAACACCACAACGCCCGTCAGATTGCCGGAACCGAACAGTGGAGCCAGCGCAAAGCCGAACAGGAAGATCCCCAGCGTCACCACGATCAGCGTCAAACGGCGACCGAAGCGATCCGCAATCAGGCTGGAAATGGGAATGGTGAGCGCAAAAAACAGCACGGCGAACAGTTGGGCGAACAGGAAAGTCTCACGACTGTAACCCAGGCCGTTCTTTGCTGTGCCGTAGGTCAATGCGAACACGGTCATCAGGTAGAACGTGACAAATGTGGCCAGTGCGATGACCGTGCCCGCAATCACGGGTTTCCAGTGGCTCTTGAATACCGTGGCAATCGGTGTTTTAACCCGCGTGTTTTGCTCGACCACTTCCTGGAACGCAGGGGTTTCGGTGATTTTCAGTCGGACGTACAACCCCACAATCACCAGTGCCGCGCTGGCAAGAAAAGGGATGCGCCAACCGAAATCGAAAAACTGCTGGTCGGTCAGGAATGCGGTGAGCAGCACAAAGGTGCCGCTGGAAAGTATGAAGCCGATGGGCGCACCCAATTGCGGGAACATGCCATACCAGGCCCGTTTCCCCGGCGGGGCGTTTTCGGT